>JANLTC010000259.1:0-1926 GCA_031362725.1 Deltaproteobacteria bacterium | reverse complement strand
CGCCGCATGGCGCGATCGCGACCCGCTCGCCGATCCGCGCGTGCAGGTGCGCACCAACGATGCGCGCAGCGCGCTCCTGCTCTCGGACAAGCGCTACGACGCGATCGTCTCGCAACCCTCGCATCCCTGGGGCGCCGGCGCTTCACACCTCTACACGCGCGAATTCTTCACATTGGTCCGCGATCGCCTCGCGCCGGGCGGCGTCTTCGTGCAGTGGATCGGCCTCTCGTTCGTCGACGAGGACCTGCTGCGCAGCCTGCTCGCGACTCTGCGCAGCGCATTTCCGAACGTGCGCGTCTATCGGCCCAGCGCGAACGGCGTGCTCTTCCTCGCATCGGCGACGCCGCTCGACGTCGAAGCCAGCGCGACCGCAGCGATCGCCGCGACGCCGGAGGATTTTGCCGCGGTCGGAATCGTCTGCGCGGAAGACCTCGCCGCAGCGCTCGCGCTCGACGACGCCGGGACGCGCGCGCTGGCAGAAGGCGCCGAGCTCTCGACCGACGACCGCAACGTCCTCGCCACCCGTTCGCCGAAGGTGCTGCGCGCACCGCTCAATTCGGATGGTGCATCGCGGATGTTCGCGCCCTACGAGCCGCTGATCCCGCTGCCGCCCGAACTCGATGCGAGCTATCTGGTCCGGCGTCTCGCCGCGATCGGGCTACCCGAGCGGGCGGCGCAGATCACGGCCTCCCTCCCCGATCCGCCGCGACGACTGGCGGCACAGGCGTCGCTCGCATTGCGCGCGGGCCGTTTCTCGGAAGCGGCTCGTGTGGCCGCCGAAGCGAGCGCCGGAGATCCGACGCGGCAGGATGCGCGCGAGATCGCGCTCGCCGCCGGCGCGCCCGAAGCCGAAGCCGCGGCCGAGACCGGTGCGACTGGCCCGGGCGCGCAGGCGCTGCTGCAAGCACGGCGCGCCGCAGCGCTCGCCGAACCCGATTGGAACATCGTACGCCTGCTCGACGCACCGCTCGCGGCGATCGATCCGCGTTCGGCGCTCTCCTCCGAAGCCACGCATTTGCGCGCGCGCTCGCGCCTGGCGAGCGGCGACCCGGCGCAAGCGCGCGACGGCATGCGGATCCTCGACGGATTGCTGCCGCGGATCCGGACACGCGCCGATCTGCGGCTGCGCGCGCAACTCGCCGACGCCGCGGGTGCGATCTCCGGCGCCCTGTCGACGTGGATGGAACTCGCGATGTCGGGCGAAGCCGAGAGCCGCGCCGCCGCGGTCGCTAGCGGTCGTGCGCTCGCGCGCTCGGCCCGGGCGACATCCTTGTCGGAGCCCGAACGCGAGGCCTGGCTACGCGACTTCGAGGCGGTGATGCCGATCGTCGGCGGCGAGCGCGGTCACAAGTAGCGGCCGCTTCCCTTGCTGCAGCTCGTGCTGGCAGCCTCAGCGCGGCAGCGCGCGCAGCTGGGCGATCTCGTCGCGCAGACGGTCGTCGATCGGGCCGCCCTTTGCGAGGCCGCGCTCGAGCGAGCGGACCGCCGCAGCGCGATCGCCGCTGGCGAGTTGGGCCAGCGCGAGTGTACGCAGCTCGATCTGCGTCGGGTCCGGCTTCGCGGCGAAGAGCGTCACCCACGACCGGGCGATCTCGCGCACCAGCGCCTCGAAGCGCGGATCGCCGCGCAGCGACGCGAGTGTCGGGTCGCTCTGCAGCTGTTCGTAGCGATTGAAGCCGAGTTGCCAGGCGCGGCGCAGCGCGGCGATCGCGGTGTCGGGGTCACCGCCCTGCGCGGCACGGCGCGCCTCGACGAGTCGCGCGGTGCGCCCGTTCGGATAGTGCGTCGCGGCGTCGGTGAGAACGCGAATCGGCGATGCCCAGATCCCCGCGCGCTCGACCGAATGAGCGGCGAACGCAACCGCGACCGCGAGCGCCGCGACGATCGCGGCTTGCCGCGACCAGGCCGGCAGCGCGACGCGTCCTG
>JANLTC010000211.1:0-8050 GCA_031362725.1 Deltaproteobacteria bacterium | reverse complement strand
CGCGGCAACTACAAGGTGCGCTTGGCTTAGCCTGCGCGGGAGGACGGCCTTATGGATCTCGCCGCTCGCCGTTGGCTCGCTACGCGGGAAGGCGGGATCGTCGGGCTCATCGGTCGTTGGTGACTCGCGGCCAGAAGGCGGCGAAGATCGGCGCGATTCTCGACCGCCTTTATCCGCAGCCGCCGATCCCGCTCGCGCACGCAGATCCCTTCACGCTGCTCGTCGCCGTCGTGCTGTCGGCGCAATGCACCGACGAGCGCGTGAACCAGGTGACGCCCGGCCTTTTTGCGTTGGCGCGCACGCCCGAGCAGATGGCGGCGCTACCGGTCGCGCGGATCGAGGCGGCAATTCGCTCGTGCGGCCTCGCGCCGGCGAAGGCGAAAAACATCCGCGCGCTGTCGCAGTTGTTGATGGAACGCCATCGCGGCGTCGTGCCGCGTAGCTTCGAGGAACTCGAAGCGCTGCCGGGCGTCGGTCACAAGACGGCGGGCGTCGTGCGCGTGCAGGCGTTCGGTCTGCCCGCGTTCCCCGTCGACACGCACATCCATCGACTCGCCGCGCGCTGGGGACTTTCGAGCGGCCGCAACGTCATACAAACCGAGCGCGATCTCTCGGCGCTCTTCCCCGAATCCGACTGGGGCAAGCGCCATCTGCAAATCATCTACTTCGGCCGCCAGCAATGCCCCGCACGAGGCCACGACGCAGCAACGTGTCCGATCTGCTCCTGGGCGGCGCCGAAACGCCCGCCGCACCCACAACGCAAACTTCCCGCGTAGCGAGCCACCGGCGAGCGGCGAGGTTCATCGGGCCCGCAGCCAGCGCGGCGCCCACCAGTTCCAGTCGCCGAGCAGCTGCATCGTCGCGGGCACCAGCAGTGTGCGCACCAGCGTCGCGTCGAGCGCGATCGCCGCGGCGATGCCGAGCCCCATCTGTTTCACGTAGACCAGATCGCCGGTCATGAACGCGCCGACCACGACCAGCAGGATCAGCGCCGCGCTGGTGATCGTGCGGCCTGTGCGCGCCAGTCCGAGGATCACCGAACTGCGATTGTCCCGCGTGCGCTTCCACTCTTCTTGAATGCGGCTCAGCAGGAATACCTCGTAGTCCATCGAGAGCCCGAAGACGATCGCGAACATCACCAGCGGAATCGTCGGATCAATTCCATCGGCGGCCGGCCGGAAGCCGAGCCAATCCGCGAAGTGACCGTCCTGGAACACCCAGACGAGCAGTCCGTAACTGGCACAAAGCGAGAGCGCGTTCATCAGCACGGCCTTCAGCGGGACCACGACCGAGCGGAACGCGACGAGCAGGATTGCGAAGTTCGAGACCGCGACGAGCAGCGCCGCGATGCCGCCGTACGCGCGAAGCGTGTGCACCTGGTCGACCATCTGCGCGGTCGCTCCGCCCACCATCGACTGGAGTCCGCGTTGCGGGACATCGCGGATCGCATCGACGATGCGTGCGGACTCGGGGGAACGCCACGGATTCCGGTTGTCCGCGATCAGCAACGCCGCGTTCTCATCGACCATGCGGCGGAGCTGTGTCGCAGTCGGTTCGCTGGCGATCTTGCGCTGCATCGCTTCGGGTGTGAGCGCGTCGGGATCGAGATCGCGGAACGGCGAGCGGACGCCCTCGACACCCGGCACGGCCTCGATGGCGGCGATGTAGGAGCGCAGCGCGCGCAGGTTCGCGGGCTCGAGCGGCGAGCCCTTCATGTCGACGATCACCGGGATCGCCGAGGCGCCGCCCGGGTCGAAACGCTGCGGATCGGAGAGGGCTTCGTCGATGCGACGCACCTCGGAGTCGCGGGCGAGCGCACCCGAGTCGGGCATCGCGCTCTTCATCCGCAACACCGGCGCGGCAAAGATCGCGAGCACGACGAGGCAGCCGATTACCGTGGCGACCGGATGGCGCATCGAGAACTCGCCAACGTGCAACCAGAACGGACTCGGCGTGCCCTCCTCGCGCTTGCGACCAATCGGCCAGCGGTTCACGTTCGGACCGAGGAAGGCCAGCAGCGCCGGGAGCACCAGCAGCGCACCGAGCAGCGCGCTCACGACCACCAGCACGCCGCCGATCGCGACGCTGCGCAGCACCGGCAACGGCACGAACAACAGCGCCGTGAGGCTCGTCATGACGGTGAGCCCCGAGACCCAGACCGCGCGGCCGGCGGTGTCGAGCGTCGCGGCGACGGCTTCCGGCACGTCGAGATCGCGGCCGATCTCCTCGCGGAAACGCTGCACGAGCAGCAACGCGTAGTCGATCGAGAGCCCGAGGCCGAGGAACGCGCCGACGCTCATCGCGAAGATCGAGATCTCCGTGAACTGGGCGCCGAAGCGCACCAGCGCCGCGGAACCGGCCAGCGAGAACGCGCCGATCGCGATCGGGAGCAGCGCGGCCACCGCGCCGCGAAAGAAGAACAACGTCAATACGAGCGCGAACGGCAGCGCGATCATCTCCGCCGATGCGGCGTCCTCGCGCGCGGCTTGTTGAACCAGCAGTGTGAAGCCCACGATGCCGCCGATCGCCACTTCGACCGGCGGCTCGACCCCGCGCAGCGCGCCTTCGATGCGGCGGAAGGTCGCGATCTTGTGCGCGCTGTCCCCGGCGAGCGACACGATCACCAGCGTCTCGCGCCCATCCCGCGACACCAGCGTCTTCTGGCTGGTGTCGTAGACGGTCGTCACGCCGACCACGCCTGCGTCACCGAGTACGACGTCGAGGCTGTCGAGCACGCGCGAGCCGAACTCCGCATCGAGCACGTCGCCGCCGGGATTGCGATAGAGCACGAGTACGTCCGCGGCGCCGATGCTGAAGCGGCGCGCTGCCTCCTGCGCGGCGAGCGCGGACTCGGAACCCGGAACGTCGAGACCGCCGGCGGGCAGGTGATCCTCGACCGAGGCCCCGTAGAGGCCCATCGCGACGAGTGCGACCGCGGACGCCGCGAGCACCCACTTCGCGCGCCGTGCGAGCCACGCGCCGAGGCGCGCAAACGGCGATGTGAGCGAAGCCTCGGCGCGCACGCTGATCCCTCTCGAGCTGCATGGGCTCGCCCGCAACGAGCAGCCATCCGGCGTTCGCGCATCGTAACGAGCCGGGCCTGCGATCACCCGGCCGCGTTCCCCGGGATTCGCCGCGTCGCGGCCGCGGCAGGGTTTCCACCTCAGCGTCCGACGCCGAGAACCTCCCGATAGGCATCTCGGATTGCGTCGGTGTGGCGCGCGTAGTCGGCCTGGAGTGCCCGCCGCGCGCTCGACTCGCGCGTGCCCGCCGCGTAGCCGAGCCGGCGGGCGAGACCGTCGAGGTCGCCCCGCTCCTCGTCGAGGTCGCTGATCGAGCGGTTCTCGACCACGCGCAACCGGCTCGCGAGACGCTCGAGGAACTCCCAGCCGTCGCGCAGCGCCGCCGCCGGTGCGGGAGCGAGCAGACCGAGCGCGAGAAGCGCGTCGATCGTCCGTTCGGTGCGATCGACATCGAGTAGCGCGGGGTGCTCACGACCGTGCACGAGCTGCAGGAACTGAACGGCGTTCTCGACGTCGAGCAGCCCGCCGCGACCGCGTTTCAAGTCGCGGCGGGTTGCCGTCTCCTCCGCGAGCTCGTGTTCCATCCGCGACCGAACCCGGTGGATCTCGCCCGCGGCGTCCGCGGGGAGCGGCTGCTGCAACACGTCGCGACGCAGCGACTCGAATGCCGCAGCTGCCGCGGCGTCGCCCGCCACCGGTCGCGCGCGCAGCAACGCCTGCTTCTCCCAAAGCATCGCGAGCGTCTGGTAGTGGTGGCGGAGCCCCGCGATCGACGTGACGAGCGTGCCTTGATTGCCGGACGGACGCAGCCGCGAGTCGATCTCGTAGCACGCGCCGTTGGCGGTCGGCGTCTCCAGCGCGGAGATCAGTCGCTGCGCGACGCGCACGCAGTACTCCTGCACGAACGGCGCGTCGCTCGCATCGCTGCCCTGCTGGTCGTAGAGGAAGATCAGGTCGAGGTCGCTGCCGTAGCTGAGTTCGCGACTCGCGAGCTTCCCCATCCCGACGACCAGGAAGCGCGCCGCGGCGGCGCTGGGACTGGGCGGCCGCGCGCGCACTACCTCGCGCTGCGCCACCGCGAGCGCAAACTCGAGCGCCACTTCGGCGATCTCCGAGAGCGCCGTCTCGCAGGCGGCGCGCGTGATCTGTTCGTCGACGTCGAGCAGGCCCACGTTCAGCACGTGGCGTTGGTGGAAGAGCCGCAGTGCATCGAGATCGCGCTCGAACGCGGGTTCGTCCGCTGGCCCGAGTTCAGCGCGGATCGACCCGAGATCGGCGCGCAGCTGATCGCGTGTGAAGAGCAGCACGTTCGGGTCGCCGAAGAGCGGCTCGATCAGCCGTGGATGCTGCGCGAGCAGCGCCGACAGGAAGCGCGATCCGGCGAAGAGCGCGGCCAGCCGGCCGACCAGTTCCGGGCGGTCGATCAGCAACTCGTAGTAGAAGCGCCGGGTGCCGACGGCCGCCACGAAGCGGTCGAGATTGTTCAGCGCGAGCACCAGATCCGGCGACGCTTCGATTTCGCGCGCAAACTGTTCCGCGAGCGCCTCCATCATCGGCCGCGTCTCGGGGCTGCCGAGCAGCTGGGGCTGATGGCGCAGGAAGAGCTGGAGGATCGCCTCGGCGCTGCTCCCGACGTCCACCGAGGCGCCGAACGCGCGCACGTGTTCGCGCTGCCGCGCGAGCTCCGCCTCGAAGTCGGCGCGCGCCGTGGCGCCGCCGAAACCCATCGCGCGTGCGAGTCGCAGCTGCGCTTCGGGTCGGCGCGGCAGGTCGTGGACCTGTCGCTCGTCTTCCATCTGCAAGCGGTTCTCGACACGACGCAGGAACAGATACGCGTGTCGCAGCGATGCGGCCGTCTCGGCTGGCAGCACCTTCGCTTCGGCAAGCCGCGCGAGCGCCCGCTGCGCCGAGCGATCGCGCAGCTGCGGGATGCGACCGCCGTGCAGCAACTGCAGCGCCTGCGCGACGAACTCGATGTCGCGGATGCCGCCCGGATCGAGCTTCACGTTGAAGCCGTCGTCGGCCGCGCTGCCGGGATCTGATGAACAGAGGGCTTCGCGGGAACGGAGGGCTTCGCGGCCCACGCGTTGCTGCAGCGAGCGGATCCGACGCACGCCCGCGTAGTCCATCGCCGCGCGGTAGATCATCGGGTGGATCGCGCGCACCGCGCGCCAGCCGAGACCGAAGTCGCCGGCCACCGGTCGGGCCTTCATGAACGCGACCTTTTCCCAGTGATCGGCCGCGTTCTCGTAGTAGTCGGCGAGCATCGTGTCCGAGATCGCCGGCGGACCGCCATCGCCTTCGGGCCGCAGCTCGAGGTCGACGCGGTAGAGGAAGCGATCCTCGGTCTCGGCGCCGACGATTCGACCGAACTCCTGACCGAGGCGCATGAACCACTCGAGCGGCGCGCGGTCCTGCGGTCCGTTCGTCGCGTCGGTGACGTGGCCATACACGTAGATCAGGTCGACGTCGGACGAGAAGTTCAGCTCCTCGCCGCCGAGCTTGCCGAGGCCGAGCACGCAGAACGGCGCCGGGACGACGTGGCCCTGCGCGTCGCGCCAGTGGGGCGGGCCGAGCTGCGCGGCGACGCGGGTGTGCGCGATCCGCAGCGCGCGATCGAGCAGCAACTCGGCGAGCCACGAGAGATCGGTGAGCGTTTCGCCGCTCGCGCCCAGTGGCAACGTGCAATCGCGCACGACGATGCGCGCGAGCCAGCGGTACTTGAAGTGGCGCAGCGCGCGCGCGGCGCCCTCGTCACCCGCGACGGAGAGCGCTCCGTCGAGCTGCGCGGCGAGCGCGCCCCGGTCGAGCGGCGCGTCGAGATCATCGCCCGCAATCTCGATCAGCCACAGCGGTTCGCGGATCAGCCAGGTTGCGAAGAACGGTGCGACGCCGCAAAGCGACAGCAGCACATGCGCGAGCCGGCCCGGCTTCGCGTCGGCGGTCGCGACGAGTGCCGGACTCGCGGCGTCGAGCACCTGCTCGGCGAGACGCGCGGCCGATTCGGGATCCGGCGCCGTCGCCAGTGCCGCGGAGAGTCCCTCGACGTGCACGCTCAAGCCGTCGGTCCGCCCTTCAGGATCACGACCGCGAGCGGCGGCAGCGTGATGAGGATCGAGTGCGGCTGGCCGTGCCACGGAACGGCTTCCGCGGTGACGCCGCCGCCGTTGCCGAGATCGCTGCCGCCATACCACGCCGAATCGCTGTTGAGCATTTCGCGCCAGAAGCCGCCATGCGGGACGCCGAGCCGGAAACCGCGCCGCGGCACCGGCGTCCAGTTGCATGCGACGGCGACGGCATTCGGTGTCGAAGAGCCTCGCCGCAGGTAGACGAGCGTGCTCTGGGAGCTGTCGTGGCAGTCGATCCAGCTGAAGCCGGCGGCGTCGCAGTCGAGTTCGTGCAGCGCGGGTTCGCCGCGGTAGAGCGTGTTGAGGTCGCGCACCCAGCGCTGCATGCCGCGGTGCGGATCGCTGCCGAGCAGGCTCCAATCGAGACTCGCGTCGTGGTTCCACTCGGCGCGCTGCGCGAATTCGCATCCCATGAACAGCAGCTTCTTGCCCGGTTGCGTCCACATCGAGCCGAGGAGCGCGCGCAGGTTGGCGAACTTCTGCCAGTCGTCGCCCGGCATCTTGCCGAGCAGCGATCCCTTGCCGTGTACGACTTCATCGTGCGAGAGCGGCAGCACGAAGTTCTCGGTGAACGCGTAGAGCATCCGGAAGGTCAGCTCGTTGTGGTGATAGCTCCGGTGCACCGGGTCGAGCGACGCGTAGGCGAGCGCGTCGTGCATCCAGCCCATGTCCCACTTCATGCCGAAGCCGAGGCCGCCGACGTAGGTGGGACGCGACACCATCGGCCACGAGGTGGACTCTTCGGCGACGAGATGCACGTCGGGATGGAGGCGGTAGACCTCCTCGTTCAAGCGGCGCAGGAAGGTGATGGCGCCGAGGTTCTCGCGACCCCCGTACTCGTTGGGGATCCACTCGCCGGCTTTGCGCGAATAGTCGAGATACAGCATCGACGCGACCGCATCGACGCGCAGTCCGTCGGCGTGAAAGACATCGAGCCAGTAGAGCGCGCTCGACAGCAGGAAGCTGCGCACTTCGTGGCGGTCGTAGTTGAAGATGAACGAGCGCCAGTCGGGATGAAAGCCCTGGCGGGGGTCGCCGTGTTCGAACAGGTGGGTGCCGTCGAAGAAGCCGAGTCCGTGTTCATCGGTCGGGAAGTGCGACGGAACCCAGTCGAGCACCACGCCGATGCCATGTTGATGCAGCACGTCGATGAGGTGCATCAGGTCTTGCGGGGTTCCGTAGCGACTCGATGCGGCGAAGTAGCCGGTGGTCTGGTAGCCCCACGAGCCGAAGAACGGGTGCTCCATCACGGGCAACAGTTCGACGTGTGTGAAGCCCATGTCGTGCGCATACGCGGCGAGCAGCGGTGCCATTTCGCGATAGGAGAGGGAGCGGTAGCCGTCCTCGGCGACGCGGCGCCACGAGCCGAGGTGGAGTTCGTAGATCGAGATGGGTTCGGCGAGGCCACGCTTTCGTGCGCGCGCTTCGAGCCACTCCTTGTCGTTCCACTGGTAGTCGAGGTTCCAGACCACCGAGGCGGTGCGCGGCGCCACTTCGGCGCGTATCGCGAACGGATCCGCTTTGTCGACCTGGTAGCCGCCCGTGCGCGAGCGGATGTGGAACTTGTAGACGGCGCCGATGCCGACGTCCGGGAGGAAGGCTTCCCAGATCCCCGAGTGGCCGCGCGGCTGCAGCCGATGCGAGTCGCGATTCCAGCCGTTCCAATCGCCGACGACGGAGACTCGCTCGGCGTTCGGGGCCCAGACTGCGAAGCGGGTGCCGGGTTTGCCGTCGACTACGGCTTGGTGGGCGCCGAGTTTTTCGTAGAGGCGAAGGTGGCTGCCCTCGTTGAACAGGTAGAGGTCTTGATCGGACAGCGCGCTCTCGGCCATTGGGGGAGGCTGCCTCTTTGATTTCATTGAGGCAACCGGAGAGTTGCTTGGTTGCTGGGCGGGCGGG
>JANLTC010000193.1:0-2755 GCA_031362725.1 Deltaproteobacteria bacterium | reverse complement strand
GCGTCAGGTTATTTTCTGTCAGGTTGTTGAAGGTGGCGGTGCAGCGAGCCGGTCGCCGGCAACAACCTGACAGAAAATAACCTGACGCCCGGCACCTCTCAGAGGGGCACCGCTCAGACGGCGCGCGTTGCGTAGTTCAGTACGGCGACGAAGTGGCAGGCGCTGCCCGCGAGCACGAACAGGTGCCAGACCATGTGGCCGTAGCGCAGTCCGTCCCACGCGTAGAAGATCACACCGACCGTGTAGAGCAGGCCACCCGCACCGAGCCACGCGAGACCCGGGCTCGGCACGTGCGCCGTGAGCGGTCCGATCGCGACCAGCGCGAGCCAGCCCATGCCGAGGTAGAGCGCCGTCGAGACGTGCTGGAAGCGCATCCCGAGCAGCAGCTTGTGCAGGATGCCGAGTGCGGCGAGACCCCAGATCACGGCGCACAGCGTCCAACCGAACGGTCCGCGCAGGACTCCGAGCAGGAACGGCGTGTAGGAGCCGGCGATCACCAGGTAGATCATGCTGTGATCCGCGACGCGGAAGATGTGCTTCGCGCGCGACGTCGGCAGCGCGTGATAGATGGTCGACGCGGCGTAGAGCAGCACCAGGCACGTCGCGAACACAGTGCAGCCGATCACCTGCATCGTGTCGCCGCGCTCGGCTGCGGTGGCGATCAGGATCGGGAGCCCGATCGCGAACGCCACGAAGCCGATGCCGTGGGTCACGCTGTTGGCGATCTCCTCGCCGAGCGACGGCGCGCGCCCCGCGTCGGAACTCACCGCGAACCGAGCATCGCGTTGACGCCGATGTTCAGGATCGTCAGCAACAGACTCCCGAGCAGCGCCGGACCGAATCCCGCGATCTTGATGCCGGGTGCGATCGCGCCGACCAGCTGCAGCACCAGTGCATTCACGACGAACAAGAAGAGGCCGAGCGTCACGATCGTCAGCGGCAACGTGAACAGCACGAGCAGCGGCCGGATCACCGCATTCACGATGCCGAGCACGAGCGCGCCGACGATCGCGGAACCCCAGGAGTTGATCTGGACGCCGGAGACGACGTTCGCGACGACCAGCAGCATCGCGGCCGAGATCAAGAGGTGCGCGAGAAACTCGATCATTGCGGGGCTCCTTTCAGGGTCGCTCGATCGCGCACACTACCAGACTCGCGCCGAACCGATGATCCCGGTCGCCCGCGGGCGCGCCAATCACGGGTCGAGGGACGCTGCGGCTTGCGGTCAGCCTGCGCGACCCATCGCCAACACTTTCGAGCCGCCGGCGAAGTGGATCTGCACCTTGCCCGGCCCGAGCACCCGCTCGACGATGCCAGGGCCGAACGTGGCGTGCTCGACGCGCTGACCGGGTCCGAAGCGGGCGTTCGCCGAGTAGACGACCGGCGGCCGCGAAAGATCGGCCGCGACCAGCGCCTTGCCGCCCTTCGTCGCTCGCGTCGCCTTGGTCTCGCCGATGCGCCGATGGGGTCGAGCCTCGGCAGCGCTCTCGCCGCGCACGCGATGTCGCGCGCCGCACTCCTTGCACTCGACCTGGGCGATCTTTGTGCCGACCATCGCGACGACGACGTGCCAGACCGTTCCGCACTTGCCGCAATAGGCCTGGATGTCCGCTCCGACGCCCAATTCATGAACCTCGCCGCCTATCGGCCTTATGAACCTCGCCGCTCGCCTTTGGCTCGCTACGCGGGAAGTGCTTTTATGAACCTCGCCGCTCGCCTTTGGCTCGCTACGCGGGAAGCGTTGTTTCGAGCTTCGCCACGCGAATGGGCTCGCTACGCGGGACGGCCGAGCATAATGCGGAGGTGCGCGCATCGAAGGCGACGAGAGAGCGAAAGCGCTATTCGTCGCGCTTCGCAGCCGGGAGGAAATGTGTCCGACGAACTGTTGATCGCCGTCTTCGTCGACTTCGAGAATCTCGCACTCGGCGTGCGCGACATGAAGGGCAACCAGGGTCAGTTCCGCATGGAAGTGGTGCTGAAGCGGTTGCTCGAGAAGGGTCGCATCGTCTACAAGCGCGCCTACTGCGATTGGAACCGCTATCGCGACGCAGTCCGCGAGTTCCACGGACACGGCATCGAACTCGTCGACATCCCGCACAGTCGCCAGAGCGGCAAGAACTCGGCCGACATCCGGATGGTCGTCGACGCGCTCGACCTCTGTTACCAGAAGGACCACATCGACGTCTTCGCGCTGCTCTCGGGCGACAGCGATTTCTCGCCGCTCGTCAACAAGCTGAAAGAGAACGACAAGCGCGTGATCGGCTGCGGAGTCAAGAACTCGACGTCCGATCTGCTCGTCTCCGGCTGCGACGAGTTCATCTTCTACGACGATCTCGTGAAGGCGCAGGTCGAGCGGCCGGTGCGCAAGAAGGCGCCCGCGGCGAAGGGCGCCGCGGCGACGGCGGCCCCGGTCGACGACGCAGTCGACAAGGTGGTCGAGATCGTGCGCTCGCTCGAGCAGGACTACGACCCGCTCTGGGGTTCGATCGTCAAGCAGACGATGCGCCGCGTGCATCCGGGCTTCAACGAGGCGCAGCACGGCTTCCGCTCCTTCTCGGACCTGCTGCACGCCGCCGAGGATCAGAAGCTGATTGCGCTCGAATACGACGAGGGTCGCGGCAACTACAAGGTGCGCTTGGCTTAGCCTGCGCGGGAGGACGGCCTTATGGATCTCGCCGCTCGCCGTTGGCTCGCTACGCGGGAAGGCGGGATCGTCGGGCTCATCGGTCGTTGGTGACTCGCGGCCAGAAGGCGG
>JANLTC010000157.1:0-46413 GCA_031362725.1 Deltaproteobacteria bacterium | reverse complement strand
TCGACCATTTGGGCCCGTCCGTGCTCGTCGAGATGGGTGAGCTTCGGCAGCCTAGGCCTCGCGCTCGAGGACCCAGGCCAGCACGTCTTCGAAGACCTGTTCCTGCTCGGGTTCGTTCAGGATCTCGTGGCGCAGCATCGGATAGACGCGCAGTCCATGTCCGGCCCCTCGGAGCTGACCATGAAACGCCCGACTGCCACGCGGCGGACAGACACGATCCGCTTCCCCGTGTAACAGCAGCAGCGGCGCCTGTACGTTCATGCCGGCGCTACCAGTACGCATGACGGCGTCGAGCGCTTCCGCACCGAACGATGCGGTGGCGTGCCTGAAGACGAGGGGGTCGTCGTCGTAGCCGCGCACGACGTCGGGGTCGCGCGAAAGATCGTTCGAGTCGATGCCAGCGCGAAGGCGAAGTCGCGGCGCAAAGCGGCGCAGCGTGCTCGCGAGGCGCAGTCGCATCCGTGAGATGCCGGGGCCGAGCTCCAACGGAGGCGCCGAAACGACGGCGCCCAGCAGATCGGGCTTCCTCTCGGCGAGCAACGTCGCGACGACCAGCCCACCGAGGCTGTGCCCCATCAACACCAATGGCAACTCGGGGCTCTCGTGCCGCACCCGATCGAGGAATGACTCCAGATCATCGAGTAGCTGGGAGAACGAATCGACATGCCCGCGCTCGCCGTCCGAACGACCGTGGCCACGTTGGTCGTAGCCGTGCACGGCGAAGTCCCGCGCCGCAAACCAGGCCCCGACCCGGTCGTAGCGTCCACTGTGCTCGGCGAAGCCATGCACGAGCGCGAGTTTCCGCTGCGGCTGGCGGGGCAACCACGAGCGCCGGAACAAACGCGTGCCATCGGGCATGACGAAGGACGTGTTCGAGCGTCGGACTACGCGGCGTTCCACGTCGCGAAACTAGACGGCGAGCGCGCGGCGCGTCAACCGCATGGCGCGAAGCGCCTGGCCCGCTGAGTCATCAGGCATGGCGCGAAGCGCCTGGCCCGCTGGGTCATCAGGCATGGCGCGAAGCGCCTGGCCCGCCGGGTCACGAGGACCGCAGTTGCCGCCGCACCTCGGCCTGGGCGGCCCGCACGCGCTCGAGGTAGGCGACGCCGCGGATGTTCGGTCCCCAGAAGTAGGCGAGGATGCCGTCGCTTTCGCCCATGCGACGGATGTTGTCCGCAAGAATCAGACAACCGGCTTCGATGTTGCTCTCGACCGTCGTGAAGTTGCCGACCAGGCGCAGCGGCTCGAGCATGGCCGGCATCACCTGCATCAGTCCCATGGCGCCCTTCGGGCTGCGCGCGCTCGGAAGCGCGCTGCTCTCCACCAGGATCATGGCTGTCACCAACTCGGCATCGAGGTCGTACTTCGCGCTGTAGCGAAGCACCGCGCGGGCGATCCGGGCCAGCTCCGGCTCGGCGAGCTGCGGGTTGGTGCGTGCGAGCACCCCGGCAATCGAGAACTCGTCGGTCGCAGCTCTGGGAAGGCTCGCGGCCATCGGCTCGCCGCTTCCCACGGATGCGGGCGGTACCGGTGCGCCGGTCAGCCTCAGCAGAACGAGCCCGGCGGCGGCCGTGGCTAACACTCTCGATCTCGAGATCGGCGAACGACGAGTCGGGGGAAGGGTCCGCATCGGGCTCTCCTCGAAGCTCGGGTGAATCGTGTCGTCGGGATGTGAGTGGGGGGCGAGCGGGAAAGGTGAGACGGGCGGGAGGGTAAGTGGGAGCGGAGCAGCCTGCCAGACGCGCAACCCCCGGAGGGATTTGTCCTCCGGTGTGCCCCTGGGGGCTTCTCGTCATCGTGTTTTCATGCCGCTGCAAACTCTTGTTTGACCTGCGAAAATCGGCAGTGATAGGATTCCCTCTCGTGAAGCCGGGTCCACCCACCCTCACCAGAACCCAGCAGGTACTCGCCTCCGACATGGATCTGGTTCGGGGCGGATTCGATCCTCTAGGGAGCAATTTGGCGCTACTCCGGACGACACGCAGAAGAGATTCCGGGCCGCACAAGGCAAAGAACGGCGTTGACGCCGAGCGGCGTCGTCTTGAACTCTCGGACGCGATCCTCGGTGCCGCTCCCGATCCGGTCATCGCGATCGATTGCCACGGCCGCGTCCGCTACGTCAACCCTGCTTGTGGTGAACTTTTCGGCTGTGCCTCGTCGGACGTGATCGGGCAGCACGTCCGTGAATTGATCGGGACGCACGAGCCCGACGCCGACGGGCGCGACGGGGTTCGGCGTGGTCACGCCGAGTTACGACTCCCGGGAGGCGAGGCGCGTTGGGTCGCCTACGCCGTAAAGGGAATGGACGCGCCGATTGGCGGAGCCTTCGCGTACCTTCGCGACGAGACCGAGCGGCGTCGCGACGAGTTGCAGCTGACGCGCCAGAACGACGAGTTGGAGCAGACGGTCCGCGCGCTCGCCCACGACCTTCGCTCGCCGCTGGTTTCGGTGCTCGGTTTCTCGCGCCTGCTGCGCGAGGAGTTCGGCACGGCTCTCGCTGATCGCGGCGCCCACTTCCTCGACCGCATCACCGAAGCGGGTCGCACGATGGAGAACTTGATCCGCGACCTGCTCGACTTTGCCCGCATCGGTCACGCAGGCGAGCGACGCGCGCTGGTGGATCCGCGCGAGGTGCTCCTGCAGCTCCGCGGCGAGCTCAAGCCGCGTCTCGAGCAGCAGAACGTCGAGCTGATGCTTCCCGACCATCCGCCGCTCTTGTGTTGCGACCGCACGCGTGTCTACCAGCTCTTCTCAAACCTGATCGGCAACGCGCTCGATCACATGGGCCCCTGCGAGAAGCCCCAGGTCAGCGTCGAGATCCGCGAGGGCGCCGAGTGGCATCAGATCGTCGTGCGCGACAACGGGCGCGGCGTCGCGCCGCCCGAGCAGGAACGCATTTTCGAGATGTTCCATAGCGTCGTCCATCCGGGCGGTCGCAAGGGAACCGGCATTGGCCTGGCAATCGTGAAGAAGATCGCGGAACTCCACGGTGGCCGCGCGTTCGTGGAAAGCCCGGCTGGCGAGGGCGCCGCGTTCCATGTGCTGCTTCCCCGCGGCTAGCGCCTCTGGGAAGTGGTGGCAGCCGATATGTCCTTCGCCTAGGTTCGGCCGCCGCGCGCCATGTACCCCGTCCTATTCGAGATCTTCGGTTTTCCGATCAGCACCTTCGGTGTGATGCTGGCGGTGGCTTTCCTGTCCGGAACATGGCTGACGGCGTTGCGGATGCGCGAGATCGGGCTCGATCCGGAGCTCGCCACCACGATGCTGATCTACGCGATGGTGGGCGGAATCGGCGGCTCGAAGCTCTACTTCGCCGTCGACGTGTCGCTGCGCGAAGGAATCCCGTTCACGCAGCTTCTATTCGCCCGAGAGGGCATCACATTCTACGGTGGCCTGCTCGGGGCTATCGCGGTCGTGATCGTCGGCACGCGCATCCACAGAATCCCCACCGGTCCATTCTTCAACTGTGTGTGCCTCGCCGCCGCGATCGGTCAGGCGCTCGGGCGCATCGGCTGTCTGCTCGTCGGCGACGACTACGGCAGGCCGACGGATGGACCCTTTGGCATCACCTTCCCGCAAGGTGCGCCGCCGACGCTCGACAAGGTGCACCCTACGCAGATCTACGAATCGGCGTGGCTTTTCGGCGTCACGGCCTTTCTATGGGCGCGGCGTGACAAGAGCCCACGACTATGGGCGGAATACTTCATGCTCGCCGGCATCGGACGTTTCGCCGTCGAGTTCCTGCGCGTGAACCCGCGCGTAGTGCTCGGCCTGAGTGAGGCGCAGATCATTTCTCTAGCGCTATTCACGGTGGGGGCGATCAGCTGGCTGCAAGCCCGCCGCGGCGTCGCGTTGGCGACCGCATAGTCTGGCGGAGGACCCATTGCCCAGAGTTGGCGACACCCGCGCGAAGATTCTCGAGGTCGCGGAAGCCGAGTTCGCGGCGGAGGGCTACGCCGGCGCGCACCTGCAGAAGATCGCCGAGCAGGTCGATGTGCGAAAAACGGCGCTCTACTACTACTTCGATTCCAAGGCCGCGCTCTACTCGGCGGTCCTCGAGTCGATCCTCGAAGATCTCGACCGGGTGGTCGCGGGCGCGCTCGAAACCAACGAGGCGCCCGAACGCCAACTCGAGGAGCTGGTGACTCGCTTCAACGAGCTGCTCGCCGAAAAGCCAAACTTCGCGCGAATACTGCTGCGCGTATTCGTGGATCGTCCGCCGGGCCTCACGGCCACGCTACTTCCGACGCTGACGCGCGTCATTGGACGCGTGATGGGTTGCTACCGGCGCGGTGCCGACGCCGGCACATTCCGCCGCCTCTCGACGCGACATTTCTTTCTGAGTTCGTTCGGCCTGATGCTCTTCCACTACGCGGCGCCCGCCTTCAGCGCGGCCGTCCTCGGTGTCGGAGACGTCTTCACGGGATCGGTCGTCACGTGGCGGCGCGACGAAGTCCTCGCACTGCTGCGTGCCGGTGTGCTCACGCAACCGGACCCGGCGAAGGCCTGATCTGGCCGGCATTCAACCGCGCGGCGCCAGGCGTTGCGCGAGCGCATTCGCGCGCTCCCCGAGTTCCAGCTGCCCAGCGGCTTCCGAGAGCGTCGCGATGCGCGCAATCGCCGACAGCGCCAGATTGCGAAACGGCGCGTCCTCGGCGACGAGACCGCCTTCCGCCCAGCGCTCCAGATCGCGCATCGACTCGTCGTAGTGAGCGCATAGATAGGAGTTCATGCCATCGGCGTAGGCTGCGGCGCTCCGCAGGTCGGCGCGCCCGGGGTCGCGGGCCAGTGCTTCCGCAAGTACACACTTGGATTCGGCGAAGTAACCGCTTCCAAGATACGAACGCGCCGCCAGCGCGTACGCAGCGACCCCGTCACCGTGCACCTCGGTGAGGAACGCATCGAGCGGCTCGCCCAGCACCTCGCCCGCGAGTTCGGTGTTCTCGAGCAGGTAGCGCGCGACGAGACCGTTGTTTCGATGCGCGCGCAACAGCGCGCGGAACTGCCGTCGCGTCTGCTCGAGCAGCGCTTCCGTCTCGATCAGCGCCTCGGCAAAACGCTCGCGCGATGCGGCGAGAATGCGCGCGAATTCCTCGAAGAGGCCCTCGCTCCCGGACTCGGCGTCGAGTCGGGCCGCCTCGACCTTCGGCGCGTAGACCTCGAGCTGGTAGAAGTTCTCGCGCAGCTTCATCGCCTCGTGGAACAGCGAACCCACGGCAAGGTCGAAAAGCGCGACGCGCGGCAGGTCGTCGCCGACCTCGCGGGACCTGAAGAGCGCATGGCAGCGCTCTTTCAATCGGAATAGAACGCTCGCCTCGGTGTCGCCCGCGAGCGCCTGCACCTCGTCGAAATGCAGAGTTCCGCTGCGATGGCGTTCAAAGAGGCGTCGTAGCAGCCGATGCGCGAGCAAGAACTCGCGGACGATGTCGACGACTCCGATCGGGGCGGATCTCACCGCGCCAGCATACCGTCTCGCGAACCGCGCCCCTATACTGCGCCGGCCCAAAGCCCGGGAGACCCCCATGCATCCGATCGACTTCTGGTCGATGACCTTCGTTTTCATGCTCGCGACCTTTGTTGGTTTCGACGTGATTCGAAACGTGTCGCGCCTGCTGCATACGCCGCTGATGTCGCTCACCAACGCGATCTCGGCGATCGCGGTGGTGGGATCCATCATCATCGCGGGCGAGCAGAAGACGACCTTCAGCACCGTTCTCGGGACGATCGCGGTCGCCGCATCGGTCACCAACATCGTGAGCGGCTTCCTGATCACCGACCGGATGCTGAAGATGTTCCGCCAACAGGGCAGCAAATCGTGATGGAGAACACCACCCAGCTCGCCTACCTCGTCGCGGCGGCGCTCTTCGTCTTCTCGCTGCGTTGGATGAGCCACCCAAAGTCGGCGCGACGCGGCGTGGCGGCGGGCGTCGGCGGCATGAGCCTCGCCGTGTTCGGCACGTTGCTGCATCCCGAGATCATCGCGTATCACTGGATCGCGATCGCCGTGGTCGTCGGCACCGCGATCGGCATCCCGTTGTCGCGCGTCGCCCTCACCGCGGTGCCGCAGCGAACCGCTCTTTCGCATGCGTTCGGTGGTCTGGCCGCCGGGCTCGTCGGCACTGCGAAGTACTCGCTTTGGCTCGGCGAAGGCGAACTGTCCGCGTTCCGCACGGGCGCGATCGCGCTCGAAGTGATCCTCGGTTTCCTCACCTTCACGGGCTCGTTGATGGCGGCGGGCAAACTGCAGGAGGTGATCCCGACCCGGCCGATCACCTACCGCGGTCAGAACTTCATCAATCTCGGTCTGCTCGCGATCGCGCTGTGTGCCGGTGTCGGCCTGGTGATCGATCCGACGCTCTGGGCACTGTTCCCGGTGTTGGTGGTGCTGTCGCTGGCCTTCGGCGTGTTGCTGATCCTGCCGATCGGCGGTGCCGACATGCCGACCGAGATCTCCCTTCACAACGCGTCCGCCGGACTCGCGGCGGTGGCGATGGGATTCGTACTCGAGAACAAGGTGCTGATCATCGCGGGTGCGCTCGATGGTTCCTCGGGCCTGATCCTGTCGATCATCATGTGCCGCGCGATGAATCGCTCGTTCACGAACGTGCTCTTCGGCGCCTTCGGCCAGGTACAGGCCGTGGCGAAGGACGCCGTCGAGCAGAAACCCGTGAAGAGTGTCACCGCACAGGACGTCGCGGACCTGCTCGAGATGGCGCGCGAGGTGGTCGTGGTGCCGGGCTATGGTCTCGCCGTCGCGCAGGCGCAGCACCGCGCTTTCGAGCTGTATGAGCAGCTGCAGAAGCGCGGCATCCGTTGTCGCTTCGCAATCCACCCGGTCGCGGGTCGCATGCCGGGACACATGAATGTGCTTCTCGCCGAAGCCAACGTGCCGTACGACGCGCTCGTCGAGATGGACGAGATCAACGCCGACCTCGCGCAGGTCGACGTCGCGATCGTGGTAGGCGCCAATGACGTCGTCAATCCGGCGGCGCGCCACGACAAGTCGAGCCCGATCTACGGCATGCCGATCATCGACGTCGACAAGTGCAAGACCGTCGTCGCCAACAAACGCACGATGAACCCGGGCTTCGCCGGGATCGACAACGAGCTCTACACCGCCGACAACACGTTGATGCTCTTCGGCGACGCGAAGGCGGCGCTCGGCGACGTCGTGAAGGCGCTCGCAGGCGAGTCCGGAATGGGCCATTGATGCGGTCCATCGCAAGTCCAATCCCCGCATCCGAGATGACTCGGAGTCGCGCTACGCGTCGTTGACCGCAAGGGAGCGTTGTCTACGCTCGTGCTGCAACGGTCGCAAGGAGATCTGCCATGGGCGAAGTCGAACGTGAGAGCCTCGAAGTCGACGTCCTCTTCGTCGGAGCGGGTCCCGCGACGCTGGTATCCGCGCTGCATCTCTCTCGACAGGTCGCGGCGTACAACGCGAAGGCCGAGAAGAGCGGCGGCAAGACGATCGAGCCTCCGACGATCCTGGTGATCGAGAAGTCGGCGGGACTCGGCGATCACTCCCTTTCCGGTTCGGTGATCAACCCCAAGGCAATCGCAGAGCTGTTCCCCGATTTCATGGAGCAGGGATTCCCGACGGAGTACGTCTGCGACGACGCGTCGTTCTACATGTTCTTCCGCTCATTCACGATCAAGTCGCCGATTTGCCCGCCGAACTTCCAGAAGACCGGCTACCACGTCGCGTCGCTCTCGAACGTGGTGAAGTGGCTCGGCACGAAGTGCGAGGAAGCGGGTATCGAAATCTACCCGGGCTTCGCTGGCGACGAGCTACTCGTCGACGGCAACCGTGTGGTCGGCGTTCGCATCGGCGACATGGGCGTCGACAAGAACGGCAAGCCCAAGGCGAACTTCCAGCCTGGCATGGACATCTTCGCCAAGGTGACGGTGCTCGGCGAAGGCGTGCGCGGTTCGCTCACCAAGCAGCTGATCGATGCCTTCGATCTTGAGGGCCAGTACCCCCAGGTCTACGAGACGGGCATCAAGGAGATCTGGCGCGTCAAGCCGGAGAAGCACAAGCCGGGTCGGGTGATCCACGGCTCGCTGTTTCCGGACTTCCTGTCGCAGTTCAATGGCATGTGGCTCTACGACATGAAGGACAACCTGGTGTCCTTTGGCTTCGTCACGATGCTCGACTCGAAGAATCCGTTCAACGATCCGCATCTCGAAGCGCAGAAGTTCAAGACCACGCCGTTCATGCGCGACCTGCTCGATGGCGCCGAGCTCGTTCGCTATGGAGCCAAAGCGCTGCCGGTCTCGGGCATCTATGCGCAGCCGAAACTGTACTGCGACGGCGCGTTGCTGGTCGGCGATTCAGCGAGTATGTGTAATGCGTTCCGGCTCGCGGGCATCCACCTCGCGATGAAGTCGGGCCTCCTGGCGGCGGATACGATCGTCGACGCGCTCGTCGCGGACGACTTCTCCGCGGTCACGCTCGGCGGCTACGCAGAGCGCTACCGCAGCAGCTGGGCTTACGAAGAGCACATGGAGGCACGCAATTTCCACGGATCTACCGAGGTCAGCCCGGTCTTCGCGCTCGGTCTCAACATCCCGTTGATGCTGATCACCAAGGGTCGCGGCCTCTACGACCCGCTTCCGTTCACCGCCGGCCACACGCACATGAAGAAGCTCGCCGAGCTGCCCGCGGGCAAGCGGCAGAAGGAAGTCTTCGAGTTCGACAACAAGCTGACGTTCTCGAAGGAGCATCTCGTCCAGTACGCCGGATCGCAGCACGAGGTCGATCAGCCGTCGCACCTGGTGGTTGCCGATGTCGACCTCTGCAGCGACGTATGCGCGGTGGAGTATGGCAATCCGTGCGAGAGTTTCTGCCCGGCGGCCGTGTACGAAATGATGCCGGACCCCGAGCAGCCGGGTCGCAAGACGCTCTTCATCCACCACGAGAACTGCGTCCACTGCAAGACCTGCGACATCGCGGATCCGTACCAGGTCATCACCTGGACGCCGCCCCAAGGCGGAGAAGGTCCCGACTACACGCAGATGTAACGACCGGGCGAGCGCGATCCGCTAACCCGCGAGAGCCTGCCGGATCTCCGCCGCGATCTCGGGATCCGACGCCACCACGAGCGTCTCGGCGGGCTCGTCGATCGAAGTGGGGAACGGTGCGCCCGCGGCGGTCTCGACGATCGCGCCGGCTTCCTGGCAAACCAGCAACCCGATCCGACCGCGTGTGCTGATCGTGCCGTACTTCGAGACGCGAAGGCCGCCGCGCACGCCCGGCACGAGCGGCGCGACTGCGACCGCCCCGCCGCAGGCGCGCTGCACCTCGAAGCCGCGCGCATCCAGCCGCTCCGCGACGGCCTCCGGCACGCCGTCGCTGAGGTAGAGACAGCGTCCGTCACTCGATAGCGTCGCAGCCTCGGAGCGACCCACGACGAGCGATCGCCTGGCTCCCGCGCCACGCACCGCTTCGAAGAACCAACCCTCACGCGGCAGCGCCACCAGTACGGCTTCGTAACGCGCAGCGAGGGCGAACCCGGCCATCACTCCGTATGGACCCTGCGCACCGAGGTAGAAGTTCAACGTTCCGTCGATCGGATCGATCACGATCCGCGCTTCGCGTCGTTCGCCACTGAACAGCGCGATGCTGCGGGTGTCCTCCTCGGCTTCGAGGCGAACGTCGCGGAAGCCCTCGAGCAACGGCACCAGCAGCGCTTCCTGCGCGGCCGTGTCGGCGATGGTGAGGGCGGCCTTCACGGCGCTCGCTTCACCTGGCTTCGGCAGGTTGGGAACCCGACCTTCGAGCGCCGACGCAATCGCTGCTGCCTGCGCCATCGCCGGCGCGAGCACGCGAATGAAATCGAGCGGACCCATCGGCACGGTCATCCCGACTCGGCGGTGTAGGACACTCGGCTCCGGGATACCAGCTCCACGGGGCGCTACGGTGGCCGTGAAGCGAGGAGTTGTCGTGAAGCCGTCTCGTCCGCTCGCGGCGGTCACCTTCGACTGTTGGAATACGTTGCTCGTCGACAGCGACCTGGATGCTGCGCGCGCGCTCCGCGTCGCAGCGCTGACGGACACAGCCGCGACGCGCGGCGTGGACGTTGCCGGCGAGCAAGCGATTGCGGCGATCCGCGCGGCGCACGCGCGGCATGTCGAGCTGTGGCGACGCGGCTTCGGCAGCGGCGCCGCCGAAATGGCTGCGTGGGCGCTCGAAGCCGTCGGTGTCGCCGATCGGAGTCTCGCCGCGGCGCTCGGGCATCGATTCGAGGAGGCGGGCCTCGCGGGGAGCGTCGCGGCACTCCCCGGCGCCCGCGACGCGCTCGCCGATCTGCGGCGGCGCGGCGTACGAACCGCGCTGATCTGCGATACGGGTTTCAGCGGCGGACGCATCGTCCGCGAGTTCCTGTTGCGTACCGGACTGCTCGAGCTTCTCGAAGTGCGGGTGTTCTCGAACGAGGTCGGCGTTCCGAAACCACACCCCCGGATGTTCGAGTCCGCGCTCGGCCGACTCGGCGTCGCGGCCGGCGAGACTGTCCACGTCGGCGACTTGAAGCGCACCGACATCGAGGGCGGTCGCCGCGCAGGGATGGGCACCGTGCGACTGCACGCTGTCTACGACGACCCCGACGCGCTGCCGGACGCCGATGCACTGGCCGCTTCGCACGCAGACCTGGCGGTTGCGCTCGAACTCGCACACGCGCGTACGCGATGACGTGTCGGCTACCGCGCCGGTGAAGCCGGTACGGAGCTGGCCGTCGCGCGCTTGGCCAGCTCCACGTCCGGAGCGGGCGCGATCTGCGACCAAACCGCGGTGATCGGCGCCACGCGAACACCTGTCTTCGCGACCTCCTCGAGCACGCGTTTGAAGTCCGCCATCGAGTAGTCGGTCGCCTTCTCGGTCTTCTCGGGCAGCCAGTGGAACATCAGAATCAGCCATTCGTGATTGTCGCGAGCCCGTTGCGCCGCGGCACCGACCTGTTCGGGCGTCGTCGTACTCGTGACGTTCACTGCGCGCAGCAAGTGCGGATCGGCCGGCGGTACCGTCTCCGGGCCCGCACCCGCGAGCCGGGCGGTGGCAAAGAGATTGTTCACGGTCGGCCGTACCCTCCGCGTCTCCTGCTTGCCGAGCGGATAGGCGAGATGTTGCGCGCCCTGCGCATGGCCGTGCTCGACGAGAAATGCCTGGATGCCGCGCAGCCGCGGCTCGAGATCGTTCGGGGCTACCTGCGTGAAGGGGGGATCGTCGTGCGCGGCGACGTCCGACCCGAGGTGCCGGATCTCCGCCAGATCCTCAATCGTCAGGTACAAGGGACGACCGATCGTCGAGGGGATCACGTACGCCGTGCCGTGCCAACCGCGTTCGGCGAGCAGCTTCACCGCGCTGAGATGCTCCTTGTAGCCGTCGTCGAACGTGAAGCTCACGACGCCCTCGGCCGGTTCGTCGACGACCGCAATGCCTCCGAAGTCGACCGTTGCTTCGCCCGATCCCTTGTCGGTCACCAAAAGGCCGATCGAGTCGAGCGCTGCGCGCTCGGGTGTACCGGTGGCGTTCGTAGCGCCGAGACTCATCGTGATCGTCGTCCACTCGCCATCCTGCAGCAGGTTGTAGTCGGAGTCGCCGTAGAGCGGAACCGTGTAGGCGTACCAGTTGCTCTTCAGCGAATCGGAACCCACGCGCACCTCGATGCCGGAGAGATTCTCTAGGTTCTGCACGCGGAGCAGTACCTTCACGAAGCGGTGACGCGCGTCGACGATCGGCGCGATGCCGCGCATCGCCGCGAGCGTCGGATGCGCGTTGCCATCGGTGGCGATGCGCACGAACGAACGACCCATCTCGCGCTTCGTAGCGATCGTTCCCTCCTTCCACATCGACGCTACGCGCGCGGTCGTTGGCTCGACTTCGATCCAGTTCTCTCCCGCGCCCGCGGGCCCAGCGGCAAGCGCCGGCAGCACCGTGCTGGCGGCCAGTACAGCCCGGAGCAAGAGAGTTCGGCTGGCGACTCGCATCATGGTTCTCCAGAAGCCTCCTGTGACGGAGTGGGTTCGTAGTCGAGGCTGAAGGCCGCGCTCGAGCGCGCGTCGAGCGCGGGGAGGAAGAGGTCCAGTGCTTCGGCGTTTGGAAGCAGTTGAATCGTGGCGGATCTCTGGAGCAGCTTCGTGGCTTCCGCGGCGGCGCGCAGGACGGGCTGGTTCAGGAACACGCGCAACACCACGCGCGATGCATTTGCGTGACCTCGATTGGTGACCTCCACGACGACGCGCTGCGGTCCGGCGCGACGCACCGATGCTTCGACGCCCGCGCGCTCTCGCGTCCAGCTCGAGATATCGCTGCGCGTCGAGACCCAAGCGCCGCGGCGCTCGAGTTCGCCGATCGCGACGGCGAGTCGCGCCTCGGTATCGCCCAGGTGACGCGCTTCGCTGGAGACCCGCAGGTGCGCGATGCCCGCGTCGTTTGCGGCGGCCTCGATCTCGCGCTTCCAGCCGAGCTCGGGCTGCGGGTTCGCAGCGGCGGCACCCGTTTCGACGACGCCCGCAAACGGAGCGCCCCGGGGCCACGGAAGCACCTCGACCGACGGCATTCGCGAACTCCAAGCGAGCGCGGCCTCGAGTACATGGCGCAGCAGGCGTTGATCGGCGCCCGCTGTCGCGGCGCGTTCCGGGCCGACCGCGATCCAGGCGAGACGACCCTTGCCGAACTCGCGTCGCAGCGCCGCGGCCGGCGCAACGGATCCGCCGGGCGGAGCCGTCCAACTCAGTTCCGCGTTGGAGGCGAGCGCGCCCGGAAAGCCTTCCTCGTAGCGGATGCCGATCTGCTGGCGCGGTAACAGCGCCGCCGCAATCGGTCCGCGACGATCGGCGACGATCGCTCGCGCTCCGTCTTCGTCGAGCGAAACGACATCCGCGCCGAGCAGGCTGCGCATCTGCTCGTAGCCGAGCCATGCGCCATCCGCGTCGCGCACGCCGACGGAACCGATCAATACGACTCCCCCGCCGCCGGACAGGAAACGGCGAAGCGCGGCTGCTTCCGCGCCCTGCAGAACGCGCGGCTCCGAGACGAGCACTGCGCCGACCTCGCTGGGATCGAGGTGACGCAATGATGTGACCTCACGGACCGACCGCCCCGCGCCCATCAACTCGTGTCCAAACTCCGTGCGGGCGATGGACCCGGCCGGCTTGTCGACCTCGCGAAAGAGCGCGACGACAGCACGCGGATCGGGCTTTCCCAACTGCGCCAGGCGGAATGGCCCCACCACCGCGCTGATCATATGGATCGAGAGCAGCGCGCCGCTGGTGAGCAATGCCGTCGCGAGGCTCCACACCAGCGGGCGATAGAGAACGCTCTCCGAGACGTTCACGCGGGTGCCTCGGGATCGCCCTCCGCGCTTTCGCCCTCGGATTCCGAGGCCTTGCGATAGCGATGGAAGAAGACCGGCTCGCTACCACCCTTCTTCGGCTTCGGCCGCCGCCTGTCGCGCAACTTGAACGCGGCGTAGGAGAGCACCGCCAGGAAGATCGTGGCGATCGTCGAGATCAGGATCACGGCCGAGAGATAGGGTACGACGTCCATGCTAGATGCGTCCGATCCGTTCCAGCTTGCCCCAATCCATGCGCAACTTGAACAGCTCCTCGAAGGTCGCGAAGAGCTTGGCCACGTCGATCGTCAGGGCGAAGAAGGCGCGATAGAAGATCGCGTAGGGAACCAGCAGCAGACTTTCTTCCTCGACGACCACGCAGTACAGCGCGGCGGCGAGATCGAGCACCGTGAGTTGCGCCCACCACAGGACCAACGGGAGCGCAGTTCCGTAGCGCGCCGCCACGAACACGAAGAGCACGTTCCCGAACACGTTCATCACCGGCCACATGATGCCCTCGAAGATCATGTACCAGAGAGTGAGCGTGACGCCGATGCCGCCGCGTGGATCGACGAGCCTGCGCTTGTGCTTCGAGATCGCCTGCAGGATTCCGCGTGTCCAGCGGTAGCGTTGCTTCAGCAGGTCGAGCATCGCCTCGGGCGCTTCGGTGTAGGCGATCGAGCCGGGCTCATACTGGATCTGCCATCCTTCGAGCAACAGTTTCAGCGTGAGGTCGCAGTCCTCGGCGAAGGTGTCGTGGTCGTATCCACCGACCCGATCGAGCGCACTCTTGCGAAAGATTCCGATCGGCCCGGGGATGATGTTCACGAGGCGGAAGAAGCCCTGTGCCGCACGCACCATGTTGAGGCCCTCGATGTATTCGAGCGCCTGCAGCGAAGAGAGCAGATTGGTGCGGTTCACCACCTTCACGCTGCCCGCCACCGCTCCGATTGCGGGATCCTGAAAGTGGCGAATGGCCCGGCGCAGCGTCGCGGGATGCAGCGCCGAATCGCCGTCCATGCAGAGAATGAACTCACTCGTGGCCTGCGCGATCCCGGTGTTGAGCGCACGCGCCTTGCCACCATTGGGTTTCGTGATCACGCGCACGGTGGCGCGTCCGTGATCGCCCAGGTAAGCCGATGCCTTCAACGTGGTGTCGTCCTTGGAACCATCGTCGATCACCAGGATCTCGTAGCGCGGGTAGTCGAGTTCGAGCAGGGAGCGGATCGAGCCCTGGATCACCGTGCCCTCGTTGTACGCAGGGACCAGGATCGTGACGGGTGGCAAACTCGTCGGCTCGGCATCGTCGCGCTCCAGATGGTTCAAGTAGGAGAACCAGAGCAGGCCGATGTAGCGGAGGATCAGCAACACCAGGAAGATGAAGAGCACCCACATCGAGACGTTGACGAAGGTCGAGGGCAGATCGAAGTGGGCATCGCGGAGCAACTCATAGAGTCCGAGCGAGAGACCGGTGATCCCGATCAGCAGCAGTCCGAGCAACGTTGCGTAGCGGAACTTGGCCGGCACGAACTAGAAGCTCCAACCGACGCGCACGGCGGCTTCGTGCGTGGTGTAGGCAGACGCGCGCACCGACTGGGAACGGGCAGCGTCGAGCGCGACGCTGAAGCCCCCGTGTTCCCACCGCAGTCCGACTTTGGCGCGATACGCGGGACCGAACGAAGACGCGCCCTGCTCTTGCGAAAAGCCGGCGCCGCCCCCCGCGTCGAAGATCAGCGAGAGCTTGCCGTAGATCGGTACGCGTCCGACCACGGAGAGCATTCCGCCGAGGTCGATGGCCGGCGAGTAGTAGTAGGGCGAAGCGTCCTGATAGCGCATCGAGTCGAGCGCGAGAGAGATCTGGGCATCGATTGCGGGAAAGGGCCGCCAGGCGGCGCTGCCTCCCAGCGAGAGCGCGCCGTTCGAGTCGGTGAGCCACGCGCCCCCCACCGATGCATAGGCTTCCCAGGCACTGTTCAGCTGGCGCCAGTATGAGAGGTTTCCCCCGGTTCGACCGATTCCCTGCTGGACGCTTGCGAACGAGTAGCTCTGCTCCAGTTGGTCGCCGTGGGTGACCTCGAGTGCGGCTACCGCGTTCTCGCTCGGAGCGTACTCGAGCAGCCCGCGCGCGAGTACGCGATCGCCCGCGTGCTCCCAGCCACGGCCGCCCAGTTCCGCGACGGCCTTCCAACGCGTCGCAAAACGACGCTCGACGCCGAGCCGGCCTTCGATGGCATGGTCGTGGGTCGGCGAGTCGGGGAGCCCGTCATCGGCGCCATGCGGCTGCGCGATCAGCACGGTTCCGGTGCTTGCATAGATGCGCGTGTCGAAGTCCCAATCGAGTGATGCTTCGACGCCCGCGCGGAGGTACGAAAACTTTTCGGAGTCGCGAAACGCAAATGCATCCGATGCGACTCGTTTCTTCAGTTCGCCGCGTAGCGCGGCCCATTCCTGGCGCGCCTCGGCATCATCCTCGATCGCCAACGCAGAGATGTACCAGTCGTTGGCCAACGTCCGCTGACCACTCCACAGGTACGTTCGAGCGAGACCGCGTGCGGCGCGGGGATCGCGCGCGTTCTTCGCCAATGTCTCTTCGAAGAGTCCGCGCGCCTCGTCGTTGCGACCGGCCCATGAAAGCACTTCGGCGCGCTCGACGGAGAGGTCCGCGGGCGGCAATGGGCTCTTCGCAACGCGTTCGAAGTGCTCGAGTGATTCGTCGTAGTCGCCGCGCCACGCGAGCACGCGGGCCAGACTGAGCCGCGGCTGGGTCCACTCCGGAGTCTCGGCGAGCAGCCCGCGATAGAGCACGATCGCTTCGTCCCAGCCCGCGCGATCCTCGAGCAAGGCATCGGCGCGTTCCAGGCGTTCGCTTTGCTGCTGCGTCGGCTCCGCGGTCACCCTTCCCGCGACGAGCGCGCCGAGCGCCAGCGCTAGCACGGCGCCGCCGTGGTTCACGCGCCGGCCTCTGCAGCCGCGGCGATCAGCTCGATCGCTTCGGGATCACCGTGTTCCGGTGTAGCCGCCATCGCCTCGACGATGAATCCGTGGGGCCCTTCTGCATCGAGTTCGCGGCGACTCAAGAGGCGGTTGATCACCTTCTGTGCATCGCCGGGGCCGGTCGCTACGAGCAACACCAACGCACGCTGCTTCGAGACGCGGAGAATGGCGTCCTCGAAGCGAAGCTCCTGGTCGGCGGTCTCGAGAAAGTGTTCCAGACTGTCTGCGCCGGCAGCATCGACGCGTACGAGCGATGAGACGAAGCCATGGCGCTCGCCGAAGCTGCAAGCGCGCGTGAGGCGATCGCGGAACTCCGGCGCCTCGAGCTGGCGCGATGCCGAGACAGAACCGAATAGCGCCTCGGCCTCCGCGTTGTCGAAGCCCGGCTCGCGATCCCGGCGCAACCGCAGCAGCGTCTCGACCTTGTGTTCCAGTTCCAGGCGATTGACCGGCTTTTGCAGGAAGTCCGTGGCACCGAGCACCAGCGGTCCCAGGCGTTCGCCCGCAGTCTGGACGCGACTCGAAGCAACCAGTACTGGAACGTCGACATGGGCACGGCGCAGCGCGCACAGCAGTTCGTAGCCGCTGACACGTGGCATGATCAGGTCGAGGATGATCAGATCGGGGTTGTGCGAGACGACCTTCGCGAGCGCCTCGAAACCGTCGACGGCGGTGATGACGTCGTAGCGTGGCGCGAGCCAGTCGCTGACCAGTTCGCGCTGCATGCGACTGTCCTCGACCAGCAAGATCAGCCTGCGTACGCGCGGCTCGGAAGGCGCGGACGAGAAGAGCGAGACGCCATGCGCTTCGGGAAGCGGCGCGGGTCGCTCGAGCGCGTGTCGACGCTGGGGAGGTGCTTGGATCGGCTCGATCTGCGCCGCAGGTTCGGCGTCCTCGCGCTGCCAGCTGGGCGGTGGCGAGCGCCGCTCGGGTACGCGTCGTGCGCGGGTGAACAAGGGGATCTCGGCCTTGGGCGCAGCCTCTCCCACCAGGTGCGTGCCGTGCGGGCCGACTGCAAACTCGACGCGCTCGGCGGCGCCGAGCCCCGCGCGACTCTTGTCGACGTTGAGCGTGCGCCGTCCGGTCGCTTCTCGATCGAGCACGAGATAGGCGCCACACATCTCGGACAGCACACGGTCGAGGCCGCGTTGCTGCGCGAGTCGTTCCGTCTCGACCGTCATGACGAGCGTCTCGGCGGCGAGTGCGCGCACGAAAGCGCGCGAAACCTCGCGAAGGCGGGGCTCGTCGACGATCTCGGCGGTGATCGCAGTGAAGGGATCGATGATCACGAGCGACGCTTCGAGTGCCTCGCCGCGCAGTGCTTCGACCAGCGACTCGACGCCCTGCGTGCGCACCAGGGAGGGCGTGCTCGGGTCGAGTTCCAGCATCACGAGACGTTCTTCCGCAAGTGCAGCATCGAATTCGAAGCCCAACGCGTCGGCCTGGTGCATCAGCGACTGCGCCGGCTCACTCGAGACGATCAACACGACTTCGCCGCGCAACAGGGCGCTGTTCGCCAGCTGTAGGCTGATCACGGTGCGCCCGCTGCCGCTCGGACCCGCCACGACGAGGGGCAACCCGGGCGGGTATCCGCCCAGAACGTGATCGATGATGCTGGCGCCCGTCGGCCGCAAGGATGTCCTCCCACCGCCCCCCAATGGGGACGGATCCACTCGTGAGCCATCGGATGGCTGACGAGAATCCTTGAAGCCACGCAGTGATGAACCCATCGATGGCGCGGGAAGGTCGACTCGGACGCGCGAGAGCTGCGTGTCGGCCGGGCGCTGAGCCCGCGTCAGCTGGGATCGCTGGCTGGAGGCGGATCCCGGAACGGAGCACGACGAGGTCGCTTACGGGGATTGGGTTCGGATACCCGCGCTTCGCGGATCGGGCGCTCGACTCGCGTCGAATAGGGACGCCATACGGCACCGAAAAGAGAAGAGCGCGGTGGCCCGGCCTTTCGACCGAAACCTCCGCGCTCCTCGCGACGTCTCACCCCCCCTTGGAGACGCCGCCAGGGCATGAAGGGGTAGTTGGGGGATCCTGGAACGGAGTCAGGAGCAGCCGCTCGTTCCTCCGCAATTCGCGCACTTGTAGCAAGCACCGTTGCGAACCATGATCGAGCCACACTCGGTGCACGGCGGTGCGTCGGACTGGTTCACGAACGCCTGGGGCGCGTGGCTCGCGACACGAGCCGTAGCGGCACCCGATCCGCCCGCGACAGCCGCGCGCAGCATCGGCCGCGGCGGCGTGAGACCTGCCGTCTCGGCGTCGGTCTCCTGTTCGTCGGGCACCGGCGACTCTTCCTGTAGGAATCGACCGCCTAGATAGCGGAACACGTAGTCCGCGATCGACTTTGCGAACGGGATCTCGCGGTTGTTCGTGAAGCCCGACGGTTCGAAGCGCGTGTGGCTGAACTTGTCGACGAGCGCCTTGAGCGGCACGCCGTATTGCAGCGAGATCGAGGTCATCGTCGCGATCGTATCCATCAACCCCGAAACCGTGCTGCCCTCTTTTGCCATCTTCAGAAAAATCTCGCCGGGCGAGCCGTCGTCGTAGATGCCGACGGTGAGATAGCCCTCGTGACCCGCGATCGTGAACTTATGCGTCCAGGCGCGGCGCTCGTCCGGCAGCTTCACGCGACGCGGGCGCACTTCCTCGAGCGAAATGACCTTCGCAGCCAACTCATGATCCTGCGCGCTCGCGGTCTTGCTGGTGTTGAGCGGCTGCGACTGCTTGCAGCCATCGCGGTAGACGGCAAGTGCTTTGAGGCCGATCCGCCAGCCCTCGATGTACGCGGTCTTCACGTCCTCGACGGTTGCATCCGCGGGCAGGTTCACGGTCTTCGAGATCGCGCCCGAAAGGAACGGCTGCACGGCGCCCATCATCCGCACATGACCCATCCAGTGGATCGAGCGCTTGCCCTTCTCGGCGCGGAACGCGCAGTCGAAGACCGACAGGTGCTCGTCGCGCAGTTCGGGTGCGCCCTCGATCGTCTCCTGCTCATCGATGTATTGAATCATCGTGTCGATCTGCGCGGGGTCATAGCCAAGCCGGCGCAGTGCCATCGGAACCGTCTGGTTGACGATCTTGAGCATCCCGCCACCAACGAGCTTCTTGTACTTGACCAGCGCCAGGTCGGGCTCCACGCCGGTCGTGTCGCAGTCCATCATGAAAGCGATCGTTCCAGTAGGCGCGAGCACCGTGGCCTGCGCGTTCTTGTAGCCATGGCGACGCCCCTGGCGCAGCGCCTCGGCCCAGCTCTCTCGCGCGGCGGCGAGTAGGTCACTCTGCACGCCGGGAGGCGCGATCGCATCGGCGGCCGCCTTGTGCATGCCGATCACTTCGAGGAAGGCTTCGCGGTTCTTGCTGTAGTGCGTGAAGGGTCCCATCGCGCCCGCGATCTGCGCGCTGGTGAGGTAGGCCTGGCCGCTCATCAGCGCGGTGATTGCGGCCGCGACGTTGCGACCTTCGTCGCTGTCGTAGGCCACGCCGTCCGCCATCAACAACGCCCCCAGATTGGCGTAGCCGAGTCCGATCGGGCGGTAGAGGTGACTGTTCCAAGCGATCCTCGCGGTCGGATAGTCCGCGTGGTCGACGATGATCTCCTGCGCCAGGAAGACGATGTGCACGGTGCGGCGGAATCCCTCGACATCGAAGTTGCCCTCGTCGTCGACGAACCTCATCAGGTTCAGGCTGGCGAGATTGCAGGCCGTGTCGTCGAGGAACATGTACTCGGAGCACGGGTTGCTCGCGTTGATGCGGCCGGACTCCTTGCACGGATGCCAGCGATTGATCGTCGTGTCGTACTGGATGCCGGGATCGCCGCAGCCGTGTGCTGCAAGCGCCATCTCGTGCATCAGTTCGCGCGCCTTCATCGTGTCGATCGGGGCACCGGTCATCACGGAGCGGGTCTGCCAATCGCGGTCATCGAGGACCGAGCGGATGAAGTCGTCCGTGACGCGTACCGAGTGGTTCGCGTTCTGGAAGTGGACCGAGTCGTAGGCGCCGCCCGGCACGTTGAAGCCGCCGTCATAGCCCGCTTCGATCAGCGCCGCGGCCTTCTTCTCCTCTTCCTGCTTGCAGTGGATGAAATCGCGCACGTCCGGATGATCGGCGTTGAGGATCACCATCTTCGCCGCGCGACGCGTCTTGCCACCCGACTTGATCGCGCCGGCAAAGGTATCGAGGCCCTTCATGAACGAGACCGGACCCGACGCGATGCCGCCACCGGAGAGTCGCTCACGCGAAGAGCGGATCGCCGAGAGATTCGAACCTGCACCGGAGCCGCCCTTGAAGAGCATGGCCTCGGTCTTGGCCAGGTCCATGATCGAATCCATCGTGTCATCGACAGCGTTGATGAAGCAGGCGCTTGCCTGTTGGGGTGTGTTGGGCACGCCGAGGTTGAACCAGACGGGGCTGTTGAAGCAGGCGCGCTGGGTCACGAGCACGTGCGTGAGCTCGTCGCCGAAGGCGTCGCCGTCGTCGGCGGTCTTGAAATATCCCGACGCGTCGCCCCACTCGCGCAGCCGCGCGACGACGCGGCCGATCAGTTGCTTCACACTGTGTTCGCGTTCGGGCGTCCCGACGTGCCCGCGGAAGTACTTGGAGACCACCACGTTGGTGGCGAGCTGCGACCAGCTCTTCGGCATCTCGACACCGTTCTGCTCGAAGATCACCTCGCCCGTCTCGCCCGCGATCTTCGCGGAGCGGAACTCCCACTCGACGGCTGCGAACGGATCCTCGTTCGCCCGCGTGAAGTACCGCTCGATCACGAGTCCTGCCTTGACCTTGTGCTTGCCGCCGCTCTTGAGGCGCGGACGCCAGGTGCCGCTCGTCGACCGAATGGCCTGGGCCTCGCGCGCAGTCTGATCATCGGTCCGGGCGTCGCTCACAGTTTTCTCCAGGTCTTGGGTGGATGTCCGTTCGGAACGGAAAAGGGCAAGCGGACAAGGCAGACGAGAGCCGGACGTAGACGAGAATCGAAGCTGGGCGAGAACGAATCGAGCTGAAACCGCCCGGGCCATGCGACGGCGACCAGACACCGATCAGCGGGACGAGGAGACACCGAGAACGAGACAGGGGAGAGAAATCATCGGGGAGCGAAGAGGTCCCAGGACCTACCCTGGGGCCCCCGAGCTAAAGGCAGGTCCTCCTTCCCACCTCGAACTCGCCACCCTCCAGCGACCGCCTAATTGCGAACCCCCCAAAGTCGCCGGAAAGCCGTTCGCATCCCCGTTCTGTGGTGATAGCTCCGGCCGCTGGTCAACGTCAATCAGAAAGTACAAGATATCGCGGCACCCAGAGCATGGAGCCACTAGCGCTCGTACGTGGAGCCCCGGCGCGGGTTAGTTGCCCCGCGCGCTGGCGAGCGCGGGTCGATGCTTGGCCCGCACCCGTAAGGACACCGGCGCGGCGACTCCTCAAGTCTCCGGAAAAGCGCGATTGACGCTCCGCGGCAACGCGCTGCGTCGGACGATCTTGGTGAGACGACCGCCTCTTGATGGCTCCCGCACCACCGCCGGACGGCGCCGTGGCAACACCAGTCAGGCGGCGCGGAGTTTGGGAGTGGAATCAAGGAGCTTCGGGGTGAGGCGACGCTAGGAGGAGGGAATGCCGGTGAAGCGAAGGCCGATGCCCTCGGCGACCTTGTAACGGATGTTGAGTCCGATCAGCAGCGCGGTCATCGCTTCGACGATGCGGGCGTTGGCGATCGGACCCCCGTCCACCGCGCGCAGCCCGGGCACGAGTTCGCAGAGCGACATCACGCGTTTGCGGGGCGCGACCGCGCCGGACACGACTACATCGCACTCGACCGGATGATCCAACTCACGCAGCCGGTGCGCCGAGACGTTCTGGAACGCCGAGACGACCGCGACGCCGGCGGGGACCAACGTCTCAACGAGTTCCGCGCACGATCCCTGCCACACGCCGATCATCCGCACCGCACCATCGCCGATCGCGGTGGCGAGCGGAACGCCCATCGACACCACGATCTGCTCCGGGGCCAGACTCTCGCGGATCGCCTTTACGGTGCCCGCCGTGTGCTCGAACGGAACCGACAGGATCACGATCGACGCCTTTCGCGCGGCGTCCGCGTTGTCGAGGCCGAGGACATCTGCTGCCGGAATCGCGGCGCGAACTTCGTCCGCCGCGGCGACTGCACGATCGAGCTTGCGCGAGCCGATCACCACCGAACGACCCGCTTTCGCAAAGCGCAGCGCGAGTCCGAGGCCCTGATCACCGGTTCCACCGAGAATTGCAATCGCGTTGGGATTCATGGCGATCGAGACTAGCCAACGGTGCTGCCGTATGGTCGCCCGGATGCAGCAGGACCCCTTCTCGCCGACGGCCTTCGGGCAGCGCGGACCGCGCGCCCTCGCGATCACCTGGGGCGATGGGCACGAAAGCGTCTACGACGTCCGCGCACTGCGACTCGCCTGCGGCTGCGCCGCGTGCATCGATGAATGGACCGGCGAGGAGCGCCAGGGCGACGCCGCGGTGCCCGCCGACGTCGCGCCCGTCCGCATCCAGCCGGTCGGTCGCTACGCAATCCAGATCGATTGGAGCGACGGCCACGCGACCGGCATCTATCCGTTCCGCCGACTGCGCGCGTTGTGCGGCTGTGACGACTGCATTGCCGCGCGCTGAATCAGTCGCGTGATCCCATGCGGCGATAACCGCGTGCGACCAGTCGATGCACGCCGGACGGGAACAGACGCTTCGCCCAATCCGCAGCGCGTGCCTCCGGCGCGATCACGACACGAAGTTGGTTGCGCTCGACGGCACGCAGGATCTTCGTCGCCGCCTTCTCGGGCATCATCGCCATCCGATCGAAGCGCGAAATCATCTGCTGCTTCGCGTCGGCGTCGGCGGTGCGGCTGTCGCGTACGATGTTCGTCTTGACGCCACCTGGATGCACGCTGGTGACGCCGATCCCGCTGCCGTAGAGCTCCGCCCACAGCGCTTCCGAGAGTCCGCGCACGGCGAACTTGGTCGCGCAGTACGAACTCTGCGTCGGCAATCCGATCAACCCGAACATGCTCGAGAGATTCACGATGTGCGCCTCGGTGTTCTTGCGCAGGTGCGGCAGGAAGAACTTGCAGCCATGAACGACGCCCCAAAGGTTCACTCCGACGATCCAGCGCCAATCATCGAGCGACTGCTCCTCGAGCGTGCCCGTCACCGACACGCCGGCATTGTTGACGAGCAACTCGACGCGCCCGTGCTGCGCCACGACCGCTTCGGCGAGCGCCTCCATGCGCGCGGCATCGGCCACGTCGACGAGGTGCATGGTGACACGGCGTCCCGTCGCGGAGACGCTCGCTGCAGTCTCGGCGAGCGCCGGCGCATTCACGTCGACGAGCGCCAGCTCCGCGCCGCGTTGCGCGAGTTGCTGCGCGAGTGCACGGCCGATCCCGCTCGCCGCGCCGGTGATCACCGCGACCTTGTTCTCGAACGAGCGCATCGACCGGGCTCAGGCGATCAGCGAGGGACGGCGTCCCTCCCAGGGCATCGCTTCCTCGAGCTGCACGGCGGTGCGGATCAGCAGATCCTCGCGGCCCATGGCGGCGATGACCTGGACACCGATCGGAAGGCCCGCGGGGCTCCAGTGCATCGGCAGCGAAACGGCGGGCTGCCCGGTCACGTTGAACGGAACCAGGAAAGTCGTGAGCTGTGCGGAGCGCAGGAAGCCCTCGAGCGGTCTGCCCGACCGCGACACCAATTCGCCTAGCGGCGGCGACGGCTCGGGCAGCGTGGGCGTCAGCAACAGGTCGAAGTCTTCCCACCACGTGCCGATGCGCCGCGCGAAGCGATGCATCGCCTCGATGGCGGCGACGTATTGCGTGGCCGTGACGCTGCGACCCATTTCGATGATCGCCCAGTTGTCGGCGTCGAAATCATCGGGGCCCACCTTGCGGCCGATCGCGGCCTCGAACTGTTCGATCGCGAGCGCCTGCGCGGCACCGATCACCGGCACCACGATCGAATCGATCGAGCCGTCCGTCATTGCGCTGGGGTGCGCCTCCACCACGGTGTGGCCGAGCTCCTCGAGTTTGCGCGCCGTCGCGCGAGCCGCCTCGACGCACTCGGGATGCACCGCCAGATCGCGTGCTTCCGTCAGCACTCCAATCCGCAGCGGGTCGGGCCACGCCTCGGCTTCCATGCAGAAAGGTCGCAGCTGGCGGAGCATGACGAACGGATCGCCAGGCATCGGACCGGCCAGCACATCGAGCAGCGACGCGGCGTCGCGCACGCTCTTCGTGATGACGAACTCCTGGATCAGACCTGCCCAACATTCGCCCCACTCGGGCCCGAGCGACACGCGTCCGCGTGACGGCTTGAGACCCACGAGCCCCGTCTGACTCGCCGGGTTGCGGATCGAACCGCCGCCATCGCCGGCATGCGCGAGTGGCACCATGCGCGCCGCGACCGCCGCGGCCGCCCCGCCGCTCGAGCCGCCGCACGATCGCGTGAGATCCCATGGATTGCGCGTCGCGCCGTACGCGGCGGGCTCGGTGGTCAGCCACACGCCCATTTCGGGCACGTTGGTACGACCGACGACGACGAAGCCCGCCGCGCGCAGCTTCGCGACCAGATACGAGGTGGACGCCGCGCGGTGATTCGCGTCGCGCAGGAAGCGCGTGCCCCAATGGATCGGATCGCCTTGCGCGTGCCCGCAGCCGAGATCCTTCAGCAGGATCGGTACACCGCGAAACGGACCATCCGGGAGCGGACCGCGCGCTTCTTCACGGGCGCGTTCGAAGTGCCGGTGGATGACGGCGTTCACCTGCGGATCGAGCTTCTCGATCTGCGCAATCGAGAGATCGACCAGCTCGGCGGCGGACAGCTCTCCGTTGCGAACCAGGTCGGCTTGCGCGACGGCATCGAGTTCGAGCACGGAGTTGGGACTCGAAGCGGAGCTCATGCTTTCTCCCAAACGAAAATGGCGTTCTCTTCGGCTGCCGGGCGGCAAGCAATAGCACGAAGCAGCGACGTCCTCGGACCCGATCGGACCGCTCAAACGAGCCAGCGGATCTCGGCGCCGTGCCAGTGGACACGCGCAAGCAGCGCGTCCTCGCCGTCCGGCCACAGGCGCACCCGCAACTCTGCTTCTTCGAGCGTGGCCCCTTCCATGCGCAGCCACGCGAGCGGTGCCGTGCGCGTGGCGTTTGCGCCGGCACTCTCCATCGCATGCGTGATGCGCGCGCGCTCGGCCTCCGGGATGTACCACCAGACGACCGAGTGGAACAGCACCGTCGCGACGCCCTCGGGCAGCTCGGTCAGTTGTGTTTCGACAAAGGCACCCGCCGGGGCGGTGTCGATCGCCGGCGGCTCGCGCATCGCGATCTCGATCGCCGCGCGCAGCCGCGCCAGCCGATCGAGCTGCTCCGGCCACACGAACGACTCGAGACGCAACCGATGCGCGGCGTCGCGCACGTCGAACGGCGCGAGATCGCAGCCACGACGACTCGCGACACGCAGCGGTGCCGCGAGATCGGGCGGCGCTCCCTCCCAGCTCGTCGCGAGCACGAGCGGCGAATCCGCGTCGCCCCAACGGTGCGGACCCAGCTCGTAGCGATAGCGATCGAAGAGGAGGTTCAGTCCTGCACTCGAACCGATTTCGAGAATGCGCAGCGGCAAGCCCGTGCGCGCGGCGACGCGCAGGAAGCCCGCAACGAGCACGGCGCTGCGCCGCACCTCGTTGGTCTGCACGCGCAGCGCTGCAGCCGCATCGCGCAACGCATCGCGATGCGCACCGCACAGATCGCAGAGTGCGCGAAAGGCGGCCTCCGCTTCGAAGTGGCCACCGGCCGAGGGATAGAACGCGGCGAGCGTGGGTGCAGTGCCGCTGAGCACCATCGCGTGAACGGCCCCGAGCACGCGCAGCGGCAACGCATCGAGAATCGGCACGCCGCGATACGTCGAGACGAGATCGGCGAACAGGCCGCCGCGTGCCAGGTCGTCGGCCGCGCGCGCGAGCAGTTCGGCGTAGATCGCCGAACCGGTGAGCGCGCAGCCGCGCGCCTGGGTGCGGAAGCAGTCGACGAGCTCCGCGTGCGACGGCGCAGCAGCCGTCATCGCGGCGCCGGCTCGGCCAGACCGACCGGAAACGCGCGAACGCGCCGCAATCGCTGCACGAGCGCGGCGAAGTTCGCGGGCAAGCGGTTGCAATAGCGGATGAAGCCCGGGAGCGTCGCAAAAGTGCGTTCGGCCGCCGCGAAGGTTGCGTCGCTTCGCAGCGTCTGCTCCTGGCGCACCAGCGGCGGGGTGGCGGGATCGCGCCGGAAACGCCGCACGTAGTCGAGCAGCCGCGCGTGATAGCTCGGATCCTCGACGATCGCACCGATCGTGCCGCTACGAGGATGCGTTCCCGCCACCATCGCGGCGACCTGCGCCTCCAGTTCGTCCAGTCCATCCGGGAACATCTGCAGCAGCTGCAGGTCGTACACGGGATTCAGGTGCACGACCTGCATCACATGACCGATGATCGTGTCGCGCTCGGACAGGAAGCCGGTCGGGTCGATCATCGAGACCGGATCGTCCAGCACGCGCAGCAGCTGATGGAAACCGAACGAAATGCCCTGCTGCGCATAGTAGTCGCGCGAAGCCGGTTCGATCACGAAGCGCAGCATGTCGAAACCACCGAAGACGATCTGCCAGCGCCCGGGCTGCTGGTCGATGAAGCCTTTGCGTGCGAGTTCAGCGAGCCGCGCGCGCACTTCGCGCGGATCGAGCCAGAGTCGCGCCGTGCGCGCGATGCGCGCAAACTTGCCCCCGATCGCGCGCGGACCGCCGATCGCAGCCGCGACGAGGTGCCATGGCGACGCGGTTCTGCGGGCGGCAGCGACGGGCGTGTCGGTGGTCATCGTTTCAGCTCCGTACGGTTTCGATGCAGCAGACCGCGCCGTCAAGCCACTTCGCGACCGGCGCCCGCTCGGCCCTTCCAATGCGCGCCCTCGCGCCGGTAGTGACGGCGCGCCGAGTCGATCGTCATCGCGCCGTAGAACGCTCCGGCGATCGGCAATGCGGAACCCCACCACGCGGAGCGATCGTAGAGCGCGAGCGTGGGCGCGAACGACACCGCCTGGAGAACCCACGCGCCGAGCGCGAGCGTCGCCGCCGCGCCGTCGCGATGCCACGGCCAGCTGAGCACCGTGAGCGGCGGCACGAGATACAGCAGCGCGAGACCGAGCACAGTGCCGGCGACGATCCACAAGGAGTGCCGAAGCTGCGTGAACGCGCTGCGCGCGACCATGTTCCAGACGTCGGCGATGCCAGCGTATGGCCGGATCGAGCGCTCGGTCGTACTGAGGCCGAGCCAGATCGGGCCGCCGCGTTTCACCGCGCGCCCGAGCGCGCAGTCGTCGATCACTTCGCCGCGCAGCGCCGCGATACCGCCAGCCCGCGCGAGCGCTTCGCTCCGCACCAACACGCAACCGCCGGCGGCTCCCGCGGTTCGCGAGCGCGGGTCGTTGACGCGTGCGAACGGATACAGCTTCTGGAAGAAGTACACGAATGCCGGTACCAGCAGCCCGTCCCAGCTCGGCCCCGCGTGTAGCAGCACCATCTGCGACACCAGATCGAGACGATCGGACTCCGCCTTCGCGACCAGTCGGCGCACGCTGCCTGGACCATGTTCGACGTCGGCGTCGGTGAGCAGCCAGTACGCTGGCGGTGCCGTCGCGCTGGCGGTGCGCACGCCCGTTTCGACCGCCCACATCTTGCCGACCCAGCCGGCCGGACGCTCCGGCGTACGCGCCACCGTGACGCGCGCACCGTTCGGGTGATCGCGTGCGAGCGCCCGCGCCACGTCACCCGTTCCGTCGCTGCTCTCGTCGTCGGCGAGCACGATGCGGAACGCGCCGGCATAGTCCTGATCGAGCAGCGAGCGCAGCGTGTCGCCGACCAGCATCGCTTCGTCGCGCGCCGGTACGACCGCCGTGACGGAGGGCCAGCGCAGCGGCGCCGGCTCGCGTCCCGTCAGCCGCTGGTCGCAGCGCCAGTAGCGACCGTGCCCGAGAACCAGGTAGAGCCATGCACCGAGCGACAGCGCGGCGATCGCAACCAATCCATTCATCGAGCGCGGACTCTAGGAGACGGCTCCAAGACTGCCTCCCCGCGTCGCGAGGCGTTCCAGAAAGTCGCGAAGCGCTGCGCTGACCGCGCCCTGCGCTTCGAGATTCACGACGTGCCCGGCATTCGGGACGACGAGCAGCTCGGCACGAGCGAGCGCGTTCGCAAGGTGCAGGCACGGCGCCAGCGAGACGGGGTCGCGCTCGCCAGCGATCACCAGCACCGGAAGACTCTGTGCGCCTAGCGACTCCGCGATGCCCGACCAACCCGGCTGCACCGCGAGCAATGCGCGCAGCGTGTGCGCGATCGCGTGGGGCGCGTGCTCGAGGAAGCCGGCGCGCACGAGCTTCGCGGCGTTCACGTCGAGGCCCGACTCGGCACCCCACGCGTAGCGCGCACCAGCCGCCTCGAGGCCCTCGCGATCGATCGCGTCGGCGAACGCCAACGCCCAACCGCGTTGTCGCGTTCCCTGCTCGGCCCCCGGCGGCAGCGACGCGAGCACGAGGGCGCCAACACGAGCGGGATGTGCCGCGGCAAAGCGCGCGGCAATCCCGGCGCCCATCGAAAGACCGCCGACGACCGCGCGCTCCGTACCGAGGTGATCGAGCACGCGCGCGACGTCGGCGACGAAGCATGCGGGCCGATACAGCGCCGCGTCATCCGGCGCCTCGCTACGCGCGTGCCCGCGGAGGTCGAACGCAGCGACCCGAAACGATCCGCGCAAGGCCCGCAACTGCGGCCGCCAGTTTCGCGCGCTGCCGCCAAATCCGTGCAAGAACACGACGAGCGGCCCATCGCCCTCGACTTCGAGGTGCAGCGCGACCTCGCCCGGTACCGTCTCGATCACGCCAACCCGCGCCTCCCGACCGAAATTCGCTGTGCCATCATGCCGCAAAGATGGCGAACGCTCCTCCGACTCCCATTCCTTCTTCGACCGTGATGCTGCTGCGCGACGACCGCGGCAAGCGCCCGTCCGACGGTTGCACGCAGCGAGGCGAAGCCGAGCAGAGTCAGCCAGGATTGCTCGAAGTGTTCATGGTCGAGCGCCATCACCAGATCGACTTCGCCTCGAGCGCGTTGGTCTTCCCGGGCGGCAAGGTGGATCCCGCCGATCGCGATCTCGCGCTGCGCGCGCGCTGCTCCGGCGGCGAGGGTCTCGACGACGACGCGTTCGCAGTGCGTGTCGCGGCGGTGCGCGAAACCTTCGAAGAGTGCGGCGTGCTGCTCGCCCGAGGTCGCAACGAAACCGAGCTGCTGCCCGAATCGCGCGTGCGCCCCCTCGAAACCCGCTATCGGAGTGACCTGCTCGCGCGCGCGACCACGCTCGGCGCGATCGCCGAGACGCACGACCTCGAACTCGCACTCGACGAGATGGTGCCATTCGCGCACTGGATCACGCCCGCCTTCATGCCGAAGCGCTTCGACACGCACTTCTACCTGGTACGAGCGCCGCGTGACCAGGTCGCCGCGCACGACGGCGAGGAGTCGGTCGACTCGCTGTGGATCGCACCGAAGGTCGCGATCGAGGACGCACTCGCCAAGCGGCGCATGATCATCTTCCCGACGCTGCGCAACCTGATCAAGCTCGCGCGCAGCGCGAGCGTCGCCGAGGCGATCTCGCGCGCGCGCAGCGAACCGGTCGTCACGGTGCTGCCGACCGTCGGTCGCGGAGCGAACGGTCCGGTGATCCGGATCCCCGTCGAAGCCGGCTACGACCTCAGCGAAGCGCCGCTCGAAGAAGCGCAGTGAAACCCTCCCCGCTGCTGTTCTGGGCGACTCAGCCGACCCGCACGAGTTCGCGCAGCGCTCGCATTCCGATCGTGCGGATGCCTTCCTTCGCGAAGCGATCGCGGCCGACCTGGCTGCCGTAGAACTCGTGCTCGAAGATGCGCGCGTGGGCATCGGGCGAGATCGCGCGCAGCTCATCGCTCTCCTTGGCGGGATGGATGATGAAGTAGTGGACCCCCGCGCCGATGCGCGAGAGTCGTTGCTTCGTGTGGCTCTCGCCTTGGCCGGGCTCGAAGTCGAGCGAGAGCAACTCCACACCATCGAGGATCGGCAAGCCCGCGGCGGTGATCTGCTCGGCTCCCTTGCGCAGCACGCCCTCGAACGAGGCGAGCCCGGCGCGTTTCAGCGCGGCCGGATCCGGGTGCGCAGCGAACGCCGGCAATCGGTACTCCTTCGCCAGCTTGGCGTAGACACCGACGAACGGATCGAGCAGCACGGTACCCATGTGCGAATCGACATGCGTGACGTCGATGCCGGCGCGAAGCGCCGTCTCGATCTGCGCGCGTAGCTCGATCTCGACATGCTCCGGCGTCGCGCTGCGCAGCACTTCGAGCTGCGTGCGCGGCAGATAGCCCTGCGCGTCCAGCAGCGACGCCACGCGATCGCGGCCGGCGACGGGCCCCCATCGATAGTGCGGCCACTCGGAGTTGAGCGTGAGGTGCACACCCAGATCGAAGCGCGGGTTCGCGCGCGCAAGGTCGGCGGCTTCGCGGAACCACGGGCAGGGCACCATGATCGAGCCGCAGCTGACCACGCCGTTCGCGAGCGCGTCGAAGGCGCCGAGATTGGCGGCATGGCACATCCCGATGTCATCGGCGTGGACGATCGCGACGCGGTCGGTCGCGGCGAAGCCGAGTCGCTGAGCCAGAGGCTGAGCCAGAGTCGATGCCATGAGCATTCCCCCGTTCGAGGAGAGCCATCTTAGTCCCGACGCTCGCGCCGTGGAACCGGGATCGCGGGTGTTAGATTGCAATGGATGCGACCGGGGACGCGATCTTCGATTGCCGCCGTGCACTTCGGCTGGCTGCTGCTCGCGCCCGCGAGCGCGCGGACCGCCGAGCTCTGGCTGCAAGGCGACCTCGAAGACGGCGACGACCCGGGCTACGCGCTGTCGGCACCCATCGGAATCGCGGCCAGCGCGGATGGCCGCAGTCTCTACGTCGCCGGATTCGGCGAGGACGCGCTCGACGGGTTCGCGCGCGATCCGATCAGCGGCGCGCTCACGCACCAGGCCGCGCTGCGCAATGGCCAGGGCGGCGTCGAAGGACTCGCTGGCGTTATCGATGCCGTCGTCAGCGGCGACGGACGAAACGTCTACGCGGTCGGTCTGATCGATGAGAGCGTTGCGATCTTGAATCGCGCACCCGAAACAGGTCTGCTGTCTTTCGTGACGCGGAAGCGGAACGGAATCGACGGCGTGACGGGACTCTCCAGCCCACGTTCGATCGCAGAGAGCCGCGATGGTCGACACGTCTACGTGGCGTGCGGCGCGGCGGTCGTCGTATTCGCGCGCGATGCTGCGGGCGGACTCGGCTTCGTCCAGCAGGTCGCGCTGCCGCCACTGAGCGGCGCGCAGGGCATCGCCCTCGATCCAGCCGGGCGCAACGTCTACGTGGGTGTCTACGCCTTCGGTGCATTGCGCGTGTACGCGCGCGACGCCGTCACCGGCATGCTCGTGCTGCTCGAGGTCGAGAAGAATGGGCAGGGAGGCGTCTCCGGCCTCGCCGGCATCGACTCGATCGTGGTGGCCGCAGATGGCAACGACGTCTATGCGAACGGCACCAGCGATTCGTCGATCGTCCACTTCAGACGCGATGCGCAGACGGGACTGCTCGCGTTCGTCGCGCGCTTCGCGAACGGCGTCGGCGGAATCGCCGGACTCGGTCTCTCGGCCGGCCTCTGCATCGGCGGGGACCGTGGCTTGCATGTCTTCGCGGGCGGCGCCGAGGCAGCGGTCGCGGTATTCGAGCGCGATCGCAGCAGCGGCGCGCTCGACTTCGCGTCGTCGGTGTCGCTGCCGGGCGCGGGCTTCATCGGCAGCGGGGAGCAGATCCTCGCGATCGGCGGAAACCTGTACGTTGCCAACAGCATCGACGATCGCATCTCGATCTTCGGGATCGCATCGCTCCACTTTCTCGAGACCGAGGAGGACGGCAGCGCGGGCGCGGATGGACTCGCCGGCGCCGAGGGTCTGGCGATCGAGCCGAACGGCCGCCATCTCTACGCGACCGGCAACGTCGATGACGCGGTGACCACACTTGCGGTCGACCCCAGAAGCGGTGCGCTCACGGCGTCGAGCGTCGTCACCAACGGTATTGGCGGCGTCACGGGTCTCGATGGAGCGCTCGGCATCGTAGTCAGCCCGGACGCGCGACACGTCTATGCGATCGGCGCAGCCAACTCGACGATCGCCGCCTTCGCGCGCAACGCGGAATCGGGAGCGCTCACGTTCGTCGAGAGCGAGCAAGAAGGCAGTCGGGGCGTGCATGACTTTCTCGGGCCTCGCACTGCGGCGATCAGCCCAGACGGGCGGCAGATCTACACCTCCGTGTTCCTGAGCAACGCGGTGACCTGGTTCACGCGAGACCCGGCGAGCGGTGCGCTGAGCTTCGGCGGCTCGGCGAGGAATGGCATCGCGGGCGTGGCGGGACTCGGCGGCGCGGACGGCGTCGCAGTCAGCCCGGATGGCCGTCACGTCTACGTGACCGCCCTCCTGGACGACTCGATCGTGGTGTTCTCTCGCGACGCCGCGACGGGGGCGCTCGCGTTCGCCTCGCGCGTGCAGGACGGCGTTGGGGGTGTCGACGGACTCGACGCGGCGATCGCCGTGACGGTGAGCCCAGATGGTCGCCACGTCTACGCGACCGGGTTCAGCGACAACGCGGTGGCGGTCTTCACGCGCAACATCGAAACGGGCGGGCTCGGCTTCGTCGAGCGCAAACGCGACAACGAAGGCGGCCTCACGCGGCTGGCCGGCCCGTCGTACGTCGCGGTGAGCGACGACGGTCTCACCGTCATCGTGAGCGCCGCAGCAGACAACGCGATCGATGTGTTCCGCCGGGATCCCCTGAGCGGCCGGCTGTTCCTCGTGCAGGTCGAGCAAGACGGCAGCGACGGGGTCACCAAGTTGACGAACCCGCGCGCCATTGCGATCGCGCGGTCGCGACTCGCTACCTACGTCGCGAGCAACGGTGAGAATGCGGTCACCGCCTTCACGCCCGAGCCGAACCTGACGCTGCTCGGCGCCGTCGCGCTCATGGCGCTCGCCGGGATCCGGGTGTGCCGGTAGGCTGGGCGGATGTCGTCAGACCTCGCACGACTGGCCCAACTCGCCGCGCGCGCTGCCGACGCCGCGCGCGCCGAGATCCTGCCGCGCTTTCGGCAGGTCGCGGTGGAGATCAAGAAGGACGGCTCGCCCGTCACCGAAGCAGATCGCGCAGCCGAGCAGGCAATCCGGCGCGTGCTGCACGAAGGCGATCCGAGCGCCGCGATCCTCGGTGAAGAATTCGGTGCCGAGGGCGATTGGCAGAGCGGCGCGGCCTGGGTGATCGACCCGATCGACGGCACGATCGGCTTCTCGCGTGGCATCCCGCTCTTTTCGACGATCATCGCGCGCCTCGAGGACGGCGTCTCGGTGCTCGGCTTGATCGATCTCCCAGGACTCGGCGAGCGCACCGTGGGCTGGAAAGGCGGCGGCGTCACACGCAACGGCGCGCCGGTCCGCTGCTCGAAGCAGAGTGATCTCGGCAGCGCGCTCGTCGCACACGGCGACGTTTTCTGCTTCGACCGCTGCGAAGAACGCGCTGCGTTCGACCGGATGACGCGCGAGATCCGGATCCTGCGTGGCTACACCGACGCCTTCGGGCATGCGCAGGTACTGGCAGGCGGTGTCGATGCGATGGTCGACGTCGACCTGAACCCTTGGGATGCCGCCGCCACGCAGATCCTGGTGCCCGAAGCTGGCGGGCGCTGCGTCACGCTCGCCTATCCGGCGGGCAAGCTCGGCCTCGTTTTCGGGGCACCCGCGCTGGTCGAGCAGCTGGCCGGCTGGCTTTCGCGAGGCCGCGTCCTCTAGAGCTGGCTGCACATCGTGTCCCTCCGGTCACCAGCACACTCCTCGAGGCACTCTTTACAGGTGGGGGCCTTTCCCTGTAGAGTACGCACCCGACCGAACGCTCGGTAAAGAACACGGACTCCCCGAAGCAATGAGTGAGGATCCCATGCGAGCACGCGCTCTGACGCTCCTGCTGACTCTGGCTTTCGTTCCATCGCTGACCGCGTGCGACGTCAGTCGGTTCAGCAATGTGAATGTCCGCTTCACGAGTCCGACAGCCGACTCGCTCGTCTCGGAGCCGACCGCGGAGTTCGTGCTGCGGCTGCCGAAGCATCGACACGATGTCCGGATCCTGCTCGACGGCGCGCCTCTCGACACGGGATCGTGGAGCGAAACCGCGCAGGAAGCGCGCGGCGCACTCGCTGGTGTCGCACCCGGTCTCCATCTGCTGAGAGCGGAAGTCACGCTGAACGTGCTCTGGAACGGACTCGCAGTCCAGGTCTCGACCTCGAGGCCGTTCGAGATGGCGGCGGAGCCGAGCTTCTCGGTGCGCGAGAGCATCGAGCAGCTGCACGTGTCGCACGCCATCGCGAATACGGAACTCGAGCTTCTCGATGCCGTCGGGAACTCCGTCGCCACCGAAACGACCGACTACCAGGGCTCGCTGATCTTCCGCGAACTGGATCCCGGCGACGGCTATCGCGTCGTCACGACGGGTTCGCCGCGCGAAGCCTCTCGCGCGCTCCGCGTGAAGCCGATCGACGGCAGCACGCCGTCCCAGGATTTCTACGATGGTCAGGTGCTCGAGCCGGGCTACGGCTACATCACGATGCGTGATGGCACGAAGCTCTCGACCTTCGTCTCCTTGCCCGGGCCCGCGGACGAGGGCCCCTACCCCGTGCTGGTGAACTACTCCGGCTACGACCCGTCGGAGCCGGTTGGGCCTTTGCGGTTCGGTGGCTACGACCTCTGCGGCTTCTTGGGCGCAGAGTTCCCGGTGCTCTGCGACGCGCCGGCTGCGCCGGAAGCGTTGATCGCGGGCGTGCTCGGCTTCGCGACGGTGGGCGTGAACATGCGGGGCACCGGCTGCTCCGGCGGCGCCTACGACTTCTTCGAGCCGCTCCAGCTGCTCGACGGCTACGACATCATCGAAACGGTCGCGACACAGGCATGGGCTCACAAGGTCGGTATGGTCGGGATCTCGTTCCCCGGCATCAGCCAGCTCTTCGTCGCCAGCATGCAACCGCCGCATCTTGCGGCGATCACGCCGCTCGCGGTGATCTCGGGCGTCGACACCACGATGAACCCGGGCGGCATCATCAACACCGGCTTCGCGGTCCAATGGGGACAGCAGGTGCTCGACAAGGCCGATCCGTACGGCCACGGCTGGGAGCAGGGGCAAGTCGACGACGGCGACCTCGTTTGCGAGGAGAACCAACTGCTGCACTCGCAGAAGGTCGACATCATCCAGAAGGCGTACGACCACCCCTTCTACGAGCCGGCGGTCTACGATGCGCTGAACCCGCGGTCGTTCGTCGATCAGATCACGGTTCCGGTCTTCACTTCGGGCGCCTGGCAGGACGAGCAGACGGGCGGCCACTTCCCGGATCTTTGGAACCGCTTCACGAACGCGCCGGTGGTCCGCTATACGGGCTACAACGGCGCCCACGCCGATGGTTTCACGCCGCAGGTGCTCGCCGAGTGGAAGAACTTCCTGGACTTCTACGTCACCGATGAGATCCGCCCGATCTCGCCCACCATCCTCGCCTTCGGGCCGTTGCTGTTCAAGGAGATCTTCGGCGTGCAAACGTTCTTGCCGGCCGAGCGCTTCTCGCCGGACGAGGACTTCGAGACACAGCGCGCCGAGTACGAAGCGGAGCAACCGATCCGCATCCTGATGGAAAACGGCGGCAAGCCCGGCACGCCGCGTGGCGCGCCCGTTGCCGGCTTCGAACTCCACTTCGATTCGTGGCCGCCGCCCGAGACGCAAGCGCAGCGCTTCTACCTCCACGCCGACGGCTCGCTGCGCTCGTTCACGCCGTCGGAAGCCGAGTCGGCGTCGTCGTTCGAACACGACGACGCCAAGGGTGACGAAACCTACGACGTCCACGCTGCGTTCGAGAAGGCGCTGCCCAATATCCAATGGCTACCGATCAAGCCGGGTCGGCAGGCGGTGTTCGTCAGCGAACCGTTCGCGGACGATGTCGTGATGATCGGCCACGCGAGCGCCGACCTCTGGATCCAGTCGGAGGCGACCGACGCGGACCTCGAGGTGATGCTCTCCGAGATCCGTCCCGACGGGATGGAGACCTACATCGCGAGCGGCTGGTTGCGCGCGAGCCAACGGGCGCTGTCGCCGGAGTCCACCGAGCTGAAGCCGGTGCAGACACACCTCGAAGCCGACGTGGCGACACTGCCGGCAGGCGAATGGACACAAGTTCGCGTCGAGATCTACCCGTTCGCCCACGCGCTGCGAGCCGGCTCGAAGCTGAGCGTCTCCGTCGCAACACCGGGCGGAAACAAGGGGCGCTGGCAGTTCGACGTTCTGCAGCTCGGTGCAGGCGTGACCCACTCGATCTCGCATTCCGCATCGCACCCGTCGAGCCTCGTCGTCTCGGTAATCCCGGACATCGCGGTTCCGACGCCGCTTCCCGCCTGCCCCAGCCTCCGCTCCCAGCCCTGCCGCACCTACGTCCCCGAGCCCAACGCCCTCTTCGAGTAGCCGAGGAGAAAGGGGACGGTCCTCCGCTGTGCTTGGCTGAGGACTCGAGGGACACACCTCCCACTGGGGACAGGCCTGCACCGGCAGGCCTGTCCCTTTTCTCCTCTGCCCGTCCTCGCCAGGACCGTCCCCTTTCTCCCGCTAGACTGGGCTTCGCTTTTTTTTGATGTGGAGATTCCTCGATGAGCGACAGGTTTTCCCTCCCCAGTCTCGGTGACGCGCGGCAGTTGCTCGCGGCGGCCGACTCGTTGCTTGCCAACACGCTCGCTCGCGCCCGGGTGATCACGGAGAACGGCAAGACGCTCGACGATCACCAGGTGCTCGCCGAGCGCGTCGCCTATGCCGCGACCGAGGCCCGTGCCGCGCGCGAGCTGCTCGAGTACGCGGCGAGCATCCGCGGCGAAGGTCGCGGCGACGCGTGGTTCGAGGCCACCGCAGCCGCTGGCGCGGCGGACCTGGTCGCGAGCTTGCTCGCGCGCCTCACACCCGCCATCGACGATCTCGGCCTCGGCGACGACGCGCTGGACGCCAGCTTCCCCGCCGATCTGCGCAAGAAGCTGCGCGCCACTTCGAACGAAGCGGTGTTCCGCGCAATCGGGCGCGAGGTCGCGTCGCGACGCGGTCGCAACGAGACGCCGCTCGAGGAGACCCTCGAGCAGGTCCGCTCCTCCGTTCGCGAGTTCGCCGAGAAGGAGATCGCGCCGCACGCCGAGCGCATCCACCGCAACGATGATCTGATCCCGGAAGAGTTCATCGTGAAGATGGCCGAGCTCGGCTACTTCGGGCTCTCGGTTCCCGAGGAATTCGGCGGCTACGAGATGGGCAACCTCGCGATGATCCTCACCACCGAGGAACTCTCGCGTGCGTCGCTCGCGGCAGCGGGTTCGCTGATCACACGACCCGAGATCCTGACGAAGGCCCTGCTGGCCGGCGGCACCGAGGAGCAGAAGAAGTTCTGGTTGCCGAAGATCGCCGCGGGCGAGCTGATGGTGGGCATTTCGGTGACGGAGCCCGACATCGGTAGCGACGTGGCCGGCGTGAAGTGTCGCGCCGATCGGGCGACCGTCGGTGGTGTCGACGGTTTCGTCGTGAACGGCCCGAAGTCGTGGTGCACCTTCGCGGGTCGCGCGAACGTGCTGGCGCTGCTGGCGCGCACGGATCCCGACATGAGCAAGGGTCCTAAGGGTCTGTCGCTCTTCGTAGTCGAGAAGGAGGCGCACCGCGGTCACGCGTTCGAATGCACGCAGCCCGGCGGCGGCAAGATGAGCGGCAAAGCCGATGCGACGATCGGCTACCGCGGCATGCACTCGTTCACGTTGCAGCTGGAGAATTGGTTCGTGCCGGCGACGAACCTCGTCGGCGGCGAACGCGGCCTCGGCAAGGGCTTCTACCTGCAGATGGGCGGCTTCGCGGCGGGGCGCTTGCAAACGGGCGGTCGCGCCTGCGGCCTCGCGCAGGCTGCGCTCGAGAAGGCGTGCGAGTACGTCGAGGGTCGCGTGCAGTTCGGCAAGGCGACCGTCGAATACGGGCTCACGCAGTTCCTGATCGGCAAGATGGCGGCGAAGCTCGCCGCGGCGCGCGCGATCACCTACGCCGCTGCGCTCGCGATGGACGAGGACGAGCGCAAGGCCGCACCGCTCGCGGCACAGGCGAAGCTACTCGCGTGCGACATCGCCGTCGGCATCACGCAGGACGCACAGCTGTTGCACGGTGGCTGGGGCTACGCCGAGGAGTATCCGATCAGCCGCTACACCGTCGATGCGTTGGTGCTGCCGATCTTCGAAGGCGTGAAGCCCATCCTGGAACTGAAGGTCGTCGCGCGAAACCTTCTCGGTGAGTGAACGCGACGCCTGCACGGGCGTTCCCGGGCGCGTGGCGCCCGTCGTCGATCGCAATCGCTGCGAGGCCAAGGCAGACTGCGTCCGCGTCTGTCCCTATGATGTGTTCGAAATCCGCCGCCTCTCGCACGAAGAGCGAACCGGTATGTCGCTGCTCGGGCGACTCAAGTCGGCGGCGCACAAGAATCGCCAAGCCGTCGTCGTGAATCCGGAAGCCTGCCACGCCTGCAACCTCTGCGTGGAAGCGTGCCCGGAGAAAGCCATCCAGCTGGCACCGTTCCGGCTCCTGCATTGAACCAACACCCTCATCGGTGCGGCGCCAAGGCCCACCCGAAAGGCCAGTCGTGCCGTTCAGCACCCTGAAGCTTCACCCGAGCCTGTTGCGCGGCGTGAAGGAACTCGGTTTCAGCCGACCGACGCCGATCCAGACCGAAGCGATTCCGCCCGCGCTCGCCGGGCGCGACGTACTCGCTTCCGCGACGACGGGCAGCGGCAAGACCGCCGCCTTCCTGCTGCCGATCCTGCACCAGCTGCTCGACAAGTCGCGCGGCACCACGCGCGCGCTGGTGCTGACGCCGACGCGCGAGCTGGCAGCGCAGATTCTCGAGGACCTGAACGACCTCGCAGTCCACACGCCGATCAGCGCCGCATCGGTCTTCGGCGGCGTCGGCATGGGTCCGCAGGAGCACGCGTTCCGCAGCGGTGTCGACGTGATCATCGCGACGCCCGGCCGCCTGCTCGACCACTTTCGGATGCCGTATGCGAGGCTCGCCGGGCTGCAGCACCTGGTGCTCGACGAAGCCGACCGCATGCTCGACATGGGCTTCCTGCCCGACATCCGCCGCATCCTGCGCCATATCCCGGCGCGACGGCAGACGCTCTTCTTCAGCGCGACGATGCCCGCACCGATCGCGTCGCTGACGCGCGAACTGCTGCACGATCCCGTCACCGTCACGCTCGCGCGGCGCGCAGCGCCGGCGGTGGGCATCACGCAAGCCGTCTACCCGGTGGCGCAGGAGCTGAAGCAGGCGCTGCTGGTGACCTTGCTCGAGCGCGGCGAGATGCAGGAGGCGCTGGTCTTCACGCGCACCAAGCACCGCGCCGATCGGCTGACGATGCACCTCGTGCGCAGCAAGATCGAAGCGGTGCGCATCCACGGCAACCGGTCTCAGTCGCAGCGCACCGAAGCGCTCGCGGGCTTCAAGGACGGCAAGTATCGCGTGCTGGTCGCCACCGACATCGCCGCGCGCGGCATCGACGTCGAAGCGCTCGGCCATGTCGTGAACTTCGACGTGCCGCTGGTCCCCGAGGACTACATCCACCGCGTCGGTCGCACCGCGCGCGCGGAGCTGACCGGCGAGGCCTTCACCTTCGTCTCGCCGGGCGAGCAGATGGACATGGCGCGCATCGAGCGCGTGATCGGCAAGAGCCTGCCGCGTGTCACGGTTCCGGACTTCGACTACAGCGCCAAGCCGAAGGGAAACCTCGAAGTGTCGCTATCCGAGCGCATCTCGCAGATTCGCGCCCGCAAGGCGGACGAACGCGGTCGTGCCAAGGTGAACGCGGCGCGCCGCGGCGCTCGGCCGGGCGAAGGCGGCCGCGGGCGCGGTCCGTCTGCGCGCCCGGGCGGCTCGTCTGCGGGCGGCGGGGGACGCGACGGCGGATCCCCTTCGCGCCCGCGCGGCGGACGCGGCGGCCCGCGACCGCGCCGCTAGAGCCAGCGCCGCACGCTGCGTTTGTACGCGACGTAGGTCGGGCCGAACTTGCGCTCCAGATACGCCTCTTCGTGGCGAATCGCGATCGCGTAGATCACGACGAGCACGAGCGGCACCAGCGCGAGAATCCAGCCATTCGCGAAGCCGATGCCGATGCTCGTCTGGAGTAGCGCCATGCCCACGTACATCGGGTTACGCGTAAACCGGTAGATCCCCGTCGAGATGATCTCCGGTGTGCTCTCCCACGGCTTCGGGTCTTGACCGGTGCGCCGAAAGAGACCGATCGCGGCGGCGACGAGCGACACGCCCGACAGCGCGGTCGCCGCGGCGAGGCCAACGCGCAGCGCCATCGGCAGGTCGAGTGGCAGCGGCAACGCCAGCGCGTGCAACAGACCGCCGATGACGACCGCTCCGAGGTAGACGAACGGCGGCGGAAAGCGCACGGCCGCACCATCGTGTTCGTGGTTTTCCATCCCCCCAGTATGCCCGATCGCCGGCCGGAGCTGTTGCGCTGCGTTCCATTCACCCCAAGTGGGCCGGCTATGCAATCATCAGCGATTGCTGAGGTTGGGCGAAGGGGAGCGCAGCGTGTCGAGTCGCGACGAAGTCAGGCGCCTGGCGCAGCAATCGATCGACCGCGGCGATGCCACCGGGTGGTTCGAGGAGCTCTACCAGCGCGCATCGGGAGACTGGGATCGCATTCCATGGGCGGATCGCGCTGCGAATCCGTTCCTCGTCGAGTGGCTCCGCCTGCCCGATGTTCGCGCGAGCGGCGCGTCATGCCTGGTGGTCGGCTGCGGGCTGGGCGATGACGCGGAAACGCTGTCGGCGGCCGGTTTCCGCGTCGTCGCGTTCGACATCTCGCGGACTGCGGTCGAAGCGTGTCGATCGCGGTTCCCGGCGTCCAGCGTCGAGTACGTGGAAGCCGATGCGCTCGCACCACCATCAGCATGGGCCGCGCGTTTCGATTTCGTGTTCGAGTCGTACACGCTCCAGGTGCTGCCCCCCGTTGCGCGTGCGGTCGCAACCGAGGCGCTTGCCGCGCTCGTCGCCCCGCGCGGTCGGCTGTTGGTACTTTGCCGCGCACGCGACCGCGACGATCCGGTGGGTCAGCTTCCGTGGCCGCTGCGGCGCGAAGAACTCGATGCGTTCCGCGATCACGGTCTCATCGAAGTGTCGTGCGAGAGCTTCTTCGACGACGAGGCGCCGCCGGTGCGGCGATTCCGCGCGCTCTATCGGCGACCCGCAACTGCCGTGCACGCGGGATGAAGCTCTACACCCATCCCGGCGCTCCGAACCCGCGCCGCGTCCACATCTATCTCGTAGAGAAGGGGATCGAGATCCCGTTCGTGCGAGTCGACATCAGGAAGCGCGAGAACCGGACGCCCGCGTTCCTCGCGCGCGTGAATCCAATGGGAGGGCTGCCGGTTCTCGAACTCGACGACGGCTCGTTCCTCGCCGAGTCGATCGCGATCTGCCGCTATCTCGAGGCCCTGCATCCCGAGCCGGCACTTTTCGGCGGCAGCGCAAAGGAACAGGGCGTCGTCGAGATGTGGCTGCGCCGGATCGAGCTGAACCTGATGGTGCCGGTGGGGCTGGTCTGGATCCATGGGTCGCCGCTCACCAGGGCCGTGATGAAGGAACAGATCCCGGCGGTTGCCGAGCAGAACCGGCGCGTGGTGGCGCGCACCTTCAGCTTCCTCGACGCGCAGCTCGCATCGCGCGAGTTCCTCGCAGGCGACACCTTCTCGATGGCCGACATCGTCGCGCTCTGCACGCTCGACTTCGCCGCCAACTTGAACGCGCTCCGGCACGCGCCGGAGCAGCAGCATCTCTCGCGGTGGTATGAACGCGTGTCGAGCCGGCCGAGCGCCGCCGCCCAATGAAGGAGCGCGATTCGGCGCGCGCTTGCGCTGGCGCTCAGTGGTTCCCGACACCCTTGATCGCCTGCTCGCGCTCGTGCTGTGCGTCCACCACGAGTTTGTAGGCGACGTAGTACTTGAAAATATTGCCGACGTAGCGAACCGTCTCCTGACCGATCCGCTTCGACGCGACGATCTCGACGTTGTTGAACCACACGTTCGGGTCGAGCCCCTGCGTTTCCGCTTCCTTGCGCAGCTTCGCGATCCTGGCGGGCCCCGCGTTGTAGGATGCGAACGCAAAGAGCTGGCGGTTGAGCCCGTCCAGCTGCGCACCGGCGAAATAGCGCTCCATCATCGTGCGCAGGTACTTGGCGCCGGCGTGGATGTTGGGGTCGATCTCGCGGACGTCGCCGACGTCGAGTTCCTTGCCGGTCGCGGGCATCACCTGCATCACGCCCAGCGCGCCGACACGGCTCTTCACACCCTGATCGAGGCGCGACTCCTGGTAGCCCTGCGCGGCGAGCATCAGCCAATCGAAGTCGTAGAGCTTCGCGTACTTCTGGAAGATCTCGATCGTGCGCAGCAGCTTGCGGTACTCCTCGGTCGAGCTCGCGCCCTTCACGTACTGGGTGTTGCGCAGGTACTCCTTGAACTTGGCGTTGCCGAAGGCGCTGCCCTTGCCGTGCTTCTCGGCGAAGTCGTTCACCACCGCGGCGAGCTGCGGCGAGTTCTTGCGGAACGCCCACGCGATCTCGCCGCCCGTCCTGACTGCCGCTTCCGGGTGTAGATAGATGTTCGGCAGTATCTTTTCCCAGAATGCGGCCTTGTGGCTGTCCACCACCGCGAGCCGGATCAAGCCGGCGTTCAACATCTCGAGGATGTCTTCATCTTCGAGTTGCTCCGGCGCGGCCTTCACCTTCAGCGGCGGCAGGCCTGCTTTTCCAAAGCGCTCGTTCACATGCCACAGACTCTGGAAGTAGCTGCTGGAGAGCCGGACGAAGATCTCCTGACCCGAGAGATCGTCGACGCTCGCGATCGGCGGCGAGGCGGGCCCCGTCACGACGACCTCATCGACGCCCGTCCAGAGCGGCACCGAGAAGTCCACGAACTGCTGACGCTCGGGTGTGACGGTCAAGTTCGCGATCGCGATGTCGCCGCGGCCGTGCAAGAGCGCGGGCAGCAGCTCGCCCGCGCTCACCGGGATGAAGACCGCTTCGACGCGCAGCAGGTGCAGGCCGAGATTCTTGTTGATCTCGTCCTCGAAAGCGCGACCCGCGTCATACGAGAAACCGCGCTGGGCGCCGCTGTCGATGAAGTAGAAGGTCTTCGAATGGACCACGAGGATCCGGATCTGGCGCCGCTTCACCATGCCGTCGAAGTCGCCTGACCAGGCCTTGTCGATGCCGGGGTCCATGCCCAGCCACTTGCGGAGCTGGGCTTGTGCGGGGGATGCGAGCAGGGCCGTCGCCACGAAGGCGAGCAACGTCAAGACGGCAACGCGGGAGTGACGGCGGCGGGTCCGCATGGAACGCGAGTCTATGGCAGCCCTGCGTGAGAGGCTGCTCGAGTTGCATCACCGGAGGTCCGCTGCCAACTTCGCTTCGTTCTCAGGGCGGGGTGCAAGTCCCCACCGGCGGTTAGCGGGCAGTGACCCGCGAGCCCGCGAGCGCCCAGCGATGCTGTGTATCGCTGGGGTCAGCAGATCCGGTGAGAAACCGGAGCCGACGGTGATAGTCCGGATGAAAGAGAACGTCGGGCGAAACGCTGGGCACGGTGCCCGGCGCAGGCTCGTTGCGTTCGCTCTGAGCGACTCGTTCGAGAGGAGCTCCAGATGCCCGCCACGCGTTACGCGTTCATCAAAGCCAACTGGCATGCAGACATCGTGAACCAGGCCCTCGAAGGCTTCCGCAACCAGATCGGAGACGCCGAGGTCGATGTCTTCGACGTTCCGGGCGCGTTCGAGATCCCGCTGCTGGCTCGCGACCTGGCGTCCACCGGTCGCTTCGCTGCCGTGGTCGGCGCCGCGTTCGTGGTCGATGGCGGCATCTATCGCCATGACTTCGTGGCATCGACCGTGCTCGACGGCCTGATGCGAGCCCAGCTCGACGCCGACGTGCCCGTGCTCTCGATCATTCTCACGCCCCACAACTTCCAAGAGACCGAGGCGCACCGCGAGTTCTTTCGCGCCCACTTCGTCCGCAAGGGCGAGGAAGCTGCGAGTGCGGCGCGCGCGATCGGCGAAGTGCGCAGCGCGATCTCGGCGTAGTCGCTCGGGCGCAGCGTGAGTCGGTAAGCGCGTCGCAGGGCGCCAGCTGCGGATCGAATGGGACCTTCGTCTTCGAAGCGGCGACGACGGATTGCACCTACCGTCGGTGCGGAGGGTGCTGTGGACGCGTTCGATCTGGACGACACCGGCGAGAGCAGTCGCGTTCCGGGTGCGAACGCAGCCGACGTGGCGGCCGACTGACAAATGGAGACCGGCCGACTCGAAGCCTTCAGCGACGGCGTGATCGCGATCATCATCACGATCATGGTGCTCGAGATGAAGGCACCGCGCGCCGCCGACTTCGCCGCGCTCGGCCCGATCGTGCCGATCCTGGTGAGCTACATCCTGAGTTTCGTCTATGTCGGGATCTACTGGAACAACCACCACCACTTGTTGAAGGCGACCCGCGGCGTCACCGCTTCGATCATGTGGGCGAACCTGCACCTCCTCTTCTGGTTATCGCTGATCCCGTTCGTCACCGGCTGGATGGGCCAGACGAATTTCGCAGCTCTGCCCGTTGCGCTGTATGGCGCCGTGCTGCTGTCATCGGGGATCGCGTTCCTGATCCTGCAGCGCCGCATCGTCTCCAATCAGGGTCGCGACTCGGCGCTGGCAAAGGCGCTCGGCAGCGACGGAAAGGGGAAGCTCTCGCCGCTGCTGTACGCCGTCGCGATTCCCCTTTCATTCGTTGCGACGTGGGCGGCGGGCGCGCTCTACGTCGCAGTCGCGCTGATGTGGCTGATTCCCGACCGGCGCTTCGAGAACGACCTCAAAAGACCCACGGAGCACCCTGACGTTCATGCGTGAAAGCAGGCCCCCGCTGCGCCGACTCGACACCGACATCTGGGTCGCGGACCGCCCCCAGCGCTTCTACGGGCTCGAGGTCGGAACGCGGATGACGGTGATCCGCCTCGCGGACGGGAGCCTGCTGCTGCACTCCCCCATCGCACTCGACGCCGAATTGCGTCGCGAGCTCGACGCGCTCGGCCCCGTTCGATTCGCGGTGGCGCCGAATCGCGTCCACCACCTCTACGCCGGAAAGGTGGCCGACGCGTACCCGGAGTCGCGGCTGTGGATCGGGCCGGGGCTCGAGCGCAAGCGTCCCGATCTGGTGTTTGCGGGCCTGCTCGGCGACGAAGCGCCCGCGGAGTGGAGGGGCGAGGTGGATCAGACGTTCTTCCGCGGGCGACCCTACGAGAACGAGGTGGCCTTCTTCCACCGCGCGAGCCGCACGCTGATCCTGTGCGATCTCGCCTTCAACTTCGGGCCGCGCTCCGCTTTGCCCACCCGTGTGCTGATGAGTCTGTTGCGGAGCTACGGCCGCTTCGGTCCGTCGAAGCTCGATCCGTGGCTGATCCGCGATCGCAGCGCAGCGCGACAGAGTCTCCTGCGCATCCTCAGCTGGGACTTCGACCGCGTCGTCGTCGCGCACGGCGACGTACTGGAGAGCGGCGGCCACGAAGCGCTGCGCAAGGGCTACGCATGGCTGCTGGCGCCGTGACGACGCGAAGCAAGCGCGTGCGCGTCGGCATCGTCGGCGGCGGCCGCATCGCAGATCTCAACGCGATCGGCTGGCTCGCGCATCCCGCTGGCGAGATCACCGCCGTGTGTGACGTCGACGGAGTCACGCGCGCGATGCGTGCCGAGCAATGGCAATGCCGGGCCTACGCGAGCCTCGACGAAATGCTGGTCGAGCCCGACGTCGACGCCCTGGAGATCCTCACGCCGCATCACCTGCACGCAGCGCAGGCCATCGCTGCGC
>JANLTC010000125.1:0-10667 GCA_031362725.1 Deltaproteobacteria bacterium | reverse complement strand
GCACCGCGGCGAGGCGTCCGAGCGCCTCGACGAGCGCCGTCTGCAAGGAGAGCGTGAAACCAGGCGCCGCCTGCAATGCGCGGATCTGTTCTTCGGTAGCGCCGAATCCGCGCAGACGCTGCGCATTCTTCGCGGCGAGTTCGGAGGCCGGCGTGTCATAGACCCAATGGTGTGCGACCTCGGTACCGGGCATCGCAATCGTCGCAGGCGCTGCCGTCGGCAACAGCGCGCTGACGCCGACACGGCTCGCAGCGGCGACCCAGGCCAGCTGCTCGAGTCGCGTGCCGAGCAGCGGGTTCGAGGTGTACGGATCGACGCCGAGCCGTCGCGCGACCTCGCGAAGCGCTTTCTCGTGTTCCCCCGCGAGCGGTGCGCGTTCGTCGCCCTGCGTCTCGGCGAAGAATCGCGAGAGTCCACTGCCTTCGGGTTGCAGCGGACGCGCGGCCGTGTTGGCCGCGGCGCGGGCAAACGAGTCCGAGCGGCAGGCCTCATCGAGCATTTGGATCGCCGGGATCTCGGCGACGCGCAGCGCGAGCGACTCGACACCCCAGGCCTCGAATACGCCCACGTCCGAGCGGATCGTAAAACGAACGGTAAGCCCGTCGGTCGCAGCGGCGTCCTCGACGCGAAAGCCCGGACCGATCAGCAACTTTGCGGGCGCTGCGTCGACTGCATGCAACACGATCGGCTTGTCGAAGTCATCGGCCGGCGGCTGCGCGACCGCGGAGCCTGCGAGCGCGTATGCGAACGCCGCGATCGCCATCGCGACGAGCCTGCGCCACGCACGAACACCGCGATCTGAGTCGTTCACGACGCCCCGCTCGAGGTCGATGACATCCGCATTACCTCACGGCGTTCTGCGGGGCGCGGAAGTCTAGCCGCCGTCAACCTCGCTTCCAGCAATGAAAGCAGCTATCGATAGACCCGCTCGTTCGCGCGAGGATGGATCCGTGGCACAGCCGCTTCTCGACACCGAGCCGCGCGCAGTCTCGTTGCGCTTTCGCGATTTCGACGAGTTCTCCGCGTCGAATGGCGTGCTCGAGATCGAGTTCCTGCAACTCGCTTCGGCCCCGGTCGACCAGCGGATGCTGCGCGTATCGCTCGACCGCATGGTGCTGATGCGCGGTTGGGAGAGCACTGCCTATCTGACGCGCTCGACCATCCCGCCGGGTACTCCCACGCTCGTGTTCCAGCTCACGACGACCGGCGTCTCGTTCTGGTGCGGACACGAAGTGAATCAGCGATCGCTGCAGTTGTATCAGAGCGGCGCGGAACATATCGGCCGCAGCACGGGCGGGAGTGTATGGGCCGCGATCTTCTTTCAGGCCGACGCGCTTCGCGAGGCTTCGCTCGCGCTGCGCGGTGTCCTCCCTGCCGCCCATCCTTCCGGTTCCGCGCTCCTCGAGCCCGATCCGAGCGCGCTCGGAGCTTTGCGTTGCGCGGTGCAGCAGGCCTTCCGCGTCGCCGAGTCGGTGCCGCAGCTGCTCGAGACGGCTGCTGTCCGGCGTTCGTTGGAGGAGGCGATATTCACGGCCGGCATCGCTGCGATCGATCCCCAGCACGAACGCATCACACCCGACGGAGCGATGATCTCCCACCAGCGCGTCGTGTCCCGCGCCGAGGAGGCGTTGGCCGCCAACCTCGACTCTCCCATCTACCTGTCTGACCTGTGTAAGGCGACGGGCGTGAGCGAACGAACCGTGCGCAACTCGTTCCAGTCGCTCTACCAGGTTGCGCCAATTCGTTTGCTGCATCTGCGCCGGCTGCATCAGGTGCGGCGCGCGCTACGCCGCGACGCGCGGGCGAGCGTCACGGAGGTCGCGGTGCGGTTCGGCTTCGGCAATCTCGGCCGCTTCGCGGTCGAGTACCGCCAGCTCTTTGGTGAGAGTCCCTCGCACACGCTCCGGATCGCAACGCGTTAGCAGACGCGCTCGACAGTCGGTCGAGGCGCAGTTCGCGAGCGAGCGCCGTCGCAGCGCACACTCGATCTGCCAGGAGATCCCCGCCCGGGAGATGCGCCGCCGCGACCTCCGCGTCTCGACGCTGCGAAACGTCGAGACGGCCAGGTGCCGACCGACGGGAAGCCAGGCCGCATGCATCTGCGGCTATGATCGTCGCGATGTGGATCCGCGTCGCAGCCGGCTTCGGATTGATCGGTGTCGTGCTCGGCGCGTTCGGCGCCCACGCATTGCGCACTCGTCTCACGCCCGAACAGCTCTCGGCGTGGGAGACCGCCGTCCACTACCAGCTCTTCCACGCGATCGTGGTGCTCGCGCTCGGCCTCTACGGCGCCGCTACCGGGCGCTCGCTCGGTGCCTCGCCCTGGCTCTTCGCGACCGGCATCCTGCTCTTCTCGGGTTCGATCTACGGTCTGGTGCTCGGGTCCTGGCGTTGGCTCGGCCCGGTGACGCCGCTCGGTGGCATTGCGCTGATCGCCGGCTGGGCTTCCCTGCTCTGGCTGGTGCACGATTGATCTCACCAAAGGGACTTCGCTCGCCTACGGCTCGCTGCGCGCTCCGCTTGCGGGGTGCTCGTGCCGGTGATGCAGGTCGGGCCAATGCGGATGCGCGTGCGCGAGCGGCTCGTGGCGATGCCAATGACTGTGCTGCACCTCGGGTGCGAGCCCCGGATGCCGGTGGTGATGGTGGTCGTCATCGTGGCGGTGGGCGTGAATGTGTTCGGCGGCACCGTGGACGTGGTCGTGCTCGTGTTGCGAGCGGACGACCGCAGCGACCGCAGCGATCAACAGCGCGGCGCTGACGAGCTGCAGGCCGCCGATCGGCTCGTCGAGCGCGGCCCACGCGAGCGCGGCTCCGGCGAACGGCGCGACCGCGAAGAGCGCCTGCGAACGCGTTGCGCCGAGCTGCTGTGCCGACGCGATGTAGAGCGCGACGCTGGCGCCATAGCAGAGCGCGCCGACGGCGAGTCCCGCGATTGCCGTCGCGGCGGAACCCGCGAACGGCGCGACTGCGAGACCGAGCACGAGGTTGGTGGTTCCCGCGATCGCTCCCTTGCAGAATGTGCTCGATGCGGGCGTGATGCCGTCGATGCGGGCGGTCAGGTGATTGTCGAGGCCCCAACAGACGCAGGCGCCCGCCACCCACGACGCGGCAACGATTCCCGGCCAGCCCCCGCTCGCCGACACGAGGCCGCCGGCCAGCACCACGCCGGCGACGCCGAGCCACCCCTTTGGACCGAGGGGTTCGTGAAACAGCAGCACGCCGAGCACGGCGGTCGCGGCGAGTTCCAGGTTCAACAACAGCGAAACGGAACCCGCCAGCGACGCGCGCAGTCCGACGAGCAGCAACACCGGACCGACGATGCCGCCGAGCGCGATCGCACCGAAGAGGCGCATCGCATTGCGGCGACCCATCGCGCGCAGCGCACCGCGCTGCCGGAGGAACGGAAGCGCGGTGCCGAGCGCCGCACCGAGATAGAGCAGACCCGCCAGTTGCAGCGGCGTCACGGTTGTGAGCAGCCACTTGCTCGCCGGCGTCGAAGCGCCGAACAGCAGCGCCGCCAGCAGCGCCTGCGCGACGCCGCTCAACGGGCGTCGCCTCCGCGCACCAGCACACCTTCCGCGACGTACTCGGCAACGCAGGCGGCGAGATCGTCGACCTCGACGTCGTGCTCCGCCGCGAAGCGCGCCTGTTCCCGCGCGCCGAGCGGCGACTGCGCGCGTTGCAGGAACGCCGCAACGACTGCTGCGAGCGGCTCGACGCGCACCGGACGCAGGCGCCCGAAGCGCGCGTCGGCTTTTGCATCGGCGACGATCAGCACGAACTCCGCTTGCGCGCGCGCAAGATCGGGCAGCGCGCCGATTGCCTCGCCGCGTTCAAGTCGCTCGCCGAGCATCACGGCAGCTGCGTGCGTGCCCGCGGGCAGCGCGACCACGCACGCCGCACCCGAAAGCAACACCGCGTCGCGCGGCGGATCCGGCACATCACGAACGCTGCGTCGCGCGCGCGCCATCTCGACTTCGAGCGCGACCAGCGCGCGAAAGAGCGGACTCGGCGCCGCTGCCGCACATGCCTCCGCAAACGTCGCGAACGCCAGCGGCAGACTCTCGTCGCGCGTGATCGCGGCGTGGAACGCGGGCGAGCGTGGGAACGCGAGCGTCCAGGCTGCGTCGCCGTCGCCGGAAGGCCCGGCCGCCGCGCAGAGTCGAAACTCGGAGGCGACGTTGCGCAGTAGCTGCGCCGCGCGTTTGCCGTCGCGGTCCGCAGCGACCGCGATGGGGTCGAGCGCGCGCAACCAACCGGCCCCCAGCGCATCGAGCGACGCCGACGCGAGGGCTGCAGCATCGCCGCAGTGCACGCGCTCTGCGAATCCCGCGTCGTGCTGCATCCGCACCAGCGCCCGCTGCGCACGCCGCACACTCGTCGTGTCTTCGCTGCTGATCACGTGCGGACGCGCCGTGCCGATCGCCGCCGCGGCGCCGCCGTTCGGCCGATCGAACGCAGCGCCGATCACGTCGCGCAGACGCTCGAAGTTCGGCAGCACCTCCGTCCGCTGATTTCGCTCGCACTCGTACACGACAGCGCGTAGATTCGTCGCGCGCGGCAACACGGCTTCGAGGATCTCCCAGCAATCCGGAAGCGGCTCGGGCACATGATCGTCGTCGACGAAGGCGCGCCCCGCATGCGTGAACTCGGTGCCGCCCGCAACGTGCACTTCGACGACGCGATCGAGCGGGAAGCCGTCGAGACCATCGGTCGGGGAGCGACCCGTCGCGCGCTGGTAGATCGCCAGGTGCGCAACGTCGAGCAGCAATCCCGCATCGGCGATCTCGGCGACGTGCGCGAAGTAGTCGAGCAGGTGCAGATCGCCCAGGTAGACGTGCGCCGGTGGGTTCTCCGGCAGTACCTCGAAACCACTCGCTTCGCGCAGATGGCGCACGTTCCGGGCGAGCGAGCGGGCCGAGCCGTGCGTCAGCACCGGGGGCAGCAGCACGCCATGACCGCGATCGCGCGGGCCGATGTGCCACAGACCCGCGTCACCACAGAGCCAGGCGGCGCCGAGTTCGCCCGCCAGCTGCCGTGCTGCGGCGATCCAACCGGGTTCGAGGTCGTCGCTCTCCTCCAGATTGAGATCGAGGAAGTGGTAGGTGGTCGGTCCGCCCGCGCGCACGAAGGCGAGAGCAGTCGCATCGACGCCGCGCTCGAGATCGACGCCCACTTCGAGGAAGTTCACCAGATCGGGGCGATCGCGGTGCAGCGCCAATGCGTCGAGACCCAGACCCGCCGCACCGAACTCGGTGGAGATGCCGAGACCGAGTCGAGGAAGCGCCGCGACGCGTGCGTCGAATCCGGCATTGGCGTGGAACGGCAGGGTTCGCTCGCGACCCGGAGAAGCTCAGCCCTTCACGGCGCAGGAGAAGAACGCCGACTCGTCGTCGCGCTCGACCGCCTGGAACTTCTGCCAGAATTCGGTGTCGACCGACTTCAGATGCGGCGACGTCTCCGCCTTGCGGTAGCGACGAAGATGGCCGGGCCCACCGTTGTACGCCGCCCAGCTCGCGCGGGCGAGGTTGTCCTCGCCGCCGGCCACCAGGTGCTCCTTCGCGCGGAGCGCGTGCTTGCGCATGTAGTGGTAGAGGATCTCGGCACCAGCGCGGGCGTTGTAACCGATGTCGGTGGTGACGCCGCGAGTGTCGTAGATACCGCGCCACACACGCGTGTTGACCTGCATCAGACCGAGCGACGGCCCGGGACCGCGTACTGGTTCGACCTGGCCCGAGCGCCGCTCGTATTGGCGCCAGCAACTCTCCTGCCAGGCCGTCGTCACGACCAGATTGCGGTAGACCCCGAAGTGCTCGGGCGGCAGCCGGCGCTCCGCCAGCGTGCGTGCGGTGCCGTCGAGCATCTCCTGCACCATGGGCAGGTACTCGCGCAGCTCGCGCTGCCCGCCGGGCACCCAGTTGTTGAGCCGCGTCACCAGTTGGTGCCAGTCCCAGCCCGAAGCCGCGGCGTTCGCGGTCGGCACGAGCCAATTGCCAGCGCCTTCGGCGATGCGCGCGAGCACGGCGAGCGGACCGAATCCGAGAGCGGCCGTGGGGCTCGCTCCGAGCATCGAAGTGGCCTCGACGGCCGGCAGCGGCTCCCCGAAGCCGAAGATCGCGCGGAGCTGTGGATCGACGGCAACGTCGTAAGCCAGCGGATCGGTCGAGCCTTTCGGAAGGATCGCCTCGGCGAGTTCCCGCAGTTTTGCGGGCGTCGCTGCGTTCTCGTCGAGCCAGCCGCGCGCGCGTGCGGCGTTCAGCAGTCGACCACTCTCGAGGAATCGCTGGTACTTCGCCGCGGATTCGGGCGGAAGTTGCGTCGCGACGCGGTCGAGCAGCGGGCCGAGCCGTTCCCACGACGAGCCGAACTGCGTGGCCAACCACGGCGGACCGTCGACGCTGGCGGTCGCGAGTGTGGCGACGATCTCGTAACGCTGGTCGAGTAGCAGCGCGAGCAGATCGTCGCGGAGGTCCTCCTGGCCGGAGTCCTCTCCGGCGCGCTTCACGACGGCGGTGAGGAACGCGTCCCAGAACTGTGCGGCTTCCTCGCGCGAGAGCGGCGGCGCGCCGTCGACCGGCGCGGTGGATTGTTGGCTCTGCCGGAAGCTGCGCAACAGCTCCGAGAGATCGGCTGCGTGGCCGGCCGGTGCAAACGCCAGAACTCCGAACAGCCCGACCGCGCTGGCGACGAGCGCGTTGCGAACTGGCTTCCAGATCTCTCGGCACCGACTCGATCGCATCACGCTGCTCATTGCGCTCCTCCATCATTGGGGGGGATGGCACGGCCGGCGAGGCTAACCCATGCATCGGCACCGGCGGGTCCGTTCAGGCCGGGGCTTCCAGACTTCGCGGGCCCTTGGCCGCGTCGGCAGCCCGCGAGAGGACACCCCTTCGGGGCGCCGTGACCTGAACGTCTCAGTAGATGAAGAGCGCCTTACCACCCAGGGGGCCGTCGTTCAAATCGACGCCGGCAGAAGCCGCGATGGAGCGCGGGTCGTCGTCACCCAGAGCTGATGTACGGCGCGCGTCGCACCGACGTGCAGCAGCCGCCGGCTCGCGGCGGTCTCGCGGAAATGCGCGGCCGAGACCTCGACGAGCACGACGTAGTCGAACTCGAGTCCCTTGGCCTGCTCGATCTCGGTGACCTCGACCCCGGGAGCGAACGCGAAACGCCCGCCCACCACGTGCCGCAGCCGCGGCACTTCGCTCTGCTCGAGTCCGTCGGCATAGAGTGCGCTGATCTCGGGGGTCGGTGTCAGCACGGCCACCGAGGCGAGCGGCTCTTCGTCGGCGAGACGACGCAACGCCTCGGCCAGGAACGCGACGCAGGCGCCCGCGTCGGTGAACGGGAAGATCTCCACGGGCGGACCGCTGCGCAGCACATCGGGCGGCTCATCCTCGGCGAGTGGACCGAGCACGGCCCGCGAAAACGCAACGATCTCGCGGGTCGACCGGTACGCAACGCGCAGCGTGCGCAGCTCGGGCGCCGGCAGCTCGAGGCCACCCAGCAGCTCGGCCCAGGAACTCGAGCCGCCGTGCGCGACCGTCTGCTGCTGCGTGTCGCCCGCCAGTGTCATGCTGGGCGAATCCGAGAGACAGTCGCGGATCACACGTAGCTCGAGGAGCGAGAAGTCCTGCACCTCGTCGACTGCGACGTGCCGGTAGCGGAGCGGAACGCCGGGCCGCTCGGGCAGCGGACCGGCGCGGCGTTGCCAGGCGCGCAGCAGCAGCGCGTCGTCCTCGGCGTCGAGCGCGGCCGGCGATTCGGCGTCACCTTCCAACAGCGCCATCAGTTCCTCATGGCGCGCCCGACACCAATCGGTTGCCGACCGCAGCTCGGCGGGCGAGAGCAGATTCGCCGGATGCGGCAGCAGCACGGCCTCGAGCAACGCGAGATTCGTCTGTACGCTCGCCCAGTCGTCCACCGCCTGCGCGACCGTGGCCGGGCCCGGCGTCGCGCGCACGTGCTCGGCGAGTGCGGACTCGAGCGCCGGGTGGAGCTTCAAGCGCCGCACGAAATCGGGCGTGTCCAGGCGCCGCTCCCGAGGCAACACCGGGAAGAGTCGTCGCACCTGCTGCTCGGCCCATTCCGGAAACGTCAGCACGCGCACTTTCGATACGCCGAGTCCGGGCAGCACGTGCGAGACGTAGTCGCGCAGCGCCGGCGACAGTGTCAAGAAGAGCGTCGTCGGGGCGTCGATCTCGGGATCCTGGTACGCGAGGTACGCGATGCGATGCAACGCGACCGTGGTCTTGCCCGAGCCCGCGGTACCGCGCACCACCAGGAAGCCGGGCCCCGGGCGGCCGATCGCGTCGAACTGTTCGGGATCGAGCAGGCCGGCGATGTCGGGTAGATGCTTGTCGATGCGGCGTCGCGCGCCTTCGAGATCGGTGCCGAGCCGACGTTCCTCCGGTGCGCCGAGCGCGTACGCGCGCATCGCCGCGCCTTCGCCGCCGGAAAGGCGCGGCCCGCGCGCCGCCGTCTCCGTCCACTCCGTCGCGCCGCGTACGAAGCTTCCCTCGGGCGCATCGATCCGTTCCAGCACGGCGTCACGGATCGCCACGGTGCGACGCGCCAAGACTTCGCCGGCGACGATGCGCCCGCCGAGTTCTTCCTCGTAGCAGTCGCCTTGCTCATAGCGATAGAAGAGCTTCGAGACCGGTGCGTGCCGCCAGTCCACCACCCGCACACCGCCCTTGATGCAGGTCGCCTTGCCGATGCAGACGTCTCGCTCGCGCTCACTCTCGCGCAAGCGCAGATGTGCGAAGTACGGCGACGTGGCGTCGACCTCGGGCGCCTCGCGCGACGCCCGGAGCTGTCGGAGCAGCGCGCTGCCGCGATCCCATTGTTCGAGCAGCGCCTGGTGATCCTTCTGCTCTTCGCCGCTCACCAGCAATTCGCGGATGCGTTCGAGTTCGCGAACGAGACCGTCCTCGGCGGCGTGATCGCGCGGGGGTAGCTGCGCCAGCGCGTCGCGCACCTGTTCGAGCAGGCGCAGTTCCTCCTCCACGACGCGGTGTGCCACTGCGGCCCTCTCGCTTGAAGGGGACGGGGTGTAGACGAGCCGCGCGCAGGACGCCAAGTTGCCGGCGTGCCGAACGAAGCAGGTCGGAAACGTTACATCACCGCGCCGGGCTTCCGCGTGCTCCAGCAGGAGCTGGTGCGACTGCTGCGCGTCGAACGACCACGCGTCACCCGCGAAGTCGCGGCGGCCGCAGCCCAGGGCGATCGCTCGGAGAACGCCGAGTACATCTACGGCAAGAAACGCCTGCGCGAGATCGACCGGCGCATCGAGTTCTTGACCAAGCGCGTTGGCGAACTCGAGATCGTGCGTCCCGACGCGGCGCAGGCGGGTCGTGTCTTCTTCGGAGCCTACGTCGCGCTCGAAGACGAGGCGGGCACGGAGGCGGAATACCAGGTGGTGGGCCCCGACGAGTTCGACGTCGCGGCCGGTCGGATCAGCATGGACTCGCCGCTCGGCCGCGCGCTGCTCGGTCGCAGCCCGGGTGACGAGATCACGGTGGAGCGACCCAAGGGTCGCGTCACCTTCACCGTGATCGGGATCCGCTACGACGACGCGAGCTGAAGAAGCCGCGCCTCCCTCGCGCATTTTTCTTGTAGCGAGCGCCTCGAAGCTGCGATCATGCCGGACCGCGTAAGGGGTGGGGCTGTTCGTCGGGCATGTGCCGCCGCGAATGGCGTTCGCGATCGCCTGCGCGCAAGGGGGATGCGAGTGCACCGGCAGAGGCGACTTCGTGTAGCAGCGGCCTGGCTCGTGGGGTCGTCGCTGCTCTTCGCGACGGCGCCGGCGGGTGCCTTCACCTTCTTCGACGGGAAGCTCGAAGTCCACGGTTACGTCTCCGAAACGATTCGCACGCTCGGCAAGAACCTGAACGTCGACGAAGAGTGGGATCTCGCGCAGTGGTACAACATCGCGAATGTCGAGGTGGAAGCGAAGCCGTTCCCGGATGGGATCGGACCGGTCGAGATCCTCGAGTTCTACGTGCGCGCCGAGGTGCGGTACGACTGCGTGTGGTCGCGCGCCTGCGGGATCTTCCCGTCCGTCAACACCTACGGCGATCGGGCCGAGCGCCTACCGAACCGACTGATCAACGGCGACAACGCCGGCTTCACCGGAACGCTGCAGAACGGCGACACACGGTTGGCGTCGAACGTGGACCGCGTCAACTACCAGCTCGCATACCGCGCGACACCGTCGCGCCACGTTCACGAACCGCTGCCCTTCTCGCAGCTACCGGGGATCGTCAGTCTGTTCGGCAACGGCGACGGCCCGAATCAGGTGTTCGAGCCGCTGCTCGCCGCCAGCAGTGACGATCCCCCGTCCCACAACTTCCAGACGTTCTTGCAACACTGCAAGTTTGGCGTTCGCAACTCGCGCGGCGGCGAGAACGGGCAGATCTGGGACATCCTCGGCCCGTGGAACCCCGGCTGCGACATCCAGGAGATCGGAGCGCTGCGCCACCAGGGGAATCCGTTCGCGCGCAACCAGTTCCTGTCGGTGCTGGCCGGCGTCGACGGGATTCCGAACAGCGGCGACGAGTGCGCGAACCCGCGCTACGCGAACCCGCCGGAAGACACCGGCTGCCCGGGCGCTCCGGGCGCTCCGATCATCTTCCCGTACGGTCGCGGCAATCTGCCCTTCCG
>JANLTC010000382.1:0-5072 GCA_031362725.1 Deltaproteobacteria bacterium | reverse complement strand
ACGAGAGTGGCACCCGGACGGACGTCCTGGCGACCCTCTTCGAGGAAGCTCTCGAGCATGACGCCGACGATGCTGGAATCGCCGGCCGCGATCTGCGCCGCGACGGCGCGTCCCACGTCGCCCTGCTTGGCGGGGCTCTTGCTGCTGTTGGCGTGCGAACAATCGACGACGACGCGAGCGGGCAGCTTCGCAGCGACCAGCGCGGTCGCGACCTGCGCGATCGCGGCGGACTCGTAGTTCGTTCCGCTGGCGCCACCGCGCAGGATCAGGTGGCAGTCGGGATTGCCGCGCGTCTCGACGATCGCTGCGAGACCCTGCTTCGTCACCGACAGGAAATGATGCGAATACGACGCCGATCGGATCGCGTCGATCGCGACCTGGATGCTGCCTTCGGTGCCGTTCTTGAATCCCACCGGCATCGAGAGCCCCGATGCGAGCTCGCGGTGCACCTGACTTTCCGACGTCCGCGCGCCGATCGCGCCCCACGAGACCAGGTCGGCGATGAACTGCGGAGAGATCGGATCGAGGAACTCGGTGCCCGCGGGCAACTCGAGGTCCGCAACGTCGAGCAGGAAGCGCCGCGCTTTGTGCAGGCCCTCGTTGATCGCGAAGGTCTCGTCGAGGTGCGGGTCGTTGATGAGGCCCTTCCAGCCGATGATCGTGCGCGGCTTCTCGAAATAGACGCGCATCACGATCATCAGATCGCGCGCGCTGCGATCGGCGGCCTCGCGAAGCCGGTGCGCGTAATCGAGCGCCGCGACCGGGTCGTGTACCGAGCAGGGACCGACCATCACCAGCAGGCGATCGTCGTCGCCGCGCAGGATCGCCTGGATCTGTTCGCGACCCTTCGCGACGGTCGCGGAACTCTTCTCCGCGATCGGCAGCTCTTCCATCAAGATCGTGGGGGAAATCAGCGGTCGCAGGCCCGCGATGCGGAGATCGTCGGTCTCGAAAATCATGGGGAGGATCCTCGCCGGTCGCCGAGATTAGCGGGCGAGTCGGGGCGACGCCCCGGGGGCCAGCGCGGCGCTCAGCAGCAGCGCGTAGACGCGCGGATCTTCGGTCAGCTCGGGATGGAAGCTGGCTGCGAGACGATTTTTCTGGCGCAACAGGACCTCTTCCCCATCGACCCGCGCCAGGACTTCGACGCCGGGCCCCGGATCGCGAAAGCGCGGTGCCCGGATGAAGACGCAGCGGAGCCCTTCGAGACCGGTCGCGACGCCCGCGTCGACCGACGCGACGAACGAGTCCACCTGGGTCCCGTAGGCGTTACGCACCGCTGTGACGTCGATCAGATCGAGGCTGCGCACGGGATGGTTCTCGACCGCGTGCGCCAGCAGGATCGCACCCGCGCAGGTGCCGAGAACCGGGCGACCCGACAGCGCGAAGGCGCGAAGTGGTTCGTAGAGCCCGAGCCGTTCCATGCCCTTCGCGATCGTCGTGCTCTCGCCACCGGGCAGCACTAACGCGTCGAGGCCGTCGAGTTCCTTCGCGTCGCGCACGAGCACCGCCTCGGCGCCCGCGCGCGCGATCGCGTGCGCGTGCGCCGCGAAGTCGCCCTGGATCGCAAGCACCCCGACCCGCGTGCTCAAGACGACGACTCCATTGCCACCGCGATTGCGATCGCGTCCGCACGACCTTCGGCGCGCAGCCCGGCGGCGACGCCGGCGCGATCTGCTTCGGGCTTGTTCTGCGACAACTTCCACTTGCCTTCGAGCCGCTCGATCGGAATCTCGAACGCGACGATGCCACGCTGTGCCCCGGCGACGTAGTTTTCGGTCACCGAGGCGAGCGTCCACGGATCCTTCGCGCCAGCCTCGAAGACCGCCGCGCTGCGCTCGAGCAGCGCGCGGACCACCGCCGGATCGTCCTGCACACGTGGCGCGCCGCTCGCGTGCACCACTTCGTAGTTCCAGGTCGGCACGTTCGGTGCGCTGGCGAACCAGCGCGGCGACACGTAGGCGTGCGGCCCGTGGAAGATCGCGAGCGCCGGCGATCGGCCATCGAACGATTGCCAGTGCGGATTCGCGCGAGCAACGTGACCGACGAGCGTCCCGAGTGGTCCGCGCTCGGCATCGAGAAGCAGCGGGACGTGCGTCGCAAAGGGCGCGTAATCGATCACCGAGACCAGTGTCGCGAACGCGTGCGCGTGGATCAGCGCGTGCAGCCGCGCAACGTCGGTCTCGGCGAAGTGCTGCGGTACATACATGGCCCTGGGTCCACGCCTGGCGTCCTCATGAAATTCGCGCGCCCACGGCTCGCTGCGCGCTCCGCGTGCGGGGCTACCAGCCGCGGTTGGCCAGTCGCTCCGCGTCCGTGAGCGTCGACATCTCGATGCCGTCCATCGCCTTGCCGAGGCCACGACAGGCTTCGAGCACCTGCTTCGGGTCGTCCCAGTGCGTGCACGCGCGCACCACGGCCCGGGCGCGCGCTTCGGGATCGGCGCTCTTGAAGATGCCCGAGCCGACGAAAACGGCTTCGGCGCCGAGCGCGCGACACAGTGCAGCGTCCGGCGGCGTCGCGATACCGCCCGCCGCGAAGTTCGGCACCGGCAGCCGCCCGTTTTCAGCAACGAAACGCACCAGGTCGAGCGGCGCCTGCAGTTCCTTCGCGCGCGCCGGCAGCTCTTCGGGCGAGGTCGTCGTCAGCGCGCGGATCTGGCCGTTCACCGAGCGCAGGTGGCGCACCGCCTCGACGATGTTGCCGCTGCCCGCTTCGCCCTTGGTGCGGATCATCGCAGCGCCTTCGGCAATGCGACGCAGCGCCTCGCCGAGATTGCGCGCACCGCAAACGAACGGCGACTTGAACTCGTGCTTCCAGATGTGGTGTTCCTCGTCGGCCGGCGTCAGCACCTCGGACTCGTCGATGAAGTCGACGCCGAGCGACTCGAGCACGCGTGCCTCCATCAGGTGTCCGATACGCACCTTCGCCATCACCGGGATCGAGACGACACGCTGGATCTGCTCGATCACCTCGACCGCAGTCATCCGCGCGACGCCGCCTTCCTTGCGGATGTCGGCGGGCACGCGCTCGAGTGCCATCACCGCGCAGGCGCCGGCGTCTTCGGCGATCTTCGCCTGCTCGGCCGTCGTGACGTCCATGATGACGCCGCCCTTCAGCATCTCGGCGAGGCCGACCTTCAACTCGAAGGCCTGCGCTCCGACGCGCTCTGCGCCGCCGCCGTTGCCGCCGCTCGATCCGTTGCCGTGTTTGGGGTTGGACATGGTTCCTCCATAGGGTGCCGGAGTTCCGGCGTGGCTAGTTGAAGCCGCAATCGCTCGCGACCTTCGTCGCAGCGCTCATCGAAGTCGGTTCACCGTCGCGCAGCCACGAGTCGATCTCGTAGGCCAGCTTGTTCGCGTCGTGCGCCTGCTGCGCGGCCAGCGCCGATCGTTGCTCCGTCATACCGACACCCGTTCGTCGATCTCGCGCAGCGGCGCGGCGCGGAGTCGTTCGCGGACGACGCTGGCGAGCGCCGCGACACCGCGCCGGATCTCCGCTTCGCCCGCGAGCGCCAACGAAAGTCGCAGCCCGCTCGACGGGCGGCGGTCGTGGCGGAACTGGAAGCCCGGCGCGAACAGCACGCCAGCGCGCACCGCGTCGGGCAGTAGCTCTGCCGTGTCGAACGAGTCCGGCAGATCGACCCAGAGTTGCAGACCGCCCTCGGGCTCGGTCCAGCGCACTCCCTCCGGCATTTCGCGCGAGAGCGCGTCGAGCATCGCGTCGCGGCGCTGCAGCAAGGTGCGTCGCACTTTGGTGAGGTGGCGCTCGTAGCCACCGCCGACGACGAACGCTGCGAGCGCCGCCTGTAGAACCTGCGAGCCGCCGAGATCGCTGGCGTGCTTGAGCGCGAGCAACGCATCGACGACACGTCCGCGTGCCGCGATCGCGCCGACGCGCGCGCCGGGGAACAACGACTTCGAGAACGAGGTGAGCTGCACGACGAGGCCACGCGTGTCGAGCGCCGCGAGCGGCGGAACCGGCCTACCTGCGAAGCGCAGATCCATCTCGTAGGCGTCTTCGATCACCGGCTTCCCGGCGGCCGCAGCGATCGCGAGCAGCGCGCGGCGATGCGCAATCGGCGTACTCGTGCCGAGCGGATTGTGGAAGGTGGGCATCGTGTAGAACGCCTTCACGTCGGCGCGTTCGAGCACGCGTTCGAGCGCGACGAGATCAGGGGCGCCATCGCGCATCGGAACCGGCACCGCGCGCAGCCCCTGCGCGGCCAACGCGCCGAGTACGTTGTGGTAGGTGGGCTCCTCGACGGCCACCGCGTCGCCCGCCGCCGCGAACAGCCGCAGCGCCAGCACGATGCCCTCGCTCGCGCCCTGTGTGAGCGTGAGCGAGTCGGCAGTCGCATCCATGCCGGTGGCGCGCAGTCGCTCGGCGAGCGCTGCACGCAGAGTTGCGTCGCCCTGCGCAGCTCCGTAGCGCAGCAGCTCGGATCCGCGTTCGCCGAGCACACGGTTCAGCGCGCGTCGGAACTCATCGACCGGATAGAGCGACGGGTCGGGCACCAGCGAGTGCAGCGGCACCGTGCCGGCCGGCGCCGCGTAGCGGACGCGAGCGCGCTCGAAGTCGAGCAACCGATCGACCAGCGGCGACAGCACCGGATCGAAGGGCGCCACCGCGCGCGTCGCCTGGCTCTCGGCGGAGCGCCGGACGAAGGTGCCGCGACCCACCGTGGCTTCGATGAAACCGGCGCGCGCGAGTTCGTCGTAGGCGAGCGCCACCGTGTCGCGATTCACGCCCAGCGTGCGAGCCAACTCGCGAATCGTCGGCAAGCGATCCCCGGCGCCGAGCCGCGAGGCTTCGATTTCGCTGCGAAAGTGCGCGGCGATCTGCTGGTAGACCGGCTGTCCGGCAGTGTCCGGGCTGCGGTCGAGAGAAAACGACATGCCGTGAGCTTACACGCCAGTCAATCCGGCGGTCAATCCAGACAATCAATGAATCTACACGGAAGTATGGCGTTGACGCACAGGGATTGGCTGGCGATAGTCCCCCATGGGGAGCAATCCATTTGGCACCGCCTATTGATGGATTCTGCGATAGCGAGTAACTCTGCCTGCAAG
>JANLTC010000069.1:0-1973 GCA_031362725.1 Deltaproteobacteria bacterium | reverse complement strand
GCTGTGACGTATTCTCACAAACCATCTCGGACGCAGTGGCCTCGCTACCACCGCGGAATTGAGTTGAGGACCGTGCCGGATCCGATCCGCCTTCTGGCACGATGGGCCACGCGGCTATTCCTCTTAACTGCGATCGCGAGTTCACCGTCGCAGACAAGACAGCTCGACCGAGGTTTCGATCCGCTCCTCAGCCCGCTGGTCCGGCGCTTGGAGCTGCGCGGAATTGATGTCGCCGTTGGCAATACTGGCGCCATTGACAACACAAAAGAGACTCGACCGCGAGTCGCGAGCCTCAAGAACTTCGTCTCGGCCTCGGCGCTGGAGACCGGAACACTTCCCTGGATGCGTGGGTTCGATGAGGGCGTGCTCGGGGCGTTTGCCGCCGTGAAGCGCGGCCCGCCTCTCCGGCAAGACTCAACAGCTTCCGGCGAGGACTCGTTTCTCGCACTATGGTCGCGAACTCCACCCGCGCGACGCGTGTTCGTTGCATTCGCCCGGGCGGACGATCACACGGCAGCGGACGTCGCTGCGGCGCTGCATGAAGCTGGGTACATCGTCTTTCGCTATATTCGCGAACCGGGCAGGGGCCCGTGGGCATCGAGCACCGTCGTGGGTCGTCTGTTCGCGCAAGCCGGCCATCATTTGGTCATCGACTCCGGTCCTGGAAGACGATCCGCAGGCGTGTACTTCGAAGCAGCGCGGACGGCGCAGCTGTCGCAGGAGCTTGCAAAACTTCGGGAAGCAAGCTCTGTACTGCAGGATTACAGGAAGGCGCACCGCGTCCCTGAAGGCAGTTGCAGCGACCTGCTCTCCCCTCCATAGCAACGAGCACACGCATCCGGCGCTCGAGTTGCTCGGCGGAACAAACGAACCCATCGCTGGGCTTCAGATCGCGAGTACGTGTCGAGCGCGGAGAGGGCCATGGTCGAATTGGAGGTCGGGCGAAGGCGCCGGACTTACGTCGTGCGACCAATGCTCGATCTAGATGCTCGGACTTCAGCCATCACTCCCAAGCAGCCAACTCAGGTGGTTCGCTTTCCCAACCAGAGCCGATGCTCCCGCGAGATCGCCGACTCGACGTCCATGACCAGCTGTTCCAACGCGGCTTCGTCGTACACACTCGCGACGCCGGCCTGAAGCCCAACGAGGTCCTGCCAGGCCACACCATAGGCGCTGGCCAGATCAGAGAATCTCTTCGTCTGCGACCAGGCGATGAAACACCCCGCTATCGCGGCAATGGCTCCCACCGGATTGTAGCCAAGCGTAGTGATGATCCGGACGACAGCGGCGACGATCGCAAGCACTTCTATCAGGAAGATCAGCAGGAACCATCTCCATTCCGCGTCCGCGTTGTTCTTGGCCCGCTGTTGATACCAGTCGGTCTGATCCTTCAACCTGAAGCGGACGTAGACGGCCAGACGGGCTTCGACACTCGAGCACCGGAGTTTTCTCATCTCTGGAGTGATCTCAGGCCCGTCGACAGCGTTTGCCGCCAGGTACTTTGCGACCTGCGGAAACCTCCGGCGCACTCGATCGAGTTCCGCCAGGAACGATTTTTCCTCGTTTTCGTCTTGCTTCGTCACGAGTGGCTTCGGCTTCATCGCAAATCGCCACGCGGCCGCCTTGCCATTCTCGGCGAGCGCTCTCGTGCGAAACCACGCCTCGTCCAAGCGGGCGAGTTTGAGAAGACTCCCGACGGCCAACGCGCCGAACATCATCAGCGCCACGACACCCGAGATGACCCTGCCGTGGAATTCGCTGCCTGCGGACCACGCGGCGACCAACCCGGTCAAGCCCAAAATCGAGAGGTGAACGCGGACCCAGAATAGGTATCGCCGCTGGCAGACCTTGGCGGCCGCCGAACTGGATCGCACGAATGCGGATTGGTCGGTGTCCGTCATCGAGCGATCGGAATCAGGTGAGTGCGAATCGCGGCCATGATCACGCCGATTCTACCCTCAGCCTACTCATAC
>JANLTC010000046.1:0-19537 GCA_031362725.1 Deltaproteobacteria bacterium | reverse complement strand
TGCCTCCGAAGTCTCGATCCGCGCGTTCGCGAGCGACGCGGCGGGCAACGAAGCCACGTCGGCGCCGGTGCCGATCACGATCAGCGACGCCGATACCACCGCGCCCGAGACGATCGCGATCGCGGCAAGCGCGCCGAGCGGTGCAACGACGACGGTCAGCTACGAAGTGACGAGCGGCCAGGGCGACCTCGATCACGTCGAGCTGTACTTCCGCCGCAACGGGCTCGGCACCTTCAACCGCTACACGGGTCCGCTCGGCACCGGCAGCGGTGAGTTCCAGCCGCAGGGCGGCGCCGTCGGAACGATCGCCTTCGACGCGACGCGCATGGGTGGCGACGGCAGCTACGCGTTCTTCACGGTGGGCGTCGACAACGCGGGCAACCGCGAGGCGCCGCCGGAACTCGCTGGCGCGATCATCGGCGACGACGGTGTTCTAGCGACGATCGCGACGGGCGCGCCGGTCACCGTAGTCACGACCGACACCGAGATTGCGAGTGACGTGCTCGCCGGCCAGAACCTCCGCGTCGTCGGCGCGACGCTGACGCTCGTCGGTGCACGCTCGTTCGGCAATATCGAGCTGCTGAGCGGGGCAGTGCTGACGCACCGCGAGACGACACAGACGGACGCGTACGGCATCGAGCTGACGGCGTGGACGATCAGCATCGACGCGACGAGTCGCATCGACGTGGTCGGGCGCGGTCATCTCGGCGGCAATCGCAGCGGTCTCGGCGAAACCGCGCACACCAGCGGCTTCGCCGCGGGCGCGCAGAACGGCAGCGGCGGCAGCTACGGCGGTCTCGGTGGCGACTACTCCGGCACGGGCGCGAGTGTTCCGAATCCGGTGTACGGCAACCTGGTGAACCCGGTCGATCTCGGTTCGGGCGGCGGCGCGTTCGGTGGCGAAGGCGGCGATGGCGGCGGCCGCGTGCTGATCGGCGCGATCAACCTCGTCGTCGACGGCAGGGTCACCGCGAACGGCGGCCTCTCGGCCGGCTCGGCTTCCGGCGAGGGCTCTGGCGGCTCGGTGAACCTGACGCTGCGCACGCTCTCGGGTCGCGGCGGGATCGCGGTCGATGGCGGGAACCTGAACAACAGCAACCACACCGGTGGCGGCGGCGGTCGCATCGCGGTGCGTTCGCTCGACCGCGCCACCTACGACGCGTCGCTGCTGACCGCGCGCGGCGGCGACGGCTTCTACGGCGATGGCGCCGACGGCACGATCTTCTTGCTCGGCGAAGGCGAGACCGGCGGCGAACTCGTGATCAACGGTCTCGGCGTGGGTTCCCCGATCACCGATCTGATCATCCCGCCCGGTCAGAGCTTTGCGTCGATCACGCTGCAGAATAGCGCCAACGTGATCGCGCAGGGACCGATCGTACTGACCGAGACGCTGCGGCTGCGCGGCAACTCGAGCCTGGCGCATCCGACCGCGAGCGAAGCGGGTCTTTCGATCAGCGCACGCGAAGTGATCGTCGAGAGCGGCTCGGCGATCGACGTCACCGGTCGCGGTTATCTCGGCGGCAACAAGACCGGCCTCGGTGAAACCGCGCACACGCTCGGCTTCGTAGCCGGCTCGCAGAACGGCACCGGCGGCAGCTACGGAGGCGTCGGCGGCGACTATTCCGGCAACGGCGCGAGCATCCCGACTTCGGTATACGGCGACGTGAAGCGGCCGAACCGTCTCGGTGCCGGTGGCGGCGCGTGGGGCGGCGACGGCGCCAATGGCGGTGGATTCATCCGCCTCTTCGTGAGCGATCGCCTCGTCGTGGACGGTGCAATCCGCGCGAACGGCGGGATCTCGACCGGCTCCGCATCGGGCGAAGGCGCCGGTGGTTCGGTCTGGATCGACACCGGCCGGCTCGCCGGCACCGGCACGATCTCGGCCGACGGCGGCACGCAGAACAACGCCAACCACACCGGCGGCGGCGGCGGTCGCGTCGCGATCTACGCCGATTTCCTCGACCCGAACGCGGATCTCGCAGGTCTGCGCAACGTGACGACGCTCGGCGGTGACGGGTTCTACAGCGACGGCGCAGCGGGCACCGTGTACCTGCACCTGCCGGCTGATGTGGATGGCACGCTCTTCGTGGATGGCGTGATGCCGGCCGGCCAGACGCAGCCGGTCGCGACCGAGCTGCCGCCGATCGGCCCGGGTGTTGCTGCCGCGGTGACCGCCGACACACTCACCGTAGACGGCACGCTGCGCGCCTTCACGCCGAACGCACTGGTCGGCCTGCGGCTCAATCCGAGCCTCGCGCAAGCGGAAGACTTCGCGATCGCTTCGAACGCGGAGGACGCGATCACGGTGGTGACGCCGAACGAGAATGGCGTCGCGTTCGCGAGCGTTGCGGCGCTCGGCGCGACCTACGCCGGAGCGTGGCACTTCGACGACGTGCGGTTCCGGCGCGGCGGCTTCGCCGAAATCGCGGATCCGCTCTTCGTCGCGCAAGACCTGACACTCGCGGAGAACGCGCTTCTCGCGCATCCGCAGACGACGCAGATCTACGCGGGCGATCTCGTGATCGACGCCGGGACCGTGACGATCGACGCGACGAGCCGCATCGACGTGACCGGTCGCGGCTACCTCGGTGGCAACAGAGCGGGTCTCGGCGAGAGCGCCCACACGCTCGGCTTCACCCCTGGATCGCAGGCCGGAACCGGCGGAAGCCACGGCGGGGTCGGTGGCACCTATGCGAGCAACGGCGGCGGCGTTCCGAATCCGACCTATGGCAACCCGAGCGCGCCGCGAGAGCTGGGCGCCGGTGGTGGCGCGTTCGCCGGGGCGGGCGGTGACGGCGGCGGTCGCGTCGCGATCGTCGCGGATGTGATGGTGGTGGACGGCGCGCTGCGCGCGGATGGCGGCCTCTCGATCGGCTCCGCATCGGGCGAAGGCGCCGGCGGCTCGCTCGATCTGCGCGTCGGCTCGCTCTCCGGCGTTGGCGTGGTCTCCGCGAGCGGCGGCACGACGAACGGGGGCGATCACGTCGGCGGAGGCGGCGGTCGCATCGCGATCCGCCACGGCGGTGTGTTCTCGCTCCCGCTCGCCAACATCCTCGCAGTCGGCGGCGACGGCTTCTACGGCGACGGCGGACACGGCAGCGTGTTCGTTCTCGCGCCAGGTCAGACCTACGGCGACGTGATCTTCGACGGCCACGGCTTCACGCCACCGGTCGACTCGGTGGTGATCCCGGACGGCCTCGCGGCCGACAACCTCGTCCTGCGCGATGGCGTGCGCGCGATTGCCGGGCAGGTGACGGTGGACACGCTGCGGCTCGAGGCGGGCGCGACGCTCACGTATGCGCCGCAAAGCGAGTCCGGGCTGCAGATCGACGTGCGCCGGCTCGTCGTCGCGAGCGGCGCCGTGATCGATGTCACCGGTCGTGGCTACCTCGGCGGCAACAAGACCGGTCTCGGCGAGACTGCGCATACGCTCGGCTTCGCAGCCGGTTCGCAAGCGGGCGCCGGCGGCAGTCACGGTGGTCTCGGCGGCGTCTACGCGAGCAACGGCGGCGGCGTTCCAAACCCGGTGTATGGCGAGCTGCGTCATCCGTCCGCGCTCGGCGCAGGCGGCGGTGCGTGGGCGGGCGCCGGCGGCGACGGCGGCGGTGTGCTGCACATCGTCGCGAGCGAGTCCGTCGCGGTGGACGGCGCGATCCGCGCGAATGGAGCGATCTCCGCGGGCTCTGCCTCGGGCGAAGGCGCGGGCGGCTCGGTCTGGATCGAGACGGCGACGCTAGGCGGCGCCGGCACGATCTCGGCGGACGGCGGCACCACGACCGGCGGAAACCACGTCGGCGGCGGCGGCGGGCGCGTCGCGATCTACGCGGACGACGTAGATCCTTCCGCGGATCTGCTCGGCGCACGCCGCGCCACGGCCTACGGCGGCGACGGTTTCTACGGCGACGGCGCACCTGGCACCGTCTTCGTCGAACTCGGTGGCGTCGAGACGCTGATCTTCGACGCCGGCCGCACACTCGACCGATGGGCACCCGAGGTGTCCTTGCCGGCGGTCGGTCCGGGCGCCGCGGGGCCGGTGACGAGCGACTCGCTGAAGGTCGATGGCAATCTGCCGGGGGCCTACCGGCTCGTTGCGAACCACCTGGCCGGCACGCGCGTGAACCCGAACACCGCGCAGAACGAGAGCTTCGTCGTCGTCACGAACACGGCCGATGCGATCACCGTTGCGACGCCGAACGAGAACGGCGTGCACTTTGGGGACGTGGCGCTCGCAGGCGCTCCCTACGCTGCGGTGTGGCGGCTCGGGAACGTGGTGCTGCGCGGCGGCGCGACCGTTTCGCTCTTCGATCCGCTCACGGTCACGGGGGCGCTCACCATCACCGAGCGCTCGATGCTCACGCACCCGGAGGCGACCACGGTCTACGCCCCTGCGCTGGTGCTGAACGCGGGCACGCTCACGATCGACGCGATTTCTTCGATCGACGTGACCGCGCGCGGCCATCTCGGCGGCGGTCGCAGCGGACTCGGCGAAGTTGCGCATACGGTCGGCTTCGCGCCCGGCGCGCAGCCCGGCACGGGCGGCAGCCACGGTGGTCTCGGCGGCGACTACGCGAGCAACGGCGCGAACGTTCCGAATCCGGTGTATGGCAATGCGAGCGAGCCCACCGATCTCGGTTCGGGCGGCGGCTCCTGGAGTGGCGCAGGCGGCGACGGCGGTGGTCGTGTTCGCATCGATGTCGGTGCGCTGATCCTCGACGGCGCGATCCGCGCGAACGGCGGCGTTTCGTCGGGCTCTGCGTCGGGCGAGGGATCCGGCGGCACGGTGAACGTGCGCGCCGCGTCGATCGCCGGCAGCGGCCCGATCGCAGCCGACGCCGGCACGACGGGCGGCGGCAATCACATCGGCGGCGGCGGTGGCCGCATCGCGATCCGCTACAGCGTCGGCGCGGTGCCGCTGCCGAACCCGATCACCGTGAACGCCGGCGACGGCTTCTATGGCGACGGTCAGCCGGGCAGCGTGCTGATCGAAGCTCCCTGACCCGACCACAACTGCCCCGAAGCGCTCTTCCCTCGCAGCGAGTCGCCGGCGAGCGGCGACGTTCATCGGGCCGGGGCGTTGACGCTTCGCGTGTCGTGTTTACCTCTTCGTTGTCGCTAGATGCTACGCGGTTCGCGACTCAACCCCCGCGAGCTCAGCGATCAGCAGGAGGTTTTCCAAGCCATGGCATTCCCCATTGTCTTCCGATCGGGACGATCCCTTGCGCCGCGCGGCGCGAATCCTTTGTGGTCTTCCGTCGAGCGGCTCGTCGAGGACTTGCAGCGCGATCATGCTGCGCAAGCAGCCGCGTTCGCACCGCGCCTCGAAGTGGTCGAGCGCGAATCCGAGTATCTCGTGACCGCGGAACTCGCGGGTCTCGAGGAGAAGGACTTCCAGATCGAAGTCCACGGCAACGTGCTCACGCTGCGCGGCGAGAAGCGCAATGAACTCGCCAGCGATCAGAAGGGCCTTCACTTCAGCGAGCGCGTCTATGGCGAGTTCCGCCGCGCGATCGAACTGCCCGTCGAAGTGTCGAGCGAGAAGGCCTCGGCGTCGTTCCAGAACGGCGTCCTCACCGTCACGCTTCCCAAGGCCGAGACGGCCGTGGTTCGACACATCCCGGTGAACGTCGCGTAGGCGCGGATTCGCGGCTTCCAGTCCCCCCAGACCCCGAAGCCCGAGAGGCGGGAAGGCTCATCACCTTCCCGCCTCTCCTCATTTCAGCGGCATCGCGAATCAGTCGCCGTAGAAGATCCACCCGAACGCTGCCGCGCCGATCACCAGCGGGAGCACCGCCTCGGCGATGTGGTGGCGATGGCGGACGTGGTAGTGGAACGCCGCCTCGTCGTCGTACCACTCACCGCACGGCTCGCAGCGGTAGCGTGCGTGCGCGACGGGTCGAGGCGCGTACCAGCCTGGGCTCCAACCGGGGGCCCAGCCGTACTGCTGCTCGTAGTGACGGTGCCCGTTGCCGCGGCGCGGCGGGCACCAGTCGCCGTGTTCGTGATGGCGATCACCGTGGCCGTAGTGGCCATGGGGCCGATCGTCGTCATCCCAGTCGCCGTGATCCGCGCTGACTGGTGGCGGAGCGAGCAGCAGGGTGGCGCCGAGCAGACAGGCGGCGCTCGAGTAACGGGAACGAATTGCAGAAGCGCGCATTGCGAAGCTCCTTGGCGGCCAGAGATGAGGCCGGTACCGGATATTCTTCGCCACTCCGCATTACGGACCCGTGACGGCAGAGCCTTGTGACCTCGCCGCTCGCCGTTGGCTCGCTACGCGGGAAGCAGCCTTATGCCCTCGCCGCTCGCCGTTGGCTCGCTACGCGGGAAGCGGTCTTGTGACCTCGCCGCTCGCCGTTGGCTCGCTCGCGGGAACGGCCCGGTGAGATGCTTCGCAGCGCGCGTTTGGGCGCGCTGCGAAGGAGCGCTAGGACTCGAAGAGGCGCGCTGCGAGCCAGCGGCGGTGGTGGATGCCGTCGCCCAGCATTGCGCGACTCCACATCGCGCGGCGGAAGAAGAAGTGCACGTCGCAGTCCCAGGTGAAGCCGTACCCGCCGTGCAGTTGCACGCCCTTGCGCGCGGCGTTGCAGTAGACGTCGCTCACTTGTGCCTTGGCCATCCGCGCGAGCGTTTCGCCGCCCGCCGAGTTCGCATCGAGCGCCGCCGCCGCGCCGGTGGCGAGACTGCGCGCGAGTTCGATGCCACACATCATGTCGACGATCGGGTGTTTCACGGCCTGGAAGAAGCCGATCTGATGATCGAACTGCTTGCGCGCGATCGCGTAGTCGCGCGTCGTCAGCAGCACCGATTCGGCGCCGCCGACCTGTTCGGCGGCGAGCGCCGCGAAGCCGCGCACGAGCGTCGAATGCCAGGTGGCCTCGCCATCGCCATCGAGCCTCGCATTCGCCGCGACGCGCACGCCGTCGAATGCGACGCGTGCAGTCGGCCGCGTCGGGTCGATGCAGACCTCGGCTTCGATCGATATGCCGGCTGCGGGCAACTCCACGGCGAAGAGCGCGATGCGGCCCGACGGCTCGCGGAACGGCGCGACGACGAGGTTCGCATCGGCGCCGCAGAGCACGTGCGTCTTGCGCCCGCGCAATACGAAGCCGCCGTCCGCGGCTTCTGCTGTGGAGGTGACGCCGTCGACCTCGAAGACGCCGCCGTCTTCGCAGAGCGCGAGCGTCGCGACGGTGTCGCCCGAAGCGATCGCCGGTAGCAGGCGCTCCTGTTGTGCCTCGCTGCCGCCGCTCGCGATCGCAACGCCGGCGAGCAGCGAGCCGAGGAACGGACCGGGCACGAGGCGCCGCCCCATCTCCTCCATCACGATCTCGAGATGCAGCCAGCCGAGGCCCGCACCGCCGACGGCTTCGGGCAGCACCAACCCGACCCAGCCGAGCTGCGCGAGTTCCTTCCACAGCGCGCGGTCGAAACCGACGCCGGCGTCGGCGAGCTTGCGCAGCTCCGCCATCGGCAGTCGCTCGGACAAGAAGCGACGCGCTTCGGTGCGCAGCAGCGCGTGCTCTTCGCTGCAGCCGAAATCGGTCGGGACTTCGAGTTTGATCGCGGTGGGTGCCGCCATGGTTCGCCTCTCACTTCGTCTTCGGGAGGCCGAGCACGCGCTCCCCGATGATGTTGCGCTGCACTTCGGAGGTACCGCCGCCAATCGTCACGCCGAACGAGTTCATGTATGCGCGCGGCCACTCGGCCTTGTCGGGCGCGTGCGGATCGCCGACCCAGAGCGTTGCGTCGGGACCGAGCACTTCGCACGCGAACTCGCTGAGACGCTGACCCAGTTCGGAGTACACGAGCTTGTTCATCAGCCGCGTCGCGAACGGGCGATCGTCCATGTTGAGACCGGCGACGCGTGCGCGCTGACCGGTGAGGCGCAGCGCTTCCTCGTCGATCCACAGCTGCGCGGCGCGATCGCGGATCACCGGATCGTCGGCGGCCGGATGGCCTTCGCGGCGCACGCGCTTCGCGAGCTTCGCGACCGCGCGCACCGACGAGTCGGCCGGTGTCGCCTGCCCACCGCCGGTGCCTTCGGCGGCACCGCGCTCGAACGTCAGCGTCGTCATCGCGATCTGCCAACCCTGGCCGAGCTGCCCGAGCAGCGCGCTCTTCGCCATCGGCGCCTTATCGAAGATCACCTGGTTGAAGCCGCCTTCGCCGCTCATCTTCACGAGCGGCTGCACCGTGACGTTGGGGGCGTCCATCGGGAACAGGAAGTACGAGATGCCCGCGTACTTGTGCGCGGCTTGATCCGTTCTGGCAAGCAGGATCATCCACTTCGCGAAGTGCGCGAGCGTGGTCCACACCTTGTGACCGGTGACGAGCCAGCCCTCGTCGGTCGTTTCGGCACGCGCGGTGAGGCTTGCGAGATCCGAGCCAGCGCCCGGTTCGCTGAAGCCCTGACACCAGATCTCCTCGGCGGAGAGGATCGGGCGGAGGTAGCGCTTCTTCTGGTCTTCGTTGCCGACGGCGAGAATCGTCGGCCCCGCCCACTGCAAGCCGATCACGTTCACCATGAACGGCGCGCCGGCACGACTCAGTTCCTGCGACACGATGCGCTGTCGCTTCAGCGGATCGCCCAGACCGCCGTACTCCGCCGGCCAGTCGAGACCGAGGTAACCAGCGTCGAAGACCTTGCGCTGCCATTCGCGCAGGAACGTGAACTGCCGCTCCGATTCCACTTCGAGGAAGCTCTGCGGCAGCTTGAAACCCGGATGCGCGGGCTTGTTCGCGGCGATCCAGCCTCGCACCTGCGCGCGGAAATCCGCGTTCTCTCGGGACTCTGTTTCGTTGCCGCGGGCGGTCATGGGGCGCTCCTCATCTCGATGAACTTCGCTCGCCTGCGTCTCGCTGTGCGCGCGCCCGGTAGCGCGCTTGGAGCGTTGACTCCCGAGTCGAACGGCCGCGCAGTATAGGCTAGGGTCAGCGCGCCCAAAGTCCTTTTTCGGGAGAGGATTCATGAACTTCGGCTTCACCGAAGAGCAGGACTTGTTGCGCCGGGAAGTCCGCAAGTTTCTCGGTGCGCACTGCCCGCTCGAAACCGTGCGCAAGCTGATGGAGACGCCGGACGGCTTCTCCCGCGCGATCTGGAAGCAGCTCGGCGAACTCGGCTGGCTCGGCCTCGCGATCCCCGAAGCGCACGGCGGCGCGGGACTCGGCTCGGTCGATCTCGTCGTCGTGCTCGAAGAGATGGGCGCGACGCTGTTCCCGGCGCCCTTCCTCGCCACGACGATCGCCGCGTCGGCGATCCGCGAAACGGGAAGCGACGCGCAGCAAGCGCGCTGGCTACCGACGATCGCCGATGGATCGTGCATCGCGTCGCTCGCGTTCCTCGAGGCGAGTGATCGCTGGGACGCCGAGGGCGTTGCGCTCGTCGCGAAACCGAAGGGCGACGGGATCGTGTTGTCGGGCGAAAAGATCCAGGTACTCGACGCCCCGTCTGCGGATCTCTTCGTGGTGGCGTTCCGTCGCGGCGATGCGCTGTCGCTCGCGGTGATCGAACGCAGCGCCGCGGGCGTCAACGTCGAAGCGACCCCTTCGATCGATCAGACCCGCCGCGTCGGTCGCGTGCGCTTCGAGAATGTCATCGTCGCGGCGGATGCCGTGCTCGCGAATGCGAATGCGACGACACTCGCTCGCGTGCTCGACCTCGCCACCGCAGCCGTCACGGCCGAGCTGCTCGGCGCCGCCGACGCAGCGCTTCGAGCGACGGTGAAGTACGCGCAGGAACGCGAGCAGTTCGGTTCGCCGATCGGCCGCTTCCAGGGCGTGAAGCATCCGCTCGCCGAGATGCTGGTGGACGTCGAGAGCGCGAAGTCGATCCTCTACTACGCAGCCTGGTGCCTCGACGAGCGCGACGCCGACGCGGCGCGTGCGGTGTCGCTGGCAAAGGCGTACGCGAGCGAGGCATTTGCGCGCATCGGCATCGACTCGGTGCAACTGCACGGGGGCGTCGGCTTCACCTGGGAGTACGACGCACATCTCTATCTGAAGCGATCGAAGTGGGCGCGTCCCGCGTTTGGCGACAGCGACTTCCACTATGACCGCGTCATTGCCATCGGAGAGAAGTGATGGATTTCACCTTCACGCCCGAAGAGGAAGCATTCCGCAGCGAGGTTCGTTCGTTCCTCGACGCGAATCTGCCGAAGGGCGCCAACACCAGCGATCCCGCCTTCATTGCCGAGTGGACCACGAAGGTGCGCGCCAAGCGCTGGGTCGGTTTCTCGTGGCCGGTAGCGGTCGGCGGCGGCGGCGCTTCGATCATGCAGCAAGTGATCCTCAAGGAAGAGATGGCGAAGCGGAAGGCGCCGAGCCTCGGCACCTGCTTCATGGGCCTCGCGTGGGTCGGGCCCGCGATCATCCAGTACGGCACCGAAGCGCAGAAGCAGCGCTTCATTCCGGACATCCTGGACGGCAAGTACCAGTGGTGCACCGGCTACTCGGAGCCGGGCTCGGGCAGCGATCTCGCATCGCTGAACTGCAAGTGCGTGCGCGAGGATGGCGAGTACGTGGTCAACGGCCAGAAGATCTGGACTTCGATCGCGATGTGGTCGAAGTGGATCATCCTGCTCGTCCGTACCGATCCGGATCCCGTGAGCAAGCACGACGGCATCACCTGCTTGCTGGTGCCGATGGACACCCAGGGCATCACGGTGCGGCCGATCAAGAACATGTCCGGCGGTTCGATGTTCGCCGAGGTGTTCTTCGACAACGTGCGCGTGCCGGTCGAGAATCGGCTCGGCGAAGAAGGGCAGGGCTGGCAGGTCACGGTGTCGGCACTCGCACACGAGCGATCGTCGATCGCCGAAGTCGAAGGCCTGCGCCGCAAGCTCGAGGAGCTGAAGGAGTTGGCGCGCAAGTCGCGCAAGAACGGTCGGCCTGCGCTCGACGACGACGGCATCCGGCGCCGCATCGCGCGCTTCGAGGCGAAGATCGAGGGCATGCGCTTCAACGGCATGCGCGCGCTCACCAAGCAACTGAAGGGCGAGCCGCTCGGCGCCGAGACCTCGATCAACAAGCTGCTGCGCGCGGAACTCGAAGTGCAGCTCGGCGAGATCGCGCTCGAGATGCAGGGCAGCGCGGGACACCTGGAACGCGACGTCGATGGCGGTCGCTGGCAGAAGTTCGCGCTCTCGTGGCCGGAGGTGGTGATCGGCGGCGGCACGCCGAACATCCAGAAGAACATCATCGCCGAGCGCGTGCTCGGTCTTCCGAAGGATTGATGGGGGCCGAGGATCGCGTCCAGCGCATCGAATCGCTGTTGCGCAACGCGCTCGATGCGACCGACGTGCAGGTGATCGACGAGAGCCACGAGCACCGCGGTCACGCCGGCGCGGCCGGCGGCGGCGGTCACTTTCGTGTCACCGTCGTCTCGGCGCGCTTCACCGGTCTCTCGCTCGTGCAGGCCCAACGCCTCGTCTACGAAGCCGTCGCCCCGATGATGGACAGCGAAATCCACGCCCTCGCAATCACCACCCGCGGAGCCTGAGGAGAAAGGGGACGGTCCTCGCGAGGACAGGCTGAGGAGAAAAGGGACAGGCCTCGCCGAGGTGTGTCCCTTTTCTCCTCGCCCCGTCCACCCTTAGGACCGTCCCCTTTCTCCTCAGACGAAGCGGGTGAGCCAGGCTTCGAGGGTGACGCTGAAGCCGGCGGCGTTGCGGTGGCCGCCGCCGCCGAAGCTGGCAGCGAGTGAGGCGACGTCGAAGTCGCCGATCGAGTAGACCGAGCAATCGACGCGACGTTCGGTCAGCCGGTAGACGAGGCCGCAGGGGACGCCGAAGGCTTTGCGCTTCGCGAGTTCGTGACCGATCGACGAACGCTGGAACGGTGCGTTCACCGCTTCGAGACGCAACTCGCCGACGACCACCGGATGCGCGTTCTGGAGCGCGCGATCGACTTCGCTGCGCTGCGCGCGCACGATCGGTCGGCCCTCGGCGACGAGCTTCTCGATCGGCTCGCTGGCGAGTCGGTCCCAGACTTCGAATCGACGCGGGTAGACTCCGATCGCCGCGTTCACCGCGTCGGAGTCGGGCAGTTGCCAGTGCCAGAGATCCTGATCCTGGACATAGGCGAGCAACCGCGGGAGTTCCGTGTCGGGATGGAAGTGTCGCCACGCGAGCGCCGCGCCGGATTGCGTGAGGTCGAAGTTCACGACGTGACCGCGTTCACCGAGATCGAGCGTCAACTCGGGATCGGATTGAAACCGTTCGAGCGCCGTCACGTGATGATCGAGCACGACGACGCGCGTCGCCTTCTTGCCGAGCGTGCGCAGCAGGCCGTTCGCGAGCGCAATGTCGGCGAACACCACCTCGGCGCCGACGAGCTCCTCGAATTGCAGCGCGTCGTCGTGACCGCGCGCGCGGTACTCTCCCGACTTTCCCCAGGCCTTCCACACCGCCCAGGCGGCGCCGAAGCCATCGGGGCAGCCAGCGTGGTAGAAGCAGACTCTTTTCACGGCGCGCGGAGCTTAGCCGCGCGCGCGATTCTGCGCGCAGGGCGATCGGCGCGCGAACGGGGCGGGGCGCTTGGCGATTGAACGAGAGATCCGATTCCGCGTGACCGATGGCGAGCCGCCCGCAGGTGGCGTGCGCATGCAGCAGGCCTATCTGCTGCGCGGGCGCCTCTCGGCGCGCGTTCGCGTCTCCGAGGGGGAGGGCGCTCGCATCACCGTGAAGGCGCCTCGCGGCGATGGTCGGTACGAGTGGGAGTTGCGCGTGCCCGAGTCACTCGCGCGCGCGGTGCTCGAGTTGCCGCTTCCCTGCGTGCGCAAGACGCGGCGACGCGAAGGACGTCTCGAGGTCGATCGCCTCGAGTGGCCGCCCGACATCGTACTGATCGAGTTGGAGCTCGATCCCGGCGAGGGGCCCGACCTGCGTGATGCCGCGGCGCGTGTCGTGTTCATGGAAGCCCACCGCCCGAACTGGGTGCGCGGCTGGGAAGACGTGACCGACGACCCCCACTACACGAATGCGTGGCTGGCGCGTCGCCCACCGCGCTAGTCCCGCGTAGCGTGCCAACGGCGAGCGGCGAGGTCACAAGGCCGCATCCCGCGTAGCGAGCCCACGGCGAGCGGCGAGAATCATCAGACCTAGTTGTTCATCGCGACCGGACGATGCGACACCAGGTCGCCGAGGATGCGCAGCGCCTCCTGGATCTGCGGCGCGCGATCGTCGGGCGCTTCGTCTTCACCGGGGACGCCGGTGCCCGGCAGTGTCGCCTTGGCTGCGCCGTCCGCAGGAGCCGCTCCACCGGACGCTGCGGCGTCGGGCTTCACGGTTTCCTTCTCCTTGTCCTTTTCCTTCTTCTCGAGCAGATCGGCGACCTTCACGACGCCTTCGTTGGCGCGCTGCTTGGCGAGTTCCTTGTCGATGTCCGCAAAGCGTGAGTCGCCAGCGACGCGTTCTTGCGAACGCTGCGCCAGCGTCCGTAGCGTGGCGTCGTCGATCGCGATGAATCCGCCACTCTGGCGCGGCGTGCCATTCGCGAAGGATTCGATCGAACGCGCCGGCAGTGAGTAGTGTTGGCTGGTCTCGGACAGTTCATCGGTGGCCGTGAGGGCGGGGAAGACGATGTCGGCCGGCACGCCGATCTGCTGGGTCGACTTGCCGCCCGGCCGATAGAAGAGCGCCGTCGTGAACTTCAGCGCGCCGAGTCCGGGCGGAAGCGGAGCGACGGTCTGGACGCTGCCCTTTCCGAAGGTGTGATCGTCGCCGACGATCACACCGCGCCGGTAGTCCTTCACGGCACCCGCGAAGATCTCCGCAGCGGACGCGGTCACGTGCGACGTCAGTACCACGAGCGGACCCGCCCACTCGATGCCTTCGTCCGGATCCTCCAGCACCTGCGTGCGGTCTTGCGAATCGCCGACCGCCACCACGCCGCCCTTCCCGATGAAGAAGCCGGTGATCTTCACCGCATAGTCGAGCAGGCCGCCGCCGTTCCGCGAAAGATCGAGCAGCAGCCCATCGGCCTTTGCCGCGCGCGCTTCCTTCAGCAGCTTCTGCACGTCGTCGGTTGCCTGACGCGCACCGGTGTCCTTGTCGCCGTAGAACGAAGGCAGGTCGAGGATCGCGAGCTTGTAGGTCTTGTCGCCGGTCTTCAGTTCCTCGAAGCGCAGCTTCGCGGCCTGCTCCTCGAGATTGATCTTGTCGCGCACGAGGCCGATCTCGATCCGGGTGCTCTCGCCCGGCCGCAGCACCGCGAGGCGCACCGGGGTGCCCTTCTCGCCGCGGATCATCTGGACCACTTCCCGCAGGTCGAGGTCGATCACGTCGACCATCTTGGCGCCTGCCTGGCCGACCGCGACGATCTTGTCGTTCTTCTTCAGCTGCCCCGAGCGGTCGGCAGGCCCACCGAGCACAACTTCCTCGACGACCGTGTAGCCGTCGCGCGACGACAGCACGGCGCCGATCCCTTGCAGCGACAGGCCCATGTGGATCTTGAAGTCTTCGTTGTTCTCCGGTGTCAGGTACGCCGAATGCGGATCGAGTGAGCTTGCGAACGCATTCAGGAAGCGCGCATAGATCTCGTCGCGCTTGGTCTCCGTGGCGCGGCGGGTGGTCAGCTCGTAGCGGTGGATCAGCTTCTTCTTCGCCTCTTCCATCGGCTCGCCGTTGGCGATGAAATTGGACATCTGGAAGTGCACGAGGCGCCGATAGAGATCCTCGCGCTCGGCCTTGTTCTTCGGAAAACCGCGCTTGTCGGGATCGACCACCAGGGTGGCTTCCTTGTCGATCGCGTAGTCGGGGCGCGACACGTACGCGCGCACGAACTCTTCCATCTCTTTGTAACGCTCGATGCTGAGCTTGTGCATCTCCTCGAGCTGGGAGCAGTCACCGACGGAGAGCGAAGTGAATACGCCGTTGAACTGACGTCGCAGCGTGTCGATGTCCGACTGCACGAACAGCGACCGGGAGGGGTCGAGGTAGCGCAGGTTCGTCTCGGCCACGCGCTCCTTCAGTTCCGCCGTGAGCGCGCGGTACTGCAGGTGGTTCTGGAGATAGGCACCGAGCAGCCGGGGCAGCGTCTCGCAAGTGAGCGCGCTTCCCGCCGAAGCTGCGGCCGGCTCCGTCGCGGCGCGCGCGGGTCCGCCCGCCAGCATCAGCGCCAGCATCAGCGCCAGCCCGGCGCCGAGAACGCCGCAGCTATAAGAGGGTTGGGAAGGCCGGCGCGCGAGGGGGACCGGGAGTCGCGGGATGCTCATGGCGAGCGAGGATAACGGACGCATATGGATTGCTCTTTCGGCGCGCAGAGCCCCGCGCGCGAGGGGAATGAGGCGGCGGATCGGCCGCCCGCCCGGCGTGGTACGTGGGGGATCGGACGCGCGGCGGGTCGGGCCTGTTCGGACCGCTGCACGGGAAACTCTCGACCCGACCCTATTCGTCGAGCGGAGAGCGCACACCGAGGCCGCCGCGATTCAGCACGTGGGTGTAGATCATCGTGGTCTTGAGGTCGCGATGGCCGAGCAGTTCCTGCACGGTTCGGATGTCGTAGCCCCGTTGGAGCAGATGGGTGGCGAAGCTGTGCCGCAGCGTGTGACAACTCGCCCGCTTCGCGAGTCCCGACTCGCGCACCGCGCGGGTCATCGCTCGCTGTACCGCTGTCTCGTGGAAATGATGGCGGCGCTCGACGCCAGTGGCCGCCTCGCGGTAGCGCGTGGTGGCGGGGAAGACCCATTGCCACGGCCACGCGTACTCCGCGCCGGGAACCTTCCGCGCGAACGCATACGGGAGGGTCACCGCTCCGAAGCCATCGCGAAGATCGCGATCGTGAAGCATGCGAGCGCGTCCGTACTGAAGCGTGAGCGATGCCTCGAGCGAAGTGGGAAGCGGCGTCACGCGATCCTTGCGTCCTTTGCCATCGCGGATGCGAATCTCGTGCGTGGCGAAGTCGAGATCCTTCACGCGCAGCGACAGCGCTTCGAGCAGTCGCAGGCCCGATCCATAGAGCAGACCCGCCACGAGTCGGGGCACACCCTCGAGTCGCGCGAGCACAGCACGCACCTCGGGCGGCGTGAGCACGACCGGCAGCCGCCGCGGCTTCCGCGCGCGCACCAACTCATCGAGTTGTGGCACATCCCGCCCGAGCACGCGGCGGTACAGGAAGACGATCGCGTTGAGCGCCTGATTCTGCGTCGACGCCGCCACGTTTCTCTCGACCGCGAGAAAGCTCAGGAACGCCGTGATCGCCTCGGGCCCGAGATCGGCCGGATGCCGCTTGCCGTGAAACAGGATGAAACGCCGCGCCCAATGGACGTACGCCGTCTCGGTTCGCGGACTCGCGTGGCGAAGTCGAAGCGCGTTGCGAATCTGATCGAGCAGACGCGGACTCGTCGACGCGTCGGTCGTACCGGCACCCGAGTCCGGCGCCGCGCAATCGTGGTCGTGTTCGTTCACGGAGATACCCCGGCACAAACCCGGGACAACCGGGCGATGCGCGAATTCGGGGTGAGGGATGGGACGGACGAATGTTCGGATGATTGCCGACGAGAAACCAATCCGTGACGCGCAGGCTAGTTCCCATCACCTCGACTTGCAAAGACAGACCGCGAGCGCGCAGCCTAATCGCCTGGATGAGGGAAATAGGCTGCGTGTTCGGTAGGTATGAGATCGTCGCAGCGGCGAATTGCAGTGTTTGCAACGGGGGGAGTAGACTGCGGGATTGCAGTAGAAGACCTGTTAGGCGGCAGAGCTTGAAGCGACTCGCAAGTCACGCTCACAGGATCGCGTCAGGGATTGTGGCCTTCGCGGCCCTTTCGCTGGCTACGCCTGCGTGGTTGGCACAGGCGAAAGCGCCACAAGAATCGTCAGGCGTTCCTGTTTCTGGGCGGAACTGCGCGGCTGGGCCCCATGTCTCGCCCGAGGGTGGTCCCTTCGCCTTCTTCCTGTTCTGTGATGACGCGCTTGGCACGCAGATGGCGGTCCTCTCGGTCTCAATGTCGGTTCCACAAGCCCAGGCGTGGTCGCTCGCAGATCGAGTTTGGCAACAAGCGGCGTGGGCGACAGACGTTGTCTCGGTCGCGTGGCTTGAGCAGGGGAAGGCCCTTCTCGTCATCACAGGCTACGTCTACGGGAATGCCTCTATCTACCGGCTTGTTCTTCCCACGCGTGAGGTTGTTCGGATCTTCCCATCGGCGCGTGTGCCCACACTTGCATCTGAATCGGAGAAGGCGTGCTCCGAATCAGTCGCTTGCGACTTCGAGCTGGTCTCGGTTGATGAATCAGCGCGTGAAGTGCGCGTTCGAGTCAGTCGCTGCGAGGCGGCGAACTACAACTGCGGCGCGGAGCCAGTTGTACAAATAGTTCCGTACTGAGGTCCATGCTGGCCGGATGCCGCCTAACAAGCGGCTGCACCTGACCGCCCGCGGCTTTGGGTTGGCGGCCGCCGCGGCCGGCGGCCGGATCGGCGCGTTGCGCCGACGTTGTGGCTTCGCAGCGGGCCGCCGGGCGGTGTAGTGTGGTCCACGGCGGGCGGCAGGTGAGCCGCAAGCCGTTAGCCGGCCGAGAAGGAGGAGTTAGTGGACCGCGACGTACGGCGACTGGACGCCATCCGAGCGCTGCGGTCAGGTCTCGCGGCAACCATTACCAGACTGCTGATGGACTGCACGGCTCCGGTGTATTGGTTGCGAGTAGGGCGCGGAGTGGCGGAGGACCCGGTTGACAACGGCACCGTCTTCTTCATCGACATGGGAGCTGGCCCCATCGCACTCACTGCTTGGCATGTCGTTGACGGATATCGCCAAGCAGCGGCGCTCTATCCTGATCTCGGCTGTTGGCTCGGCTCCATTCCGTTCAATCCGAGTGAGCGCCTCATCGCAGAAGACCGCCTTCTGGAGATCGCGACACTGAGAGTCTCGCCTGCGGAGATTGCTGCTATCGAGAAGGTGGCGCACACGGCCCCAAGCTGGCCTCCTCGCATTCCACAGCCGACGAAGGGCGTCTTCTTCGGCGGCTACCCCGGGACGGCGAAGGAGCGAGTGTCTGGCGGCTTCATCTGGGACCTCGCTCACGTACTTGAGACGGCGTACTCAGTCCACGAGGATCACATCACTATAAAGTTCGAGCGGGAAAGTTGGGTCTGTAACGATCTCTCTCGCCCTCCGCCGCCGGGTTTCCATTGGGGTGGGGTCAGCGGGGGGCCGGTGTTTGCGTTCCGCGACGGTTCCGTTGTCTCGTGGCAGCTCGCGGGACTGATCTATGAGTTCAACGTTGGCCTAGAAGTGTTCTTTGCATCAACGCTCTCGTCGGTTACGCCAGACGGATCTATTCTCCCTTCCCCTCGCCGGCTAACAAGAACATGCATCTGAAACGGCTTCGTCTGCCAGCTACGCAGGTGAGGCGCAACCCTCGGCGGGTGGAGTGAAATGAACGAAGTAATCGGGTGGCCGAAGTCGCAGCAGGTACAATCGATCGCGATACGCGTGTCAGAATGGCAATCTAAGCTTTTCGTGGACCACGGAGGAAGGAGTGAGGAGCTGTTTCAGTTCGACGGCTCTGCGATTGGCGGCGACATTGGGGAGGGCCTTCTCGGCAGAAGAACCCTCGGTCACTTCGAGAACTCCCAAGCGCTCCGCGAAGGCGAGCAGCACGAAATGGTGGGTCACTTCAAGATCTACAAAATCGGCGTTCTCTCGCTTCCACGCGAGATGGACGCCCTCTGTTTAACTCTGTACGGCGATGCCTCCCGATTCGATCAGCTATTCCGCCTCTTCTCAGCCTTCTCCGCGATGCCAACCTCGCGCTACCTTCGCCTTGAGCTCGCTGTCACACACGCCGATTGGCAGAGCAGGGACTTCTGGACGACCGACTGGCGGGGCCGCGACCTCCGAGTCGTCGAATATGGGCTCCACTGCGGAGGATTGTTTGGCTGCACCGCCTCGGAACCCCAGTTCTCATCCTAGTCTGGCGCGACAGCGCGCCGGCTAACAACGCGACGCAGCTGACACCAAACAGCTTGTCTCAACCGGCACGTGGTGACATTCTGGCGGCGGCCGGCTCAGCTTTGAGCGGCGTCGGTTGCGCTGTTTGGTGCACCTGATCGCCGATCCGTTAGCCGGCGAGAAGAGCGCGTGCCGATGCCCAGACGAGATCGGAAGAATGGCGAGTGCGTCTACTGCGGAGCGGTGGGGCCACTAACCGATGATCACATTCCTCCGCAGAACCTCTTCGCGAGCCGCGAGGGTTTGATCACCGTGCCAAGCTGCGAGGATTGCAATCGCGGAGCCTCAAAGGACGACGAGTACTTCCGCCTTGCTATCGGCCTGCACGAAGACGTGGCCAATCACCCTGAGGCGGCAGCGCCTATCGCAAAGATCAAACGCTCGCTTCTCCGGCCTGAGGCGGAGGGCTTCATGCGAGACTTCCTCGCGCGCACGACCGTCGCCGAGGAGAGGTCGCCGGCTGGCATCTACTTCCTGCGCACAACAACTGACGTGGAAGAAGAGCGAATCGGGCGCGTCGCCAAGCGCATTACTAAAGGGCTCTTCTGGCATCATCGCGGGCGCCGGCTTCCTGAAGGGTACGTCGTTCACACG
>JANLTC010000395.1:0-7463 GCA_031362725.1 Deltaproteobacteria bacterium | reverse complement strand
CGGCGTTGTCGAGATACCAGCGCACGGTGTGGGCAAGGCCGCTCTCGAGATCGTGACGCGGCGACCAGCCGATCTCGCGGCGAATCTTCTGCGCGTCGATCGCGTAGCGACGATCGTGCCCCGGGCGATCGACGACGAAGGTCTTCAGGTCCGTGTAGCTACGGTGACCGTGGTCGTGCAAGGCAGGGTTCTGCGGAGCGGGGCGCATCTCGTCGAGCAGCGAGCAGAGACGATCGACGAGTTCGAGATTGGTGCGTTCGTTGCCACCGCCGACGTTGTACTTCTCGCCGACGCGACCCTTGCGCAGCACCTGCAGGATGCCCTCGCAGTGATCCTCGACGTAGAGCCAGTCGCGGATGTTGCCGCCGTCGCCGTAGATCGGCAGCGGCTTGCCTTCGAGCGCGTTCAGGATCATCAGCGGAATCAGTTTCTCGGGAAACTGGTACGGCCCGTAGTTGTTCGAGCAGTTCGTCACCAGCGTGGGCACGCCGAAGGTGTGCTGGTAGGCCCGCACGAAATGGTCGGCGGCGGCCTTCGACGCGGAGTAGGGCGAGTTCGGCGCGTAGGGCGTGTCTTCCGAGAAGAGGCCGTCGCTTCCGAGTGTGCCGTAGACCTCGTCGGTCGAGACGTGCAGGAAGCGGAAGCGGTCGCGCGTGGCCGCGTTGGCGCTGGCGAGATGCCGTCGCGCGCCCTCGAGCAGCTCGAAGGTGCCTGCGACGTTGGTAGAGAGGAAATCGCGCGGCGCTTCGATCGAGCGATCGACGTGACTCTCGGCCGCGAAGTTGACGATCGCGCTGGGCTGGTGATCGCGGAACACCGCCGCGACCGCGTCGGCGTCGGCGATGTCACCCTGCACGAACGAGACGCGTTCGCCATCGATCACGCCGCGCAGGTTCTCGAGGCTGCCGGCGTAGGTCAGCAGGTCGAGCACGACGATGCGCGCATCCGAAGTCGCGAGTGCGTGACGAACGAAGTTGCAACCGATGAAGCCGGCCCCGCCGGTCACGATCCAGGTGTCGCGCTGTGCCGCCATCGACCCTCCGCTCTCGCTTTGCGTCTAGCTCGTCGCCGCTTCGCGACGACCGGCCGCTTTGAACTGGTCGTGGCCGCTCGGCTGGTAGGTCAGCACCATCGCGCGTCGGATGCGGTCCGAACGATTCGGCTCGGAGCCGTGCACCGTGTGGGGGCTGAAGAAGACCATCGAACCGGCGGGCATCGCAGCCGCCACCTGCGCCTGCAGATCGAAATGGCGCGGATCGGTGAACAGCGGGCCGAGCATGCCCTCTCCCTCGCGGCCCGGGAGCAAGCCGTGACGGTGACTGCCGCGGACCACGCGCAGGCAGCCGTTCGCTTCGTCGGCATCGTCGAGCGCCAGCATGACGTTCGGGAGTTGATCGAGATGACGGCACGCGTGCGCCCAATACGGCGAATCCTGGTGCCAGCGAAATCCGGATCCGTCGTGCGGCGGCTTGAAGTTGAGCTTGTCGGTCCAGAGCCCGACACGCGGCGCGCCGACGAGATCGCACATGGGTTCGACCAGGCGCGCGTCGTCGATCAGGCGATCGAAGAACGGATCGAGCGCGTGGAATGGCTCGACCACGCGCAGCGCCGCGGCACCCGGTCGGTGTTCCAGCTGCACCGTGACGGCGCCCGCGTCGATGTAGCGATTGCCGTCGACCTCGTAGGGACGGCCCGCGGCGGCGAGTTGCAGCGCGACGTCACGGACGCGATCCGACGCGGCGCGCATTTCGCCGATCTCGTGGATGTCGAAGACGGCGCGGCGCAAGAAGAAGCCGTCCTCCCGCCATGCGCGCCACTCGGACTCGGTTACCGCGAAGCGCGCCGCCATCATCCGAGCCTCGCGAGCGCAGCCTCGATCTCGCGGCGGAGATCGTCGTAGTCGCGCGCAACCGGAAAGTGCGGGAACTCGCGCACCACGTTCTCGGGCGGGCAGTAGAGGATGCCGGCCTCGGCTTCGCCGAGCATCGTGGTGTCGTTGTACGAATCGCCGGCGGCGATCACGCGGAACGCGAGGCCGTGCAGCGCCTGCACCGCCTTGCGTTTGCCGTCCTGCTGGCGCAACCGGTAGCCGACGACGCGGCCGTTGCCGTCGACGTCGAGGAAGTTGCAGAACAGCGTGGGCCAGCCGAGTTTGCGCATCAAGGGCATCGCGAACTGGTAGAAGGTGTCGGAGAGGATCAACACCTGGAGCCGCTCGCGCGCCCAGTCGAGGAACTCGCGTGCGCCGGGCAGCGGGTCCATCGCCCCGATCACCGCGTGGATGTCGGCGATGCCGAGGCCCTCGCGTTCGAGGATCGCGATGCGACGGCGCATCAGTTTGTCGTAGTCGGGTTCGTCGCGCGTGGTCATGCGCAACTCGGCGATCCCGGTTCGCTCGGCCACTCCGATCCAGATCTCGGGCACGAGCACGCCTTCGAGGTCGAGACAGAGCAGATGCACGCGAATCTCCCGTCGCTCGACGCGGGCCGCCATGAAGGGGCAGCAAGAGGCGCGGCATCATAACGCGACGAGTACCCCTCGCCCGCGGCGCCGAGTGCGGCATCGCCAGGGTGCATCGGATAGTCTCGGGACGTGGTCTCCCCGACGACGTTGGGTTGCGCCGGGTCGTCCCGATGCGCCTCCATCATCACGATGATTCGAGCGCGGACGGCCGTTGCGGCGACCGTGGTGCTCGTGCTCGCGTGCGCGGCCGGATGCGGTGGCGACACTCCAAACAGCGCGCCGCCGGGTCCTCCGCCGCCCGCGGTGGAAGTCGTGACGCTCGCGGTCCAAGCCTTCCACGAACGCGCCGATCTGCTCGGCGAGCTGCAGGCCGACAATTCGGTCGTGGTGAAGTCGGAAGTGCCCGGCGTGGTCGAGTCGGTCGAGTTCCAGGATGGGCAGTCCGTGACGGCGGGCACCGTGCTCTTCCGGCTGCGCGACCGTGAGCAGGCCGCGCGCCTTCGCGAGTCCCAGGCCGAGCTGGCGCTGGCGCAGGAAGACTTCGAGCGCACCAATACACTCGCGAACCGGAACGCCGCGGCGGCCGCCCAGCTCGACAAGGCGCGTGCAAACCTCGAAGGCGCGCGCGCGCGCACCGAACTGCGTCGCGTCGAGCTGGAGCGCACGAGTATCCGGGCGCCCTTCGACGGTCGCGTCGGCGCGCGGTTGGTCTCGCCGGGCGCACGCATCAAAGTCGACGATGGACTGGTTCGCATCGATGGCGTGGACCCGCTCTCGCTCGTCTTCACGATTCCCGAAGCGGTGCTCCCGCTGGCGCGTCTGGGCGCCACGTACGAACTGGAAGTCGCAGCGTTTCCCGAGCGGCGTTTTCCCGGCGAGATCCGCTTCATCGCACCGAGCGTCGACTCGACCACGCGTCGCATCCTGATCAAGGGTCGCGTGCCGAATCCCGATGGCACGCTGTTGCCGGGCATGTTCGCACGCGTGCAAGCCGAACTCGGGCAGCGCGACGCCTTGCTGGTGCCCGAGGAAGCGCTCGTCACGAACAGTGACGGGACATTCGTGTGGCGCATCGGCGCCGACGACAAGGCGGAGCGCGTGGCCGTCGAACTGGGCGGGCGCGAGCCGGGGCGCGTCGAGATCGTCACGGGGCTTCGTGCAGGCGATCGAATCGTCACGGCGGGTACCCACAAGGTACACGCGGGTGCGCCGGTGAAGGCGGTCTCGGCGGCCGCGGACGCTGCGCCGTCGGCGACGCCGAGCGCTGCGGCGGCGGGTGGCGGCGGCGCGTGAGACTCTCCGAGATCTGCATCGAGCGGCCGGTTCTCGCGACGGTGATCTCGCTGCTGATCACGATGCTCGGTGTAATCGCGTTGTTCCGACTCCCGAACCGCGAGCTCCCCGACGTCGATCCGCCGATCGTTTCCGTGATCACGGTCTACTCGGGCGCGGCCCCCGGGGTCGTCGAGACCTCGGTCACGGAGCCGCTCGAGAACCAGCTGATCGGTATCGAAGGCGTGAAGCATCTGACCTCGCTCTCGCGCGAACAGGTGTCGAGCATCACCGTCGAGTTCGAACTGGGCCGCGACGTCGATCTCGCTGCCGCCGACGTGCGCGATCGCGTCGCCCGCGCCCGCAACCAGATTCCCAAGGACGTCGACGAGCCGATCGTCGCCAAGCAGGACGCCGACGCGAGCCCCGTGCTGTGGCTGGCGCTGTCCGGCGGTAGCGACCAGATCGCGATCTCGCGTATCGCCGACGACGTCGTGCAGGACCGCATCGCCAAGCTGTCCGGTGTCGCGCAGGTGGTGATCGCGGGTGAGCGCCGGATGTCGATGCGGATCTGGATCGACAACGATCGGCTGACGTCGTTCCAGCTCACGATCGCCGACGTAGCCGCGGCGCTCGCGAGCGAGAACGTCGACATCCCGTCGGGTCGTATCGAGGGTCCCGACAAGGAGTTCACCGTCCGCACGCTCGGCGAACTGGACAACGCGCGCGCCTTCGAAGAGATGGTGGTCGCGAACGTCAAGGGCCAGGCGGTGCGGCTGCGCGACGTGGCGCGCGTCGCGGTCGGGCCGGAGACGGAGCGGAAGATCGTGCGCTTCAACGGCGAGGCGGCCGTCGGTCTCGGCGTCGTGAAGCTGTCGCGCGCCAACACGATCGCGGTCGTCGATGCGGTGCGTGCCGAGATGGAACAGATCCGCCGGGAGCTGCCCCCGGACGTCAAGCTCACCGTCGCCTTCGACGGCTCGACATTCATCCGCGAATCGATCAGCAACGTGCTGCACTCGCTCGGCGAGGCAGTCGTGCTGGTCCTGATCGTGATCTACCTGTTCCTGCGCACGCTCCGCGCCACTCTCATTCCGGCGGTGGCGATTCCCGTTTCGATCGTCGGAACCTTCACGATCCTCTACTTCGCCGGCTTCACGATCAACACGCTGACGTTGATGGGACTCACGCTCGCGATCGGACTGGTCGTCGACGACGCGATCATCGTGCTCGAGAACATCACTCGCTGGGTCGAGGGTGGGACGCCCCCTCGCGAGGCGGCGATCCGCGGCATGCGCGAGATCTCGTTCGCCGTGGTCGCATCGACCGTCTCGGTGGTCGCCGTGTTCCTGCCGCTCGCGTACCTATCGGACACGACGGGCCGTCTCTTTGGTGAGTTCGGCGTGACGGTCGCCGCGTCGGTCGCAATCTCCGGGCTGGTCGCGCTGACGCTCTCCCCTGCGCTTTGCGCGCGGGTGTTGCGTCGCGGGCAGCGCGAGACGGGATTGCGCGCCGCACTCGCCCGTGGCTCGGACGGACTCACCGGGGGCTACACGGTGCTGTTGCGACGCGCGATGGCGCACCGCGGAGCGACCGTCGGGGTGGGTGTGGCGTGGTTCGCGCTGGGTCTCGTGATGCTCTTCGCGGGCACCGTCGATCGCGAGTTCATTCCGCCTGCCGATCGCGGCGGTTTCTTCGTGATCACACGCGCGCCCGAAGGCTCGACGATCGATTACACCGATCGCTACCAGCACCAGGTCGAGGCGATCACGCGGTCGGCGCCGGAACTCGACCGTAGCTTCTCGGTGATCGCCCTCGGCCTGGGTGCGCCGGGTCTCGTGAACGAAGGCATCGTGATCGGATCGCTGGCCGAGAAGCGCGATCGACACATTCGCGACGTGATCCAGGAGCTGCGTCCCAAACTCGCGGGGGTGACGGGCGTGCAGGCCTTTGCGAGCGAATTCCCGGCGCTCGGCAACGGCTTCGGCTCGCAGCCGATCTCGGTGGTCTTGACTGGCCCTGACGTCGCGGCGCTGGCGGGATACGCCGATCAGCTCACGCAGCGCGCAGCGCAGGAGGTGCCCGGTCTGCTGAACGTGCGCAGCGACCTGCTGCTCAACAAGCCGCAGCTCGACGTGACGATCGACCGCGATCGCGCCAGCGACCTCGGCGTCTCGGTGCGCGAGGTCGCGACCACACTGCAGATCCTGCTCGGTGGCACGGACCTCTCGACCTTCAAGGTCGGCGGCCAGACCTACGACGTGATCGTGCAGCTCGAGCGCGACAGGCGCTCACGCCCCGGTGACATCCCGCTGCTGTACGTCCACGGGAGCGGCGGCGGCGTGATTCCAATTTCCTCCGTCGCGCGCGTCACTGAAACCACGGCGGCGCGCGGCGTGCCGCATTTCGATCGGCAGCGGGCGGCGACGGTGAGCGCGAGTCTCGCGCCGGGTTCGTCGCAAGGCGAAGCCCTGCTGCGCGTGCGCGCGCTCGCCGAGGAGATTCTCCCGCGCGAAGGCGGCTACCACGTCGGCTTCTCGGGCGAGTCGGAGCAGTTCTTCGAATCGGGCCAGGCGATCGTCTTTGCCTACCTGCTCGGCGTCGCAGTGATCTACCTGGTGCTGGCCGCGCAGTTCGAGAGTTTCGTGCATCCGCTGACGATCTTGATCGCGGTGGCGCTCTCGTTCACCGGAGCGCTCACGACGCTTTGGCTCACGGGCACGACGCTCAACCTGTTCAGCCAGATCGGGATGGTGATGCTGGTCGGGTTGGTGGCGAAGAACTCGATCTTGATCGTGGAGTTCGCGAATCAGCTCCGCGAACAGGGTCACGGAATTGCCGACGCGGCGTTCGAGGCCGCGCGCACGCGGTTCCGGCCGATTCTGATGACGGCACTGTCGACGATCGTCGGCATGCTGCCGATTGCGCTCGGCGGCAACCGGCAACTCGGTGAGCTACTCGGTGTCGGCGCAGGCGGCGAGTTGCGCGCGCCACTCGGAATCGCGGCTGTTGGCGGGATGGCCTTTTCGACGGCGCTCACGGTGTTCGTGGTGCCCGCCGCCTACGTGCTGGTAGAAACGCTGCGCGTGCGCTTCGCGAGTTCGCAGCATCACGAAATGACAGCGGCGACCGAGCCGAAGCCGGTCGCCGCCTCAATCGACTAGAGCAGCGCGTCAGGGCTCGAGGATCGGATACAGGCGCTGCGCCGGCGCGGTCTCGCGGAGCTTCTTCAGCGCCCGCGCTTCGAGCTGTCGCACGCGCTCGCGCGAAAGACCGAGCGATTGCCCGATCTGCTCGAGCGTGTGTTCCTCCTCGCCGCCGAGGCCATAGCGCAGGCGCAGGATGAGCTGTTCGCGGTCGGAAAGGCTCTGGATCAGCGAGCCGACGCCCGAGCGCATGCGATCGCCGTCGATGCCGCCATCCGGCGTGATCGCCGTCGGATCGGAGACGAATTCCTCGAGACGCTTCTCGGTGCCGGCCACCGACGACTCGAGCGAGATGGCCTCCCGCGAGAGTCGGTCGAGCGATTCCAGCGAGTCGATGTCGGTTCCGTGTTCGGGCGCGAGTTCAGCGGCTGTCGGTTCGCTGCCGAGCTTGCCGGTCAGCTCCGCGCGCACGCGCTGGCTGCGCTGCAGTCGGTCGTGCACGTGCGACGGCAGACGGATCGTCCGCGAGTGATTCTGGATCGCCCGCACCAGCGCCTGTCGAATCCACCAGACAGCGTAGGT
>JANLTC010000383.1:0-3981 GCA_031362725.1 Deltaproteobacteria bacterium | reverse complement strand
GTGCTCGCGCCGTTCAAGATCAACCATCCACTGCGCGTCGCCGAGCGCGCGGCGTGGGTCGATCTGCTCTCGCGCGGCCGCCTCGAGATGGGACTCGCCCGCAGCGGCGGCACCGAGTGGGAAGCCTTCGGCGTCGATCCCGACACCTCACGGGAGCAGTTGCGCGAGGCGCTCTGCATGCTGCCGCAGATGTGGACGCAGGACGCATTCAGCTGGAACAGTCCGAACCTGGTGATCCCCGAGCGCAACGTGGTGCCGAAGCCGCTGCAGAAGCCGCATCCGCCGCTGTGGCAGACCTGCACGAGTCCCGATTCGTTCGAGATGGCGGGAGAACTCGGTGTCGGCGCGCTCGCAACGACGCTGCTCTCGCCGCTCGCGCTGCTGGCGGAGCTGTTCACGCACTACCAGAAGGGACTCGCGCGCTGCCAGCCCGCGGGACAGTTCATCAACGACCGGCGCGCGGTCTTCACGTTCCTGCACTGCACGGAGACGCGCGAGGCGGCGATCGAGAGTCGTGCCGCCGAGGCCGCGCTGTGGTTCGTGAACGCCGCACCGATCGTGTTCCGCGTGCCGCGCAGCGTCTGGATCGATGCGATCCGCGGCAACGCGCAGGCGAACGATCCCGCCGCGACGCGCGCGGTCGCGGCCGGGCAGGTCGCGACGGATCTCGATCTCGACGACCCGGTGCCGGTGATCCGCTTGCTGAACCGGCAGCTCGCCGGTCACGCGCTCGATCCGGTCGAGGCGTACGAGGCACTCGAAGCGATGGAATCGGTGATCATCGGAGACGCTGATCTGTGCCGGCGCAAGCTCGCACGCTACGCAGAGCTCGGCACCGATCGGTTGATGTGTCTGATGCAGTTCGGAACGCTGTCGCATGCGAGCGTGATGCAGAGTCTGCGGCTGGTCGGCGAGACGCTGCTGCCGGATTTCTCTGGGTAGCGAAGGCGTCGCGTTTCCAGCGCTCTCGCGTAGCGAGCCAGCGGCAAGCGGCGAGACGACAATGAATCGCCGAGCCTCGTCGAAGGGGTATTCCCGTTTCCCGCGTAGCGAGCCAACGGCGAGCGGCGAGATTCACAAGGAGAGAACGCCGTGGAGAACGAGTGGGCGCTCGAGTCGATCTTCCATTTCACCGTCAACGCGACGAACTTCGAGCGGTCGCTGGCGTTCTACCAGACGCTCGGCTTCGAGCTGCTGCGCGACAATCGCGACGTGATCTGGCCCGCGCTCGTCGCGGAGAACTTCGGGCTGCGGAGCGCGCAGGGTCGCGGCGCGCTGCTGGCGCTGGGACCGGAGCCGCACCACGTCCGTCTCGATCTGATCGAATGGCTCGAGCCGCGCTGGGAGGGCCCCGCGGCCGCAGTGCCGATCGAGGAGCGCGTGCCGCGCGTCGTCGCGATTCGCACGCGGAATCTGCGCGCGGCCTACCGCGATCTGTGTGCACGCGGCATCGAGTTCCTGCGCGAGCCGCGCCCGCCCGATCCCGCGCTCGGGATCGAGTCGGTCGTCTGCTGCCGCGACCCGGACGGCAACGTGATCGAATTGATCGAGTATCTGCCCGGCGTGCTCGGCAGCCGCATTGCGCACCTACCGACACGTTAGCCTCGCGAATCTCGCCGCTCGCTGCTGCTCGCTACACGGGCAGCGGTCGTAGCCGCTTCAGAACATCGCGATCGGGTTGATCGGCGATCCGGTACCGCCGCGGATCCGCAGCGGCGCCACCGTGAGCAGGAACTCCCAGCGGCTGCGCTCCGCACACGCGCTCGCGAGTTCGGCGAGCGCCAGGTTGTCGAGCAGGTGCACGCCCATGCCGACGAGGCAGCACTGGTGCAGCGGCAACGGCCAGCTCGGAATCTTCGACGCGGGCAGCGGGTCCGACACGCCGTCGCAGCCGAGCACGGCGATGCTGCGTTCGTCGAGCCACGGGATGCAGCGCGGGTCGAGACCGGCGAGGCCGACACCGTTTGGATCCCACGGACCGAGCTTCGCGCGACGCGCGTCGCGGCCGGTCGCGACGAGCAGGATGTCGCCTTCGCCTACGCGCACTTCTTGCGCGGCTTCGGCGCGATCGAGTTCCTCCGGCAGGATTGCCTCGCTCGGTTCCAGCCATGCGACGCCGCGGAGTCGCGGGATGTCGAGTAGTACCCCGCGACCGACGATGCCGTCGGCCGCGCTGAGGATGCTGCCGCGCAGCGCGCCGGTGCTCTTCACCTCGCTCACGTGGAAGCCGTTGAAGAGGCGGCCGTCGACGGCGATGTGGCAGAACGCGTCGATGTGCGAGGTCGCCATGCCGTGACACGCGACGCCGACGAAGTCCATCGTCGCGCCGATTCCGGGCGTCCCCCACAGGTCGGCCGCGTCGCCCGCCACCATCATGTGATGCAGCGCCGGTCGCGGATTCTCGGGCGAGGGATCGACGGCGAGATCGCGTGCGCAGCTCACCGCGACGCCGTCGCGCACCAGCGTCGCGGCGGCTGCGCGCAGCGCCGGCGTGATGAAGTTCAGCGCGCCGCGCTCGTCCTCGGCGCCCCAGCGGCCCCAGTTCTTGGTGGCCTGGAACACGCTCTCGAGCCAGGCCTGGTTGGGAGCTTCGGACATGGGGACTCTCCTCGTCGTTCGGGTATGCTGCGCCGCGCGCCCGGCGGAGGATTCCATGGCCCTGCAAGCAACGCCCGCTCCGGAGCGCGATCCCGCGTTCCACGGCATCGATCTCACCACCGGACGCGATCTCGAACGCTACGCGGATCCGTTTCCGTCGATCCATCATCTGCGGCGCGTCGCGCCGGTGAACGAGACGCCGATGGGGTTGTGGCGACTGTCGCGCCACGAAGATTGCGTGCGTCTGCTGCGCGGTGTGCGCTGCGGCGTTCGGCATCTCGACGGCAGCTACCCGCGTCGCGCCGAGGAAGGCGCGGCAGGTCCCTCCGAGTTCATGCTGCAGCAGGATCCGCCGCGGCACACGCGTCTTCGCAAACTCGTTTCGAAGTCGTTCACACCGCGCGCCGCCGAGAGCTGGCGACCGCGCGCGCAGGCGATCGCCGACCAGTTGCTCGATCGCACGCTCGAGCGCGGCAGCATGGACGTGATCGCCGATCTCGCGCTGCCGGTTCCGTCGCTGCTGATCTGCGAGATGCTCGGCGTGCCGGTCGCGGATCGCGATCGCTTCACCACCTGGACGGCACAAGCGACACATGCGCTCGCCGGCAAGATGGCGCCGCCCGAAGTGCAACAGCGCGCGCAGGCGGCCGCGATGGCGCTCGGTGGCTATTTCACCGAGCTGATCGAGGAGCGGCGGAAGAGCAAGACCGACGATCTGCTCTCCGAGATGATTCGCGCCGAGGAGGAGGGCGATCGACTCACGCACTCCGAGTTGGTGGTGCAGTCGATCGGGCTGCTGATCGCCGGCTTCGAGACCACGATCGGGCTGATCGGCAACGGTGTTGCGGCGCTGGCGCGCCACCCGGGCGAGGCACAGAAGCTGCGCGAGCGTCCGGAACTCGTTCCCAACGCGGTCGAGGAATGCCTGCGCTTCGAAGGCCCGATTGGCATGACGCTGCGCGTGCTGCACGAGGACGCGACCTTCGGCGGCCGCACGATTCCGGTGGACACCGAAGTGTGGGCAATGCTCTGGGGTGCGAATCGCGATCCCGCCGTGTTTCCCGAGCCCGACCGCTTCGATGTCGAGCGCGTGAACGCGCGCGACCACCTGGCCTTCGGCGGCGGCGCGCATCTGTGTCTGGGTGCGCATCTCGCCCGCATGGAGGCGCAGGTGGCGATCGGCACGCTCGTCGCGCGGGCGCGCGACATCGCGCTGGTGAACGACCGCATCGAATGGGGCGCGTCGCTGTTCCGTGTCCCGGCTAGATTGCCAGTGACGCTCACTTCCGTCTGATCGGACTCGCGTGCGTGCGCCGTAGCTGCTTTGGATCGGTGCTGCGAGTCGCGCGGGCGGGGGACTCGGCCGAAACGTCCTCGGCGGCG
>JANLTC010000373.1:0-1947 GCA_031362725.1 Deltaproteobacteria bacterium | reverse complement strand
AAACGTCCCCGGCGGACGAACACCGGCGGCCCGGCGACGTGTGTGCTGTCACCGCCTGCGTATTTTTTCGGCCGAGCCCCCCGCCCGCGCTTGGATCGCGTTGTTCCGCAGGAGCGCTTCCGGAACGGCTTGCTAGAGCGGGGGGGGGCGTTCGGATAGAACCCGCGAAGCCCTCCGATCATCAGGCCGGCAGGCGCCTCGAAGGCCCGACGCAAAGCTGCGACACGCGCCGCCGAGGACGTTCTGGCCGAACGTCACGCCCCCGCGTTGGCTTCCGAGAGGTGTGATCCTACTTGGGTCAGCTGCTAGCGGGCCCCAGCGAGCGTCCCATCCGTGATCGAGACGTCGGCCTGCTTGCGCAATTTCTCGATCTCGCGGGTGAGAAGCGCGTCGTGCTCGTGCTGGACCCAGGCCTGCTGCACCACGTCGGTGACGTCTTCGAGGGGCGGCACGACGTCCGGCTCCCGCGCGACCAGGCGCGTGACCCAATAGCCGTCCATCGCGCGCACCGGCTCGCTGATTTCGCCGGGCGCGAGGCGCGCGAGCGCCTGCACGACGACGTTGCCGAAGCGATCGCGCAGCGCATCGAAGTTGATGGGACCGGCGGGGAGCGGCGGATCGAGCGCTCGCCCGAGTGCCGTGGCGAGCGCCACGAGCGACTCGCCGGCGCGCGCGCGGCGTGCGATCTCGATGGCGCGCTGCTTCGCTTCCTCTTCCGCGATCACGCCGACCGGCACGAACGCCAATTCGACCTGCACCGCACCGGCGCGCGCCAGCGTCTTGCCATAGTCGCGATAGAACGCTGCGAGATCGCTGCGATCCGGATCGCGCATCTCGGCGGTGGTCATCGCGTCGATCACGGCCGACACGATCGCGCGACGCGCGCTGGGTTCGCTGCGATCGAGACCGAGTGCAATGCCGTGCTGCAGCAGCAGTTCTTCGTCGATAAGCCGGTCGAGGATGCGGCGCTGCTCGGCGGGATCGAGATCGAGGTTGCCGCGCTCGCGCGCGATCGCGCCGGTGAAGCGCGCGAGCGCATCGCGCGTGATCGGCATGCCGTTTACGATCGCAACGGCTTCGGACGGAACGCTCGCAGTCGCGCCGACAGCGTTCGGCGCGCCGCCTCGCACCAGCGTCGCAGCGGCGATCGCGGCGCCCGCAACGGCGCCGACGACCAGCCAGCGCAGCGCATTCGCCGAACCCGGCTGCGCCTTGCTCATCACAGCGCCAGCCCGGCCGCGGTGTAGGAGTCAGCGCGAAAGCGCTGCATGTCGACCACCTGCCCGCTCTCGCGGGCCTGCTCCGCCGCGAAGCCGATCAGGTGACTCTCGAGTGCCGCGCGACCCGATGCGCGCACCGCGCGGCTGCCGCTCTGCAGCAGATCACTGAAATGCGCCATCAAGCCGGGATCGCCGCCGAAATGACCGAACACGGAGCCACTCTCGATCTCGTGGCGTTCCACGCCGAGCGCGCCCGCGCGCGACACCTCGATCGCGCCGCCGTCGAGGACGCCGCGCAATTCGCCGCGGGTGCCGGTCAAACGGATCGTGCGCTGTTCGTTCGCGGCGAGTCCCTGCAAACCGAAGCTCGCGGTGACGCCGCCCTCGAACTCGAGCGCGACGACCTGGTGATCGAGTACGTCGTTGTCGCAGTGGAACACGCAGCGCCCGTAGCGACCGGTCTCGAGCGCGCGCCGACGCGCGTCGCGGCTCGGGTCGGGCGAGACGTCGGACCACGGCCAGACGCGCGCGATCGCGTCGTCGGGCCCCGCGTAGAATGCGACCGCATCGTGCGGGCAGCTGGCCTGCACCGGACAGCCGTCGGTGCAGCGAAGCGGCGCGCCCGGCGGCGCGCGCGCCCAGCGGGAGTGGGCGAGGGACCCCCACGACGCGACGCGCCCGGCCGGGGGGGGCACCCCCCCGGCGAGCACGTAGAGATGGGGGGAGG
>JANLTC010000359.1:0-7213 GCA_031362725.1 Deltaproteobacteria bacterium | reverse complement strand
GCGCGCTCGTTGCGCGTCGCGACGATCTGGGGCGCGCTGTGGGCCGCGCCGATCGCGCTGCTGTTCGCGACACTCGGCGGCGCCAACATCTTTACCGAGATCGCTGTGTTCTTCTCGAAGATGGCGGTCGTCACCTTCGGCGGCGCCTACGCGGTGCTGGCCTATGTCGCGCAGCAGGCGGTCGAGATCCGTGGCTGGCTGGCACCCGGCGAGATGCTCGACGGCCTCGGCATGGCCGAGACCACGCCGGGGCCGCTGATCCAGGTCGTGCAATTCGTCGGCTTCCTTGCCGCCTACCGGCAACCCGGAACGCTCACGCCGTGGGTCGCAGGGACGCTCGCCGCCGTGCTGACGACCTGGGTCACCTACGTCCCGTGCTTCCTGTGGATCTTCCTCGGCGCGCCGTACGTCGAGCGGTTGCGTTCGAGCCGCGCGCTGCGCGGCGCGCTCGCGTGTATCACCGCGGCGATCGTCGGTGTAATCCTCAATCTCACGGTCTGGTTCTCGCTGCATGTGCTGTTCGGCACCGTGCGCGACGTTCCGGTCGGTCCGCTGCGGTTGCAGCTGCCGGCGTGGGAGACCGTGAACGGCGCGGCGGTCGCCATCGCCATCGCGGCGGCGGTCGCGACGCTGCGCTTCCATGCCGGTGTCTTCGCGCTGCTCGGCGGCTCCGCGATCGCGGGAATCGCGTGGCACTTCGGATTCGGCGGCTGATGCCGCAAGGGGAGAACACATTGATTGGGCGCGCAACGCTTTGGGGTACGACGATCCTGCTCTTCTCGCTCTGCACCGTATCGAGCGCTGCGCCCCCGCTCGATGCCGATGCGATCGGTCGTGCCGCGGGCGTCTCGGCGACGGCGACGCCGGATGGCGTCGTGCGCGTCGGCTGGTCGCGCAGCGACGTCGCCGTCACGGTGGACGGCGCCCGTCTCGATCCCGCAGCAGGGCTCGGCTCGTGGGCGGCGTTTCAAGCCGCTCCCGGCGGCGCGATGATGATGGGCGACACGGTGCTCTTCGAAGATGAACTCTCGCCGGCGCTCGACGCTGCGCTCGCGGCCGGTCTCGAGGTCACCGCGATCCACAATCACTTCGTCTTCGACACGCCGCACGTGCTCTTCATGCACATCGGCGGCCACGGCGACGCGACGGCGCTCGCCGGCAGCGTGAAGCGAGTCTGGGATGCGGTGCGCAGTGTGCGCGCGAAGAACGCAGCACCGGCGGCCGGTTTCGGCGGCGCAGCGCCCGCCCCGGGAGCGCTCGACGCCGCTGCGCTTGCCGCAGCGGTCGGCTCGAAGCCGACGCTCCAAGGTGCGGTCGTCAAGTTCACGATCGGGCGCGAGGTGCAGATGCACGGCGTCGTGAGCGGCGCCGCGATGGGCGTCAACACCTGGGCCGCATTCTGCGGAAGCGATGCACACGCCAGCGTGGATGGCGACTTCGCGATGACGGCCGGCGAAGTCCAACGCGTTCTCCGCTCGCTGCGAGGCGCCGGCATCCACGTCGTCGCGTTGCACAATCACATGATGGGAGAGGACCCGCAGCTGTTCTTCCTGCACTACTGGGGCAAGGGCGCGGCGCTCGAACTCGCGCGCGGCGTTCGCAGCGCGCTCGATGCGCAGGTAACGGGTTCGTCGCACCCGTGAGTCGCGCGCTACCCGCCGTCGCGCCGATGCCGCCGCGGCTCGGCGGCATCGTTCCGTGGCTCGGCGCGGGCGCATCGCTGCTGCGCAACCCGACGGCGTTCTTCCAGGCGGCGCGCGCGCGTCACGGCGACACCTTCGTCACTGACGCCTTCGGCTTCAGGCTCTTTTGTGTCTTCTCACCAGAAGGCGTGCGAGCGCTCTACAAGCTGCCCGAACACGAGGCGAGCTTCGGGCTCGCCACCTTCAATCTCGTCTTCAAGCACAAGGCGCCGCTCGAACTGGTGGTCGGCCGCCGCCACCGGCCGCATGACCTCTTTGGCAGCCAGGAAGTCGAGGGCTATCTCGACACACTCGAGCGCGCGGTCGCGCGGCAACTCGACGAACTCGGTGACGCGGGCCACTTCGAGAGCTTCGCGTTCGCGCGAAGGCTCGGGCATCGGCTCGGCCTCGGTTGCTGGGCGGGCGAAGAGGCTGCGTCCGCGGCGTACCTCGACCGGCTGATCCCGCTGCTCGATCGTCTCGACACGGCCGAGTCGTTCGTGAACCCGGCGCTGCTCTTCGTCGCTCGCGCCACCGGAAAGCGTCGCGAAGTGGCGGCGCTCGCAGGGCTCGACAGATTGCTCGGCGAGATCATCCGCGCACGGGATACGAGTGGCCATCCCGATGGGCTCCGCTCGCCTTCGCTCGCTGCGCGCTCGCAGGACTCGCTTGCGCACCGTGGCGACTTCCTCGACCAGATCCGCGCCGCGTGGAGCGACACGGACGGCATCGCACGCGAACAGGGCATCGCACGCGACGTCGTGCTGATCCATCTCGGCGCGCAGTCGAACCTGTACGCCGCGCTCGCGTGGACGCTGGTGAACCTGCTGCTGCATCCGGCCCTATTGACCCGCGTACAGGCCGGCGACGACGACCTACTCGAGCGCGCCGCCACCGAGTCGATCCGGCTCGCGCAGCGCTCGCTCACGTTGCGGCAAGTGATGCGTCCGCTCGATTTCGACGACGGCGCGCGCAGCTACCGCCTCGCGCCCGGCGTGCTGATCGCGACGATGCTCTCGGTCACGAACGCGAGCGCCGCGCCCGATCTCGATCGCTTCGACCCCGATCACTACGAAGGCCGGCGGCTCGCGAAACACATCGAAGTGCCGGCGCGCGAGCTCGTGAGCACCTTCGGCCACGGCCGCCACGCGTGTCCCGCGCAGCGCTTCTCGATCTCGGCGATCCGCGTCTCGCTGCGGCGCCTGCTCGAACGCTTCGAGCTCACACCCCGATTCACGGTCGCGCACCCACGAGCCCGCCAACTCGGCGCCGTTGCGCGCGCGGCGGCACCGTGCGTCGTTGCGTATCGAGCGCGGCGATCGAAGCTGGCATCAAGCCCTTCGAGTGCCCGGCCGGCGCAGTGATGGCGATGCTGGAGTTCGCGCGGCGTTCGGAGCGATTCGTCCGAGCCCGCTGCGGGCCGCCTCTCACTTCGCCGGCGTGTCGCTCTTCTCGTCGACGACCGGGATCGTGGAGGCCAGATCGTAACGGAGCACGGCGTCCATCTTGTTCTCGATCTGGTAGAAGCGCGCGACGGTCCGCCCCGGGAGGATCTTGGCGAAGTCGGCGAGGAAGCTGCGCCGCACCTCGAGCCGCTCGGCCTCGGCGGCGAGGTAGCTCTGCATCATCTGCAGCGCCTTGTCGTTGGGAAGATCGCGGAAGTTTGCACTGTAGTCGGCGACGATTGCAAGCACGCGGTCGCCGATCGCGTTGATCTGCTGCTTGTAGCGGTCGTAGAGCGGCCAGAACTTCGCGGCCTCCTCCGGGCTGAGCTGCAGATTGACGCCGACGAGTGCCTTCTGGTTGGCGCGAATCGTTTTGAGCAGGACTTCGGGTTGCGCTTGCGGCGCATCGGCCGCGCCGGTGTCGGCGGCGTACGCGACCGCACCCGACAGCATGCATGCCAGGCTCGCCGCAAGAAACAGACGTGTGTTCGACAAGGTGGTTCCCTTCTCCCGGGTCCGTGCGCGCAGGACGCCGCTCAGTTCGAGATCCTGGTGATCTTCGAACCTTGGATGCCGATGCCCGCCATCAGCCCCTTCTGGTTGAAGATGAACGCATAGACGTCCTGTGTAATCGTCGTGCTGCTGATCGACCTGGCAACACCCGCATCGACGACGACGATGCTCGGTCCGACGCCGAGCTCGAAACCGCCGCTCGAATCGAGATACGCGAGCGCGCCGCCGTTCATGAAGAAGAGCGCGTAGCCAAAGGTCTGGATTCCCGCCTGAAAGCCGTACGAGGCCGCGACGGAGTTGTAGTAGCCGGCTGGTTTGCCGCGCTTCAGCAATACGCCTTCGCCGATCTGTCCGCCGAACATGAAGCCAGCCTTGACGATGTTCGGGAAGACCAACACCGCGACGGCCTTTTCACCGAGCTGGCGCGCCGCGGGGTTGGACGCGTAGAGACTTTGCAACGAGGCGATCCCCTCGCGGTCGAGTTCCTGCGCGCTTGCTGCCCGGGCGTCGGGCGCGTTCATCAGCGCGACGCTGGCGACGAGAAGCAGCACGCCTCCCAACACTCTGATCTGTGTCATCCGGTTCCTTCTCCCCTCGCCCGACTACGAGAGCGCGGGCGGGAAACCATCAGCGCGGTAGTCCTAATGCCCAGCGCGATTGCACGCTACCCCTTTTCGCGCAGGGAGGTCGTAGCGACCGAGTTCAGCGATCAGGTACTTCCGCGCGCGGCCCGCGGCCGCGCAGCGCGCACCAGTTCCGCAAGAGCATCGCGCGTGCCGGCGACGAACTCTTCGAGATCCGGCACGACGTCGTAGTCCGCGTTGAAGCCCCAGTAGATGTGACCATCGTACGAGAGCAGCGCGATGCCGAGCCCGAGATTGTCCATCAGCGGCACGTGCGGGTACATCTCGAGCATTCGCGCGCCGGCCATGTACATCGGGATCTGCGGTCCGGGCACGTTCGTGACGACCATGTTGAAGGGCAACAGGCGCGTTGCGTTGCGGGCACCGAGCGCGAGCAGTTGCGACGGCGTCCACTCGAGCGCGCCGGTCAGCACCTCGGCGCCGATGGCGCTCTTCGATTCTTTCAGTTGCGCGGTGTGCGCGGCGATCGCCTTCAGCTGTTGGCGCGGATCGTCCTCGCCCACCGGCAGCGGCACGACCCACGCCGACACGCGATTGCCGAGTGCGCCCGATTCGCCCGAGGAGCGCACCGAGACGGGCGCCATGATGCGGAAGTCGAGTCCTTGCGCGCGCACGCCGCGGCGATCGAGGAAGCGTCGCACGGCGCCCGTCACGACGGTGAGGACGACGTCGTTCAGCGAACCGCCGAACGCCTTGCGCACCGCCTTCACGTCGGCGAGCGCCATCGTCATCCAGTCGAAGCGGCGGTGCGGACCGATCGGGCGATTGAGCGGCGTCGGCGATGCCGAACGCAGCGTCGCGCCGAGCGTCTCGGCGGCCGCGCGCAGCCGCACGATCAGCTCCTGGCGCGTGTCCTGCGCCTCGGTCGCGAGGCGTCGCAGATCGCGCAGCGCGGCGAGCGGAAAGCTCGCGCGGCGCATCCACTCGTGGCGCATCAGCTCGATCGCGGAGGGCGCCGGTCGCGGCATGAAGCGCGGCGACTCGGCGGGCACGGTCGCGTCGGGCGAGACGTTCATCATCACCTTCATCAAGTCCACGCCGGAGACGCCATCCACCATGCAGTGATGCACCTTCGAGATCAGCGCGAAGCGATCCTTCTCGATGCCCTCGACGATCCACATCTCCCAGAGCGGTCGCGAGCGGTCGAGATGCTGCTGCATGACGCGCGCCGAGAGCCGCTTCAGCTGCTCCTCGGATCCGGGGCGCGGCAGACTCGTGTGTCGCACGTGGTATTCGAGCTGGAAGTTCTCGTCGTCCACCCAGACGGCGTGGTTCTCGAACGGGATCCAGGCGAGACGCTGCCGGTAGCGCGGGATCTCGTGCAGCGACGCGCCGATCATCGCGCGGACGAGGTCGGCGTCGACGCCGCCGTCGGGACGCTTCAGCGGTCCCGACTCGAAGATCAGCGTCGAAGCGACGTGCATGTAGGCGTTGGGCCGCTCGAGCACGAGGAATGAATTGTCGAGCGCGGTCAGTCGTTCGTAGGCGTATCGGGGCATGGTTCAGCTCACTGTCTTGGGGACGTTGAGGAGCGTGTCGGCGATCTTCACCGCAACCGGGTTCACGAAGACATGGCGCAGCTTCCACACCGGGGAGTGCCAGTTCTCGTGCGAGAGCGTGCCGTCGAGCACTTCCGCGATGGCGCCGGCGGTCTTCTCCGCGAGCAGGTCGAGGATGTTCTCGCCGATCGCGGCCGACGCGCCGCCGGGTGCGCCCGAGTAGGTCTCTTCGCAGAAATACGCGATGCCGGCCTTGAAGCCTTCGAACATGTCGGGGATCGACGCGAGCTTGCCGCGCGCCGTCTTCGGCTTCGCGCGGCCGGTCTCCTCTAGCCAGAGGTCGACGGTGCGACGCGGCAGCGTCTTGTAGTCCGGATCGACCCACTCGGGATGCAGCGCGAGCAGCTGCGAGGTCTCGACGAGACCGCCGTGTGTGTCGCCGTCGAAGTCCGCCTTGGTGACGCCCGGCAGATGGCCGAGCACGTCGCCCAGCTCCGAGCCCCCGCCGTTGAGACGCGACAGCATCAGCGAGAACACCGACACCATGCGGATGCCGCGCTCGCGCGAGACGCGATCGCAGGCGGTTTCGATCGCCAGGAAGTGGCGCGGACTGCCGTGAAAGTTCGAAACCATCACGTTCTGGAATCCCTGCGCCGCGAGCGAGCGGCCCATGTCTTCGAGCACGCGGATCGTCGTCGAGGCGCGGAACGCGATCGTCCCGGGCTGGGGCACACCGTCGCAGGCCGCGTACACGAACGGCAGCTTCAAGAAAGTTCGCTCGCGGTGCGCCTCGGGCAGGAAGCGCAGCGTGCGCTCCGCCAGTCCCTCGCCTTCGAGCGCGTCGGCGCCGAGCGGCAGGTGCGGTCCGTGCACTTCGAGCGGCGAGCAGGTCACGAAGACGACCGCGTTCTTGCGATCGACCCTGTCGAACTGGCGCTTGGTCAGCGTCTCCCAGCGGAGAAAGGTGGGGATCTCGGACATGCGGGCTCCTCGCGACTCGGGCTCTTCGGCCAGTCTATCCCAGCCTCCGACCGAAGCGGGCGACATCATCCGGCCGCGCTTAGACTGGCCTCGCTCCCGCGCCTGCGTCCGTGGACATTGCACGGGCTGCCCTCCCCGTCCCGATGTGACCGCGATGTGACCGCATCTGTCGCGCACCGGCCCAAGATTGGCCCTCTCGCGGAGGAACGCCATGAAGAGTCCCGATCCCGAGCTGTCCTTCGGCGGCATGCACCAGTCGGCGTTCGAACCCGAAGCATCGCTCGTCGCAGACACGCTCGATCTCGAGCTGCGCGTGCGCGACCGCGAGGTGATCGTCGAACTCCGCGCATTCGCCGACCCGCGCGAGCGCGCCGTGTTCGCACTCGCGGCGCTGCGCATCGGCGTGTTGTCACTGCGCACCGTGCGCGGGCAGATCGTCGTGCGCTGGG
>JANLTC010000347.1:0-47597 GCA_031362725.1 Deltaproteobacteria bacterium | reverse complement strand
TCGCTCGATCCCGATGCGCGCATTCCCACCGGGCCGGGCGTGCCGACCTGGGAATGGTTGCAGGTCGATCTCAGCTGGAGCGGCCCCGTCGAGGCGCAGCAGACGCTGCGGCTGTGGCTGATCTCGCCGTTCTTCGCGCGCGTGTTGTCGTTCGCGCGCGTGTTGCTGCTCGCGGCGTTGTGCTTGGTGGCGCTGCGCCGCGCGGCGCCAAATGGTGGCGGACCTGCGCTCGCGCGCTTCGCCGTCTCGACCGTGCTGCTGCTCGCGATGTTGATTTCGCGGGCGCCGATCGCTCGCGCCGAGCTTCCGTCAGCGGAGCTGCTGCAGGAACTGCACGAGCGGCTGTCGAAGCCGCCCGTGTGTACGCCAAACTGTGCGTCGATCGCGCGTCTCGCGATCGAGTTGCGCGACGATCGCTTGCGGCTGCGCCTCGAAGCGCACGCAGCCGTCGCGACCGCGATCCCGCTGCCCGCTGCGACCGATGACGCGGCAGAGTTCGTTCCCCAGCAGATCCTCGTCGACGCGCGCAGCACCGAAGCGCTGCGCCGCGAGAGCGACGGCGCGCTGTGGGTCGCGCTCGAGCCGGGCGTGCACGAAGTGCTGCTCGAGGGACGCGTTGCGGAAGGCGCCGCGCGCATCGAGATCCCGTTCCCGCTGCGCGCGCGAGCCGTCGCGATCGATGCGCCCGGTTGGCAGGTCGAAGGGATCGATGCGGACGGCAGTGCTTCGGGCGCGCTGTCGCTGGTGCGCGATGCGACGCAGGGGACCGCGGCGATGCCGTCGCTGCGTCCGGCGCCGGCGCCGTTCTTCGCGCTGGTCGAGCGCCAGCTCTCGTTCGGCGTGACGTGGTCGGTCGACACACACGTGGCGCGCCTATCGGCGCCCGGGCAGGCGGCCGTGCTCGAAGTGCCGCTGCTCGAAGGCGAAGCGGTCACGACCGAGGGCATCGCCGTCGCGGGCGGCAAGGCGAAGGTCGCCTTCGCGCCCGACGCGATCGATCTCTACTGGTCCTCGACACTCGCGCCGCGCGAGACGCTGGTGCTGCGCGCGCCCGAGTCGGTCGCCTGGGTCGAGGATTGGCGCTTCGCAGTCGATCCGATCTGGCACGTCGATGCGGCGGGAGTTCCGCCGATCGCGCAGCCCGAGAGCGATCCGGCACCGCTGCGCGCCTTTCGACCGTGGCCCGGCGAGTCGCTCGCGCTGACCGCCGTGCGCCCGCTCGGTGTCGGCGGCGCAACGCTTACGATCGACCGCGCCGATCTCACGCTCGCGCCCGGGCTGCGCAGTCGCGATGCGCGACTTGATCTCGTGTTGCGCAGCACGCAGGGCGGGCGGCACATCGTCACGCTGCCCGAAGGCGCCGAACTGCGTACGGCGCGCATCGACGGCATCGAGCAGCCGCTGCGCGCCGATGGCCGCGTGCTCTCAGTGCCGATCCGGCCCGGCGAACAGCGCGTGCAGCTCGAGTGGCGCACGAATGACGCGATCTCGTGGCGGCTCGCGACGCCCGACGTCGAACTCGGCGCGGCCGCGGTGAATCTCGGCGTGCAGATCGCCGTGCCGGAGAATCGCTGGGTGCTCGCGGTGTGGGGCCCGCGGCTCGGTCCCGCCGTGCTGTTCTGGAGCGTGCTCTTCGTGCTGGCGCTGGTGTCGCTCGGACTCGCGCAGGTGCGCAGCGTGCCGCTGCGCTTCCCGCACTGGTTCCTGCTCGGTCTCGGACTCACGCAGGTGCCGGTGTGGATGAGCGCCATCGTCGTCGCGTGGTTCTTCGCGCTCGCGTGGCGGCGCGAGCGCGGCGCGCGACTCGGCGCGCTCGGCTTCGATGCCGCGCAGATGGCACTCGCGCTCGCAACGGCCGCCGCGCTCGCCGTGCTCTTCGAGGCGATCCGCCATGGTCTGCTCGGTCCGCCCGACATGCAGATCGCGGGCAACGGCTCGAGCGGATCCGACCTCCGCTGGTACCAGGATCGCAGCGATGGCGGTCTGCCCGTGGCGACGCTGCTCTCGGTTCCGCTCGGGGTGTATCGGCTCGCGATGTTGTGCTGGGCGCTGTGGCTCGCGCGTGCACTGCTGCGATGGCTGCGCTGGGGTTGGGACTGCTTCGCCGAAGGCGGCCGCTGGCGGGCGCCGCTTCGCCCGGGCGCTCCGAAGCCGGCGGCACCAACGTGAGCGGTGGAGGCGATCATGGCTTCGAGTGAGACCGAGTGGGGCTGGATGCAGCAGCTGGGAATCGGGCGCTACGTACTGCGCGGTGCGCTTCGCCACGGCATTCCGATGGCGATCGTGGTTGCGCTGCTGATCGAAGCGGTGTCCGGGGGCACGTTCTCGCGCGAGCGCTTGACCAGCGCGGAGTTCCTCGGTCGCGGGCTGCTCTGTCTCGCGGTCTTCTCCGCGAGCGGCGCGATCTCGTCGTTCGCGCGCTGGAAGTCGGCCGAGTCCCTCTTCGGAAGAGGCAACGAGAAGGGCTAGCGCACGATTTCGCACCACGGCCGGGAACGGCCGCGCCGCTGGCCGTCCGCCTCCCGCGTAGCGAGCCAACGGCGAGCGGCGAGGTTGCTGAGGCCTAGACCTCGGCGTCTCGTCGGGTACGATCGGGCAATGCCGGACCAACATCTCCGCGACACGCTCGAACACCTCCACAAAGAGTTGCAGCAAGCGGGAGGCGTCGACGACCGCTCCCGCGAGTTGCTCCGTGACGTGATGGACGATATCCACGCGATCCTCGACCCGTCGGCTCCTGAGGCGCGCCCCGGCTCGCTGGTCGAACGCTTGCGCGAAGCCGTCGACGACTTCGAGGAGTCGCACCCGGCGGTGACGGAGGCGGTGGGTCGCGTCGTCGATGCGCTTGCGAAGATGGGAATCTGATCGGTGACCGACGCGACGATCGCCGCCAAGGCGCGATCGCTGCTGCGCCGGATCGACGCCGGTGTGCTCTCGACGCATTCGCTCGCGATGCCGGGCTTCCCGTTCGGGTCGCTCGCGCCGTTCGCGATGACGCACGAAGGCCGCCCGCTCGTCTACGTGAGTCGCATCGCCGAGCACACGCGCAATCTCGGCGCGAATCCGCGTGCGTGCCTCACGGTGATCGAAGCGACGCGGGGCAACCGCCAGGCACTCGGCCGCACCAGCCTGCTCGGCGAAGCGCACGAAGTTCCCGCGGCCGAGCGCGACGCGGCCGCGCAGCGCTACTTCGCGTTCTTCCCGGAACAGCGCGCGTACGAAGAGTTCCACGACTTCGAGTTCTGGCGCATCGAGCCCACGCGCGTGCGCTGGATCGGCGGCTTCGGCGAGATCCACTGGATCGAGCGCGACGCGTGGCTGATCCAGACGCCCGAGTGGAGCGCCGGCGAGGCGTCGATCGCCCGTCACATGAACGACGACCATCGCGACGCGATGGAGTCGATGTGTCGGCACTTCCTCGGCGTCGAGCCCGACGGTCTCGAACTCGTCGCGGTCGATCCCGAGGGCTTCCATGTGAGGGCCGGTGCTGCGCTGCACTGGCTTCCGTTTGCGTCCGTCTGCCACACCTCGAACGAGGTGAGGAGCGAGATGGTTCGGCTCACCAAGCAAGCGCGGGCGGCCTGAGATCGACGGTCCGCTGCGTCTTCTCGCAGCGGCTTTCGGAACGGCGGGGCCCCGGCACGGGTCGGAGCTAAGCTGGCCCCGCATGCGTCGCTACCTCCCGCTGTTGCTGATCGCGTTCACGGCCGGGCTCTTCCTCGCCGGCCCGGTGATCCGCTCGCGGCTCGGCATCGAGATCTCGCAGGAGTCGATCCGCAATCTCGTCGATGGACTGGGCTGGCGAGCGGGGGCGATCTTCGTCGGACTCGTCACGTTCCGGCAGTTCCTGTTCCTGCCCTCGATGATCGTGTTGCCGGTGGGCGGGATCGTCTTCGGCGCCGAGATGGGAACGCTGCTCGGCGCGCTCGGGATCGTGGCGTCGGCGCTGCTGACGTATTCGCTCGCGCGTGGGCTCGGTCGTGAGTGGTTCAGGCCCTACTTCGGCGCAGCAGTGGACGCCTTCCAACAGCGCGCTGCAGCGGCGGGTCCGCCGATCGTCGCGCTCGCCACCGCGCATCCGGCGGGGCCGATGTCCGCGGTGTTCTGGGCAGCCGGCTTTGCCGCGCTGCCGGTGGTCTCATTCGTGTCGGTCGTCGCGATCGCGGCTCCGGTGCGTGCGTTCGCGTATTCGTTCTTCGGCTCGACGCTGCTCGAGCCGGGCACGCCGCGTTTCTGGATCGCGACCATCGTGCTCGCCGCGGCGGCGCTCGCGCCGCTCGCGCACCCGGGCATTCGCGGGCGGCTGCTGCGCGCGGCGGGCCGCGGCGGCGCCACCCCCGACGCATGATGCTGTCGCGCACGCGTCGGCTCCAACTCGCGGTGCTCCTCGCGGCTTCGATCGTGCTGATCACCGGACTCTACGCGCGCGCGCTCCGCTACGAACTGGTCTGGATGGACGAGACGGAGATCGGCGAGGGCGCGATCCTGCTCGGTCCGGGCGAGTCGTGGGTATCGGCATTTACGCGCCCGCTACACCGCGGCGCCGGCGTGAACCCGTACTATCGACCGCTGCAGATCCTGGTCGCGACGGGGATCCACAGCGTCGCCGGTGCTGAGCCGGCGGCCTATCGCGTCGCGCTGCTGCTCGTCGCCGTTGCGACCTGCACGGCCTTCGGTGCGCTGGCGCTGCTGCTCTGGGGCAGCCTGCCGCTCGCGCTGCTCGCGACGGCGCTCGCCGCCGCGCACCCGGCGATGCTCGAGTCGTGGGTGTGGATCTCGGGGCTGGGCGAGGCGATGGCGGCGCTGTTTGCGATCGCGAGCATCGCGCTCGGTCTGCTCGCGCTCGCGCCCGCCGGTGGCATCCGAAAAGGGTTCGCCGCGCTCTCGACGGCTTCGCTCGTGCTCGCGCTGTTTTCGAAAGAGAAGGCGGTGGCGGCGCCGCTGCTGCTCGCGGTCACCTGGTTTGCGGTTGCGCTGCGGAACGCGCGTCTGCGCACAGTGTTGGCGGATCGCGCGACGCTGCGCCGCGCGGCGCTGTTCATTGGAGCGCAGGTCGCGATCGTCGTGTTCTACGTCGCCGCGTGGCGACCGCTGATGCTCGGCCACGCACTCGTCGCGGCGCCGCCGATCGGTGGCGATCGCGTCACGCACCTGCTCTCTGCTGTGGCCGCCTGGCCGGCGAGTTTCGCTTGGCTCGCGGCGCCACTGCACTCGAGCGCGAGCGATACGGTGGCGATCGTGCGCTCGTTTGGCGACGCGCGCGTCTGGCTCGGGTTGGCGATCCCGCTCGCGATGTTCGTGGCGGCACTCCTTTGTGTGCAGCGCGGTCGACCGATCGCAGCGCTCGGACTCGTCTGGATCTGGCTGGCGTTCTTGCCCACTGCGAACCTGTTTCCGCAGATCCACGCGCACGCCGAGCGGTACCTGTTCCTGTCGGTCTTCGGCGCAGCGCTCCTGGTGGTCGATCTACTCGATGCGTTCGCGACGCGCTTTGCAGCGCGCGCGCACAGCGCGGTCGCGATCGGCGCGCTGCTGGCGCTCGGTCTCGCGCAGCGGACGTGGGTCCGCACGCCCGACTGGCAATCCACCGAGTCGCTGTTCCGCCGCGACGTCGCGCGCGATCCCGCGTACGCCGAGGGCCGCTTCCACCTGGCGCGCGCGCTCGTGCTGGCGCAGCGAAACGGAGAAGCGGCGGCTGAACTCGCGAAACTGCGCGAGCACCGACCCGAGCACACCGGTCGCTCCGGCTACGTCAACGAAACCGGCGTTCGCGAACTCGAGTGCGCCGTCGATCTGGCGCTCGGTCGTCGCGTCGAGGTCGTCGCGTCCTTCCAGGACCTCGAGCGCCGCGCGCCGAGCGCCGCCGAAGATCCGGGTCTACGCAGCTGCACGGCGCAGGCGCTCGAAGGCCTCGGCCGGAATGCCGACGCGAACGCGCTCTACCAGCGCATCGTCGCGTCGCTCGCGGCCGAGCCGCCCGCCGCGGTGTCGCTCGCGCTCGCACGCACCCACGCGAAACTCGGTCACCGGGACGAAGCCGAGAGTTGGCTGAATCGCGCCGAACGCGACGGCCCCCGCGATCCCACCTTCGGCGCCCAACTCCGCCAAGTCGAAAAACTCCTCCGCTGACCGGGGACGTTCGTTGCGTCGCCGCGCAACCAAGGTCCCCGCGGTGGCGGGGTCAGCGCAGTTGGAGCTCGTGGATCGAGCCTTCGTCTGGGAAGTGGTCGAAGTAGCCGGCTAGCAGGTCTTGGCCAGCCGCTTTGGTCAACAGCGACGACGCGATCTCGCCGTGCGTGACGATGACGATCGCGTGGCCGGCATGCTTCGTGGCCAGCTCCGCGAGCGCGGCGCTCGCGCGGGAGTTGCCGTCCGCGAGCGACTCGCCGCCCGGCGGACGCGGATCCTTCTTGGCCTTCCAATTCTTCATGCGCGCGCTGCCGCTCGCGGCATCCGGGTCGCTGCCGGTGTCGAGCGTGCGAAACGCTTCGCTGACGATCGGCGCGCCGAGGCCGAGCGCCTGCGCGATCGCTGCGGCGGTCTGTTGGGCGCGGCGTGCCGGCGACGCGAAGACTGCGACGACGTCGTGCCCGGCGAGTTCCTTTCCGAGCTGCTCGGCGCGCGCGAGACCCTTCGGCGTCAGCGCGTCCAGCTCGTCGGTCGACATCGACTTCGGGCGCAGCAACGCGGGCACGTTCTTCCAGGCCTGGGCATGCCGCACGACGAAGACGCGCAACGCCGGTGGAGTCGAGGCGGGCTCCGCGACGGATCGCCCGGCCGCGAACGTCGCAGCAACGGACAAGAAGAGCACGAGCACCCAGCGCTTCGATCTCATCGCGACCTCCCCATGCGGCGCACATCGATCTGATCGAGATGGAGCAGCGCCGCGGCCTCCGCAGCGCTGCGCCGCGTGAGCGTCGCGTTCGCAGAGCGCTCGCGCAGCGCGCGATAGAGCGCGACGGTCGCCCGCAGCGCACGCGTGCACGATGCCGCTTCGTGCTCGGCGACCGTCGCTCGCAGCGCATCGACGTAGCCCGGCGAGGCCGACTCGATGCGCCGCACACCGTTCGGTTGCGCGCCTTCGAGCTGCAGCACGAGCGGACCGAGCACGCGTGCGCGCACGTAGCCGAGTCCGTCGAGTGTCTCGAAGAGCTCACCGCGCGCGATCTTGCCCGCGAGGTAGTGGACCCAGGCCCAGATGCGGTCTTCGATCCACTGGAGGTCGGGCGCGGGATACACCGCGCGCTCGGTGGCGAGCGCTGCCGAGAGCCGCCCTTCGCGCTCCCACAGCACGACGCAGTCGTCGACCCGATGCGCGGCGTCTGGCAGCGCGACGAACTTCAAATCGACGTGGAGCAGCGGTGGCCCGTACAGGCAGATCAGCAAGCGCGGCGCGCCGACATGCTCACCGGTGAACGCGGTGAGCAGCGGACCGAGCGATTGCGCGATGGCACTGCGGTCGCGCATCACGTCGTCGATGTGCGCGGGTTCCACGGCGACCACCAGGTCGATGTCGGAGTGCTCGTCCACCGCCGCGCGCGCGAACGAGCCGGCCGCCGCCACACCGACGAGTCGCACGTCGCGCTGCAGTCGCAGCAGCGCGGGCTCGAGGAACGCCGCGTGGGGCGCCGGCAGCGGCGGCCACGCCGCGCGGTCGATTGTGTCCGCGCCCATCCGAAGCGCCGTTACGGCTTCGCCTGCTGCGGCTGCGATTCGCGCGCGCGTTGCAGCACGTACGCCTCGATCAGGCGCACATCCTCGGCCGCGAGCACGTCGGCGAACGACGGCATCCCCTTCGGCTCGCGCACGCCGCCGAGCACGATGTCGGCGAAGCTCGCGTGGGTCGCTGCGGTGGCGCGGCGCAAGTCGGGGATCACGCCGCCCGCGATGCCCTTGAGGCCATGGCAGACGGCGCACCACTCGTGGAACAGCACGCCACCTGCGCGCAACTGCTTCGCGTCGGCTTCGATCGAGATCGGTGGCGGCGGGATCGGCGAAGTGTCGATCGGTTCCGCCGGAGGCAGCGCCGCGGTGCCGCCCAGCTTGTAGGTGAGCACGCGACCCACGCTGGTGACGCCCGCGCGGGCGCCGGCCTCGCCGTACGCGAGAGGAAACGCGCCGCCCCAGCCCGCCATCACCGTCACGTACTGCTCGCCGTCCACCAGATAGGTGATCGGTGCGGCCATCACGCCGGTACCGGCGGGCGACTCCCACAGCAGCTTGCCATCGGTTGCGCGGTAGGCGACGACGCGCCCGTCGGCCGTGCCTTCGAAGACGAGGTTGCCAGCGGTCGAGAGCGCACCGCCGTTCCAACCGCTCTTATACTCCGCGCGCCACACCTCCTTCTGCGTCGCGGGATTCCACGCGACGAGTCGCGCCTTGACGACTTCGCTCCAGCCGTCGGGTACGTCGAGGTTGGCGTCGAGCGCGTTGGCGGTGTTCCACGAGCGCTTCTTGAATTGGAAGCTCGTGTCGAGTGCGTACGCGCCGGGAACTTCCTGCACCGGGATGAAGACGAAGCCCGTCTTCGGGTCGAACGACATCGGCTGCCAGTTGTGTCCACCGATCGGCGCCGGCCAGATCGGCTTCATGCCGCGATCGTAGTTGCCAGCGGGCGACTCGATCGGACGGCCCTTTGCGTCGAGGCCCTTCGCCCAGGTGAGCTTTGCATACGGTTTGCCGGACAGAAACGCGCCGGTCGCGCGGTCGAGCACGTAGAAGAAGCCGTTCTTCGGCGCCTGCATCACGACCTTGCGCGGCTTTCCGTCGATCTCGATGTCGGCGAGGATCAGGTGCTGCGTCGCGGTGTAGTCCCAGTTGTCGCCGGGCGTGACCTGGAAATGCCAGACCAGTTCGCCGGTGGCGGGGCGCAGCGCGAGGATCGACGAGAGATAGAGATTGTCGCCGCCGCCCTTGCTGCGTGCGGTGCGCGCCCAGGGCGAGCCGTTGCCGGTGCCGATGTAGAGCAGGCCCAGATCCGGGTCGTAGGCCATCGAGTCCCAGACCGTGCCGCCGCCGCCGACTTCCCACCATTTCCCGTGCCAGGTCTTCGCGGCGCTGGCGAGCGCCGGCGATTCGAAGGGCTTCGACGGATCCCCCGGCACCGTAAAGAAGCGCCATACGAGCTTTCCGTTCTCCGGATCGTACGCCGACACATAACCGCGCACGCCGAGTTCGGCGCCGCCGTTGCCGATGATGATCTTGCCTTCGACGACGCGCGGCGCGCCGGTGATCGTGTAGGAGCGGTCCGGGTCGACCGTGAGTGTCTCCCAGATCTTGGCTCCGGTCGCGGCGTCGAGTGCGACGAGGCGCCCGTCGAGCGTGCCGACGAAGAGCTTGCCCTTGTAGATCGCGACACCGCGGTTGACGACGTCGCAGCAGGCGATGCGTCCGTAGCGGCGCGGCACCTGCGGGTCGAAGCTCCAGAGCAGCTTGCCGCCGCGCGCGTCGATCGCGTAGACGACGCTCCACGGACCGGTCGCGAATAGCACGCCGTCTACCGCCAGCGGTGTCGACTCGATCCCGCGGTTGGTGCCGAGGTCGATGCTCCAGGCGAGGCCGAGCGATGCGGCGTTGTCGTCGCGGATCTGCGCGAGCGGCGAGTGGCGCTGCTCCGCGTAGGTGCGACCGTGGGTGAGCCAGTTGCCGGTATCATCGCCCGCAGCGCGCAGCCGCGCGTCGTCGATCGCGAGCGTGGTTGCGCGGATCCGATCGCGCAGCGCGGCGGCTGCGTCAGCCGATGCGTCCGCCTGTCGCCCGGATCCCGCGCAGGCAGCGAGCCAGGCCAGTCCCAACAGCGCGCATGAAACCGGAACAACGACGAGCGAACGGCGCATGGCCCCCTCCTCACGCAGACGGATCCGAAGCGGGCGCCATCATACCTCGATCGCGGAGGGCGGCGATCAGGCGATTCCGACGCGGTCTAGCACGATCTCGACGATCAGATCATGCCCGCCGAGCGGTGCGGTGATGCGCACGCGAACGCCGCGGTGTTTGCTGGCTGCCGCGCGGGCCAGCGCGGGGACATCGCGCCGGCTGTGCATGCCAGGCGCCAGGAAGTAGGGATGCACGACGATCTCGCGCGCTCCGTCCGCGACGCACGCGTCGATCGCCTCCGCGATCGTCGGCGGCGCCAGTTCCAGATGCGCGAAGTGGACGATCGAGCCGGGCAGCCGGCGCTTCAGCTTCCGCGCGAGCTCCGCGACGACGCGATTCGCGGCGGGCGCGCGGCTGCCGTGATCGACGAGCAGGATCGCGCGCTGCGCCGCCGCGACGCGCTGCTTCACCGGCATTGCGCGAGTGCTTGCAACAGGTCGTCGCAGAGGTCGTCTGCGTCTTCGATTCCGACCGAGAGGCGCACCACGGCTTCGGTGATGCCCTTCGCGCGCTTCTCTTCGGGTGAGAACGCCGCGTGGCTCATCAGGAACGGATAGCCGATCAGCGACTCGACACCGCCGAGGCTCTCGCCGAGCGAGAACACGCGTGTCGATTCGCAGAGCTTGCGCGCGGCTGCTTCGCCACCGCGCAGCTCGATCGTCACGATGCCGCCGAAGCCGCGCATCTGCTGGCGTGCGAGTGGATGACCCGGATGATCGGAGAAACCAGGGTAGTGGACCGCGACGAGCTCGGGTCGGCCGCGGAGCGTCTCGGCGACGCGCCGTGCATTCGCTTCGTGTTGGCGCATCCGCACCGCGAGCGTCTTCGTGCCGCGCAGCGTGAGCCACGCATCCCACGGGCCGGGCACGCCCCCCGTCGCGTTCCGCGCCAGGCGCAGCGCGTCGTGGAGCGCTTCGTCGTCGACGACCGCGGCGCCGCCGACCACGTCCGAGTGTCCGCCGAGATCCTTGGTCGTCGGGTGCACCACGACAGGCGCGCCGAGCGCGAGCGGATTCTGCAGGTACGGCGGGGCGAAGGTGTTGTCGACGACGAGCCAGGCGCCGTGACCGCGCGCGATCTGCGCGCACGCGGCGATGTCGATGAGGCGCAGCATCGGGTTGGTCGGACTCTCGATCCACACCATCCGCGTCGCCGCTTCGAGTGCGCTCGCGATCGCTGCGGGGCGCGTCGCGTCGACGTACGAGAATCGCACGCCGAAGTTGGGGAGGATCTTCGAGAAGAGCCGGTGCGCGCCGCCGTAGAGATCGTCGGCAACGACGACGTGATCGCCCGATCGCAACAGCTGCATCGTCCCGGCGATCGCCGCCATGCCCGAGGCGTACGCGAGTCCGAAGCGTGCGCCTTCGAGCGCAGCGAGGCAGGTCTCGAGGGCGCTGCGCGTGGGATTGCCGCTGCGCGAGTAGACGAAGCCGCGATCCTCGCCGATCGCGTCCTGCGTGAAGGTCGCCGTCTGGTAGACGGGAACGATCGTGGCCCCGGTTGCGGTGTCGGGCGCCTGGCCGGCATGGATCGCGAGCGTCTCGAACTTCATCGACACCTCGGAGGGGGACCCTACCAGTACGAAGCCGTGGCGGTGACGTCGCCATGGAGCTTCGCGCGACAGGCGAGTCGGCACGCGGGCTCGACGCGATTGCGCGCCTTGATGCGCGTCTCGTCGGGTGCCTCGATCGAGAGGTGCTCTGCTCCCGCGATGATGTGCAGTGCGCACTTCGCGCAAACGCCTTCCGCTCCGCAACTGCGCGCGATGGGTAGGCCTGCCGCGACCGTCGCGTCGAGCAGCGTGGTCCCCGGGGGCGACTCGACTTCGCGGCCCGAAGGAAGGAAACGAACGCGATACACGGCTTGATGAACCTCGCCGCTCGGCTTCGCCTCGCTACGCGGGGCGATGTGCGCAGCATAACGGAGATGCATCGCGAGCCTCTGGGCGGCCGGCGGGTGCTCTCCTAAGCTCGCGCCCAATGGCCACCGCCGCGATCGTAGTGATCGGCAACGAGATCCTATCCGGCAAGGTGGTGGACACGAACTCGCCGTATCTCTGCCGCGAACTCCGCGGGCTCGGCGTCGACGTGCTGCGCATCGTCGTGATTCCCGACGACATCGATACGATCGCACGCGAAGTGCGCGCCGCGAGTGACGCGCACGACCTCGTCTTCACGTCGGGCGGCGTCGGTCCGACCCACGACGACTTGACGATGGACGGCGTCGCGCAGGCCTTCGGCGTGCCGATCGAGGTCAACGAGGCGGTCGTTGCGCGCATCGAGCGCGCGGTGGGCCAGCCCGCGAATGCGAGTCAGCGCAAGATGGCGGCGTTGCCGGCCGGCGCGCTGCTGATCGATGCCGGGGATCTGTGGTTCCCGGTCGTCGTGATCGCGAACGTCCACATCTTTCCCGGCATCCCGGAGCTGCTCCAGAAGAAGTTCGAATCGATCCGGGCGCGCTTCCAGGGCGTCCCGTTCGTACTGCGGCGTGTCTACGTGCGCAGCCGCGAGAGCGACATCGCCGACGAACTGAACGCGTTGCTCGAAGCGTATCCCGAGCTGATGCTCGGCTCGTATCCGCGCATCCGCGAGACCGAGTACCACGTGCTGCTGACGCTCGAATCGCGCGACGCGGACTACGTGGAGCGGGCGCTCGGCGCGCTGCTCGCGCGGCTGCCGGCGGACGCCGTCCACAAAGTGGAGTGAGCGACCCGGCGTCGCACGACGCACTCACCCGCGCGCTGGCCTACGGCCATCCGCTGTGGATGAGCGTTGCGATCGCAATGGCGGCGCTGGCGGCGCGCTCGGGGCTGCGAATGCGGCGCGCGCGGCGACTCGGGGAGCGCCGCGATCCGGGCGATCGCACGCGCCATCTGCGCATCGCCAAGACGGCCGTCGTGCTGATCACGTTGGGCGCGGGCGGTGGACCGCTGTCGATGGCGCTGCTGCGGGGTCGCGATCCGTTCGAGACGGCGCATGCGTGGATCGCGACGCTCGCGCTCGTGCTGTTCCTGTCGACGGCGTGGCTGGGTCGGCAACTCGAACGAGGCCGCGGTCGGCCGCTCGATGCGCATGCGCTGCTCGCGGCGCTCGCGCTGCTGTGCGCGGGCGTAGCCGCCGTGACGGGTTTCGTGCTGCTGCCCTGATCCGCCAGCGTGTCGCTCCAGAAACGCAGAAGGGCGCCGGCTCGCGCCGACGCCCTTCCCAGATGCAATTCCCCGTCCGTCTACGGACCGGGCACCAGGTCCGTGAACAGCGTGTAGAACTGGCCGTTTCGCGAAACCTCGACGCCATCGAGCTGGAGGCCGAAGAACGACGGAAGCGGGAACGCGCCGAGGCCGTCGCCGAGCGACGGCAGCAGGCCGGGCAGCGCGAAGCCCAGCACGGTGGTGAGCTGGGCTTCGTTGGCATTCACCTGGTTCAACAGGAACGCGATCGCCAGATCCGTCACGTTCGAGATCGAGAACACCAACGAGCTGGTGAGCGGGTCGAAGGTGAGCCCGAACCCGGCGCGCATGTCGAGAGCGCCCTGGATGACGAGACCCGAGTTGCCCGGGTGGATTGCGTCGTCGATTTGCACCTCGAGAATCAGCTGCGGGATGCGGATCTCGCCGAGCTCGCCCGCCGGTCCCGCGTTGCCGGTCAGGAACGGCGCGAGCGTCGGCCTGAGGTCGAGGCGCAACGGCAGCGCGGGATCGAACACTGAAAGCGCCGGTATGAAAGGCGTCAGTGTGCCCGCCGTGACGCGAGCCAGACCGCTGCCGAGATCCAGTTCGGTGATCGAGGTCTGCAGCAGTCCGCACTCGATCTGTGACTTGAGGAGCTGGTTGAAGGCCGACGTCGAGATGCTGATCGCCAGGTTGTAGGGAAGGCCGCCGGGCGTAGTTGCGCCGAAGCTCGGGAACAACTCGGTGACGTGGTAGGACGCCGCGAGGTTCGGCGCGCCAGCGACCTGCGCGCACTCGCCAGCAGCGGGCGTGCCCGCAACGGGCGTCGCCGTGAAGCGGGTATCGGAGCCGAGCGTGATGCCGGCCGTGTCCTCGAGCACGTCGAAGAGCGGTGTATCGAGGTTTACCTGGAGCGCGTCGCCGATCGGACCGGCGATCGTGATGTCGGCGAGCGCAACTTCGATGGCGTCCGCGACCGGCGCGTCGAGCGGGCCGTTGCCGTCGGGATCCTTCAGGTAGTTCTCGAGTCCGGTCCGGACGGTGGGCTCGACGTTGCCGATGATCGCCTGGATCAGACTGCCGATCAGCGGGAAGTTGCAAAGGCCGGAGGTGAACTGCTGGTTGAAGGTCGTGAACGACACCACCGGGTTTCCGATCTCGTTCACGTCCACGTTCGACGGATCGACGCTGTCCGGCTGGAGCGCGTAGTCGCCGAGGATCTGCGTGTTGGCCGCCGTGAGGCGCAAGCCGCAGCTCGGTGCGGCACCGGAACCAGAGAGCTGGAGGTCGATCCGCAGGTTGTAGATGTCGACGTCACCCGTGACGAAGTTCGTCATCGAGTCGGCGTCGAGTGCGAAGCCCGTGATGGTCGGCGGCGGGTTCGCGACGGTCGCCGTCTCGCGCCCGAGGCAGGTCCCGAAGGGACCCGGAATCGCGCAGTAGTTGCTGATCACGACGGTGCCGACCGGCAGCAGCGTGGCCGGGTTGATCGCGACGCCGCTCGCGATCAAAGGTTCGAGCTCGTTCAAGCCCGAGTCATTGATGCGCAGCGCGACGCTGTCGAGCGAGAAGTCGCCGTCTGCGACCGACTGGCCGTAGATCACGACGACCCGCTTGCGACTGACCGCCCCGGCGGTGGCGCTGCTCTTCAGCTGGGCGTAAAAGGGGTTCACGACCGCAGCGGCGCTGAGCGGCAGCGTGATCGACCAGGTGCCGTCGGGATTCATCGCGGCGGCGGTCCCGTTCACGAACACGGTGTAGGTCCCGAACGCGACGTTCTCGACGTTGCCGGTGAGGGTCACGTTGGCTGCCGTCGAGAAGGTTCCGTGAGCGGGCGTCAGGATGTTCACGGTAGGCGGCCCCGCGCAAGCGACGCCGAGCGCCCAGAGCGGCACCAAAGTCAGCAGCATCAACCGGCGCATACTCCGCTTCATGGATCTCCCCTTCAGCGTCGGGCCTGGGTCGGCTCCTGGCTGGAATCGTTCGAACGGGAATCGGCCAAGCCGTGTGGCACCTACCGCGCAGCTCGCGACACGCTCTGTCCGTCTACTATGGTTGGCGTCCTAGAGTCAACTCCCGATGTCTCATTCCCCTCCGGGGCGTCACTTTCCTCGCGGTAAGCTCGCTAAGGGTCGCTAACGTGCCCGTGGTGCCGATCTCGACCCCGCCGCGTGTGGCGATCGCCGCCCCGATCGACCCCGCGCAGCGACGACTCGGCCGCCGACTCGCAGTGCTGAGTCACCCGGCCGGAATGACCCATCGGAACGTCTTCACCGATCAGCTCCCCACGTTGGCACTGGTCGGTCTCGGTGCGAGCGAGGCATGGATCGGGCTCCAACGCGCGTTCGAACCGCTGTCCCAACTGCTGCAGCTTCCGACGCTGCGCGCGATCCGGCGGGTTCGCAAGCGACCGATCCTGATCGGCGGCCAGGTCGTCGCGGTGCTGGGCGGCTTGCCGCTCGTCGCCTACGGGACGCTTCAGCACCTCGGCGGCAGCACCGCGCTCGCGATCACGCTCGTGAGCCTCTGGATCACCGCGGTCGGGATCGTGATCTCGCAGACGGTCTGGTTCCCGCTGTTGCGCGGTTACGTCGAACCGGGACGGATCGGTGAGTTCTTCGGCGTGCTGCGCACCGGTTGGCATCTGACACTGATCGCTTTCTTTCTCGGAGCGCAGCAATGGCTCTCGGTCCATCCGGGCTCGCTCGGGCCACTGTTTGCGGTCGCGACGGCCGCCGGCGTGCTGCGCATCGTGCTGATCGCGCGGCTGCCCGATTCAGCCACCCAAGCCGACGAGCGCATGGGCATCCGCGACGTACTGGCGCTGATTCGCGAACGCGTAGCGCTACGCCGCTACCTGGCCGGCATGATCCTGTGCGGAGCGCCGCGCCGCGCGGCGCTGCCATTCGCGGTCGTGATGATGCGGCGCACGATGGGGCTCTCGGATGCGGACGTGGTGCTCACCACGATTGCATCGTTTGCGGGCGGTTTCGCGTCGCTGTACGCGTGGGGCCGGCTGGTCGATCGGTTTGGCGCCGCACCGGTATTCCGCGTGACGGCGCTCGCATCGTCGGCGCTGCTGCTCGGGCTCGCGGTCGTCGGTCCGCGCGCATCGCCGGCCGCGATGATCGGGTTCTTCTTCGTGTTCGTGGCGCTGGCGGCTGGCTTTGGCGTCGCCGACACGCATGTGCTGTTTGGCATCGCGCCCGAGCACGAAGCGACTCCGACGCTCGTGATCGCCGACGTCACGACGAACCTCGCGTACGGCGCCGCACCGGTCCTGGCCGGCATCACGCTCGACCTGTTGATCGGCGCGGGCACCGACGCGACCGCGGCGTACCGCGGGCTCTTCGTGCTCTGCGCGCTGGTGACGGCGCTCGCACCGATTCCGCTGCGCAGCTTCCGGCGCTGACCGCTCCCGAATAACCTGACGCCGAAATAACCTGACGCCCGGCACCCCGCCGGGGGGCTAGGGAATCATCACGACGCGGCCGAAGGCGTTGCGGCTTTCGATGTGGGCGTGCGCGGCGGCCGCTTCGGAGAGCGGGAAGCGGCGGTCGATCACGACGCGCAGCGCGCCGCTCGCGACGTCGCGCAGGTGGCCCTCGATCATCGGCCGCACGCGCGTCGCTCCAAAAACCGTCTCCGCGCCGAGGAACACACCCGTGAGTGAGCGGTTGCCCGCCGAGAGGCTCGCGACGTCGATCTGTTTGCCGCCGCGACTCGAGTCGCCGACGGTGATGCAGCGCCCGCGATAGCCGAGGCAATCGAGACTGCCCTGGAGCGTCGCGCCGCCGACCGAATCGACGACCAACTCGCAGCCGCGGCCCTTGGTGATCTCGCGCACCGCATCGACGAAGCGCACCGCGCGGTAGTTGATGCCGTGGTCGAGACCGAACTCGCCGCGCAGGCGCTCCAGCTTTTCGTCGCTGCCAGCCGTTGCGATCACGGTCGCGCCCGCGCGCTTCGCGAGTTGCACGGCCGCGATCCCGACCCCACTCGCGCCGGCCTGGATCAGCACCGTCTCGCCTTGCTTCAGCCGGCCGAATTCGAAGAGGCAGTCGTCGGCGGTACCGAACGGAATCGGCACGCAGGCCGCGACTTCGACCGCGAGCCCATCGGGCACCGCGAACGTGAACGATGCCGCCACCGCCGCGCGCTCGGCATGCGAGCCGTGCATCATGATCGCGACGACGCGGTCGCCGATCGTGCGATCGCGCACGTCCGCGCCCACCTCGAGGACCGTGCCGCCGCACTGGTAGCCGACGATGTGCGGAACCTTCGGCATCTCGCCGCGCGCGCGAGTGCCGACGTCGCCGCCCTCGATCGAGATCGCCTCGACCGCGATCACGACACCGTCGGGCGCGCAGACGGGATCGGGCACCTCTTCGTATTGCAGCACGTCGGGGAGACCGGTCTTGTAGTAGACGGCTGCCTTCATCGCGGAATCGCCTCCACTGCGCGTTGGCGCAGCCAGTGATCGGCCAGCACCAGTAGCACCATCGCTTCGACCATCGGCACCGCGCGCGGCAGCACGCAGGGATCGTGGCGGCCCTGCGCTTCGAGCGTCACTGCGTTGCCGTCGCGATCGACGGTGTCCTGCGCGAGCCGGATCGTCGCGGTCGGTTTGAATGCGACGCGCACGAGGATGTCCTCGCCATTGCTGATGCCGCCCTGCACGCCGCCCGAGCGGTTGCTGCGCGTGCGCGGCCGGCCATCGGGACCCGGCTCGAACGCATCGTTGTGTTCGATGCCAGTGAGATGCGTGCCGGCGAAGCCGCTACCGATCTCGAAGCCCTTCGATGCGGGCAGCGACAGCAGCGCCTTCGCGAGTTCGGCTTCGAGCTTGTCGAAGACCGGCGCACCGAGGCCGGCCGGAACGCCGCGCGCGACGCACTCGACGACGCCTCCGAGCGAATCGCCGCGCCGGCGCGCGGCGTCGATCTGGCGCTCCATCTCGGCGGCCGTCACCGGATCGGGGCAGCGCACCGGATTCGCCTCGACCTGCGCGAGCGTCACCGACGCCGCGTCGATCTTCGCCTCGATGTCGTGCACGCGCGACACCCACGACAGCACCTCGACGCCGCCGAGCGTCGCGAGCAGCTTGCGCGCGACGGCGCCGGCCGCGACGCGTCCGATCGTCTCTCTCGCGCTCGCCCGGCCGCCGCCCTGCCAGTTGCGGATGCCGTACTTGGCTTCGTAGGTGTAGTCCGCGTGCGACGGGCGGAAGACGTCCTTCATGTGTTCGTAGGCCTGCGGCCGCGCATCCTGGTTGTGCACCACGATCGCGATCGGCGTGCCGAGCGTCTGGCCTTCGAAAACACCGGAGAGGATCTCGGCGCGATCGGCTTCGTCGCGCGGCGTGGTGAGATGACTCTGCCCGGGCCGCCGGCGATCGAGGTCGCGCTGGATCTCTTCGAGCGAGATCGCGAGCCGCGGCGGGCAGCCATCGATGACGACCCCGACACCGCCGCCATGCGACTCGCCGAAGGTGGTGATGCGGAAGGCTTGTCCGAACGTGCTCGACATGGACCGACCTTAGCGCGCCCGGCGCAGCAGCACGTAGGTCGCGCCGCCGCGCTGCGCTTCGCCCGCAGCGAACGCCAGAACCGACGCTCCATGCGGTGATTGCGCGAGCCACTCGGGCAGCGCGTCGCGGAGCACCGGGCTCCCCGGCGATCGCGAGCCGCGACCGTGTACGACCAGCACACAACGCTGCTGCTGCGCGATGGCGTCGCGCAACGCCTCAGCGAGCGCGCGATGCGCCTCTGCGCGCGTCATGCCGTGCAGGTCGATCTCTGCGTCGGGCTCGATCTCGCCACTGCGCAGCCCGCGCAAGCGGCGGCGGTCGAAGCCCGACGCCCAGCCGTCGACGGCGCCGCCCGGACGCACGTCGAGTTCGAAGCTACTCATCGGCTGCGAACGCGACTTCGAGCGCCCGCTTCGAGACGGTGCCGAGCGGAAGCTCTGCGAACCTCTCCGGTGAGATCCAACGGTGCCGGTCCCAGCCGTCGAGCTGCACGCGACCGCTCGCGGCCTCGCAGCGATACACGGTGATGCGCAACGCGCGGTGCGTGAACGCGTAGTCGAAGCGACCCGCGCGGGTGACCCTCGCGATGTCGAGGCCGGTGCGCTCGCGCAGCACGCGCGCGAGCACGGCGGGTCCGCGCTCACGCGCGGCGATCTCGCCGCCGGGAAGTTCCCAGAGTCCGCCGAGCAAGCCCTTCGCCGGCCGCTGCACCGCAAGCGCCTTGCCGCGCCGCAGCACCAGCGCGGCGACACTGTGCACCTGCTTCGGCGCGCGCTTCGGCGCCCGCACCGGCAGCGACTCCGCGTCGCCGGCTGCGCACGCGTCACAGAATCGAGACACCGGACACACGTTGCAGCGCGGCGCGCGGGGAACGCAGACGCGCGCGCCGAGTTCCATCAGCGCCTGGTTGAGATCGCCCGGGGAGGGACCGTCCGCGAGCCGCCCGGCTTCCTCCCAGAGCCGCGCCTTCATCGCGCTGCTCTCGATCGGATCGCGCAGCCCGATGAGGCGCGCGAGCACGCGCGCGACGTTGCCGTCGACGATCGGCGCCGGGTGGTCGAACGCGATCGACGCGATCGCGCCCGCCGTGTAGCGACCGACGCCCGGCAGCTCGCGCAACATGTCGACGCCATCGGGTACGCGCCCCGCAAAGCGCGTCACCACCTGCTCCGCAGCGCGCTTCAAGTTGCGCGCGCGCGTGTAGTAGCCGAGGCCCGCCCACAACGAGAGCACGTCGTCGAGGTCGGCGGTGGCGAGCGCGTCGACATCGGGAAAACGCGCGAGGAAGCGCTCGTAGTACGGAATCACCGCTTCGACGCGCGTCTGTTGCAGCATCGTCTCCGACACCCAGATCGCATACGGATCGCGCGTGCGCCGCCACGGAAGATCGCGCCGTTCGCTGCGATACCAGCCGAGCAACGCCCGCCGCGCCAAAGCCGGCAGCGCCCGCTCGCCCACCCTCACAGCGCTTCCCGCGCCGCGAGCAACCGACGCCCATCGCGGCTCACGCCCCGCCTTCCCGCGTAGCGAGCCACCGGCGAGCGGCGAGATTCACAAGGGCGCTTCCGCGTAGCGAGCCTACGGCGAGCGGCGAGACTCATCAGCCCTGGCCGCCGAGAGCGGGCCGAGGGCATGCTCGCGCACCCACTTGGGATCCCACCACTCGACCGGATCGACGTAGACACCGCGCAGCAGCATCGCGTAGTGCAGGTGATCGCCGCCGGCAAGGCCCGTCTGTCCGGACTGCCCGAGCGTCTGTCCCTTCTCGACGGTGTCGCCGACCTTGACGTCGATGTGTGACATGTGTCCGTACAATGTGTTGAGCCCGAGACCGTGGTCGAGGATCACGCAGTTGCCGTAGATGCCGAGCTCGTCTGCGAACATCACGCGTCCCGCATTCGAAGCCGGGATCGGTGCGCCGGCGAGCGATGCGAGGTCGTAGCCGTAGTGGATCGACTCGGAGACCTTCTCCCCGTCCAGCAGGTAGGAACGGCGTTCGGCGAACGCGCTGCGGACCTGCGAGTCCGGCATCTGCTCGAAGGCTTCCGAGAACAGCGGAGTCGGCGCCGTATCGATGATGACCGAGCGGATCTTCTCCTCGTTCTCGCGACGGATCCGTGTGTTGATCTCCTGGAACGCCTTCAGCTTGTTGCTGTCGTTCACACCCGTCGCGCCCGCGAGGTCGGCGACCTTCTGGTCGAGGAAACGCTGCGAGAGCACGATCGTCTCGTTCGGATAGACGCGGCCCTTGATGTTGATCTGGGGCGTTCGAGTGGTTTGATTGCCCGCATGATCGACCGCGATCACGTTGATCTTCACGTCGCTTTCGAGTTCCTGCGCGAGCGGGAACAGCGCGTAGCGGCGGCCCGCCGGCACGCCTTCGCCGGTCACCGGGATGCTCGGGTAGAAGCGGTCGCCCACTTCGACGCCATCCCGTTCGGTGTCGTCGGAAACGTCGTAGACGAGCGCGACCGAGCCCGCCCGCTTCGCGTAGGTGATGCCGGGCGCCAGCGTGAGCGTCGGCTTGCGGTAGTCGATCGTCATCGGCACATCGAGCGTCGCCGCGTTGCCTCCGCCGAAGTCGCGCCACGAGAGATCGCGCGCAGTGAGTCGCAGCGTTGCGTCGCCGCTTGCGAGACCGAGCGCTTTCGCGTCGATCGACAGCTCCACGCGTTCGTGTTCCGAATGCGGTCCCAGATACGGCAGCCTGCTCCCGCCGAAGTCGCGCTCCGTGAGCGGCGTTTCGCCGCCGGCGTGGACGAGCGTGGCGCGCAGACTGCGGAGCCCTGCTCCAGCGTCGGCGACCTCGACGGTCACGGTTCGCGCGCTCGCGCCGATCGCGATCGGGTTCGGCGATTCGATGCTGGGCGGCGCACCCTCACAGCGGGCCATGCCGATCAACACCGCCGCACCCACCACGAGCAGTAGCACGACGAACCCAGCCCCAGATCGCATCATCCAGTCCCCCCAAGCCCCCAAAGGCGCGCGCAGTCTAGGACTCCTCTCGCCAATGCTCCCGTGCGAGTCCATCGATCCCGCGCAGCGCGGCGTTGACGGAGTGGCAGGGGTCTTTCATGCTGCGCGACCTCGGAGGAGCATCCCCCATGACTTCGCTGCGACGCCTGGTTCTGGTTCGACACGGCGAGACGGTCGCCAACTCGGGCGAGCGACTGATCGGCAGCGGGGACCCGTCGCTCTCGGCGCTCGGTCGCGACCAGATGCAGCGCGCGCGCGCGGCGCTCGCGGGTCAGGTCGTGGACCTCGTGGTGTCGAGTCCTGCGCGTCGCGCGTTCCAGGCCGCGACGGTGCTGACCGGTGGCGCATCGATTCGGCTGGAGCCGGACCTTCGCGAGATCCATTTCGGCCGCTGGGAAGGGCGCTCGCTCGGTGAAATCGAAAGCGCCGATCCGACACTGTTCAAGCAGTGGCGCGATCTCGCACCCGACTTCGAATACCCCGGCGGCGAGCTACGGGCTGCCTTCCGTGCCCGCGTACAGCGGGGTCTCGATCGTGTGCTCGCGACGAACGCGATGGGCGCGCTGCTCGTGGTCCACAAGGGCGTGATCCGCGCGATCGTTCTGTCGCTCACCGGCGCGTTGCCCGAGCGCGAACATCCCGGACTCGGCGAGGCGATCGTCGTGACCCGAGCGCGCGATGGGCGCTGGATGCTCGGCGGGCACTCGAGCAATCCGCCTGGCGTTCCGCTCGCCGCGCCGGTCGCCGTCGCGCGCGGGTAGCGGTACACGCGGCGGCGGCGGGTTCCGCTACCCCCTCTAGTTCACTCCTCCGAATCGCGCAGCTTCGCGATCACGCTGTAGTCCTCGAGCGTGGTCGTGTCGCCGACGGTCTCCTTGCCGGCGGCGATGTCGCGGAGCAGGCGCCGCATGATCTTGCCCGAGCGCGTCTTCGGGAGCGCGTCCGTGAAGCGGATGTCGGCGGGCTTTGCGATCGCACCGATGTGCTTGGCGACGTGCGCGCGAATCTCGTTCGCGAGCGCGTCGCCGGCCGGGACACCGACGCGCGGCGTCACGAACGCAACGATCGCGGTGCCGATCAGATCGTCGGGGCGCCCGACGACCGCGGCCTCCGCGACCTGCTCGTGCGCGACGATTGCGCTCTCCACTTCCATCGTGCCGATGCGGTGGCCCGAGACGTTCATCACGTCGTCGATGCGGCCCATGATCCAGAAGTAACCGCGCGTATCGCGATGGGCGCCGTCACCCGGGAAGTAGGTGTTCTTCCACTTACTCCAGTAGGTGTCTTCGTAGCGCTGCATGTCGCCCCAGATGCCGCGCAGCATGCCGGGCCACGGCTTGCGAATCGCCAGGAAGCCGCCGTTCGGCGGCTTCACGTCCTTGCCGTCTTCGTCGATCACGGCGGCGTCGATGCCGGGGAAGGGCAACGTCGCCGAGCCGGGTTTGGTCGGCACCGCAGCGGGCAGCGGCGTGATCAGGATTCCGCCGGTCTCCGTCTGCCACCAGGTGTCGACGATCGGACAGCGCTTGCCGCCGATCACACGGTGGTACCACATCCACGCTTCGGGATTGATCGGCTCGCCGACGCTGCCGAGCAGCCGCAGCGACGAGAGATCGTGCTTGTTGGGATGCTCGTCGCCGAGTCGGATGAAGGTGCGAATCGCCGTGGGCGCGGTGTAGAGAATCGTGATTCCCCACTTTTCGACGAGCGACCACCAGCGATCCGGGCCGGGTTGCGTCGGGACACCTTCGTAGAGGAACACCGTCGCGCCGTTCGCGAGCGGTCCATACACGACGTACGAGTGACCGGTGATCCAGCCGATGTCGGCCGTACACCAGTAGATGTCTTCGTCCTTCAAGTCGAAGATCGCATGCGACGTCGTTGCGACGTGCGTGAGGTAGCCGCCCGTCGTGTGCAGGATGCCCTTGGGCTTGCCGGTCGTGCCGCTCGTGTGCAGGATGAAGAGCGGGTGCTCGGAGTCGAGCTTCGCAGCCGGACAATCGGCCGGGACGGTGGCCATCACCGCGTGCCACCAGTGATCGCGACCGGCCTGCATCTCGACTTCCTGGCCGGTGCGCTGCACGACGACGACACTCGTGACGTTCGGACAGCCGGTCAGCGCCTCGTCGACCGCGGGTTTCAGCGCGAGCGGCGTGCCGCGCCGGTAGCCACCGTCGGCCGTGACGACCACCTTCGCGCCGGCATCGAGAATGCGGTCGCGCAGTGACTCGGCCGAGAAGCCGCCGAACACCACGCTGTGCGGCGCGCCGATGCGCGCGCACGCGAGCATCGCGATTGCCGCTTCGGGAACCAGCGGCAGGTAGATCGCGACGCGGTCGCCCTTGCGTACGCCCAGGCCGAGCAACACGTTCGCGAACTTGCAGACTTCGCGGTGGAGCTGGCCGTAGGTGAGCACGCGCGAATCGCCGGGCTCGCCCTCCCAGATGATCGCGGCCTTGTTGCGGCGCCACGAATTCGCACCGGTGAGATGTCGATCGAGACAGTTGTACGCGACGTTGGTCTGCGCGCCGACGAACCATTTCGCATGCGGCGGCTTCCACTGGAGCACCTTCTTCCAGGGCCGAAACCAGGAGACGTGTTCCTTCGCCATCTGCGCCCAGAACCGCTCGGGATTGCGCGCGCCGAGCTTGCGATACTCGCCAACCTGCTTCTGGCTCCAGTTGGCGCGCTTCGCGAACTCCCGGGGCGGCTCGAAGACGCGCTTTTCATTCAGCAGCGATTCGATGTCGGCCATCGGGGACCTACCTCCTCGGGAGCGATCGCATGGGTGCTCGAAGCTTCAGCGGTAGAGCGCTTCGATATCGGCGACGCGCTTCGGAATCGCCGCGGTCAGGTTCTCGTGACCGCTGGCGGTGACGAGAATGTCGTCTTCGATGCGCACGCCGATCCCGCGCAGCTTTGCTGGCGCCTGCTCTTCGTGCACCGGAATGTAGAGCCCCGGCTCGACCGTCAATACGATGCCCGGCGCCAGCGGTCGCGGTTTCCCGTCGACCGAGTAGGACCCGACATCGTGCACGTCGAGCCCGAGCCAGTGGCTGGTGCGGTGCATGTAGAAGCTCTTGTACGTGCCGCTCTCGATCGCGGCGTCGACCGAGCCCGCGAGCAGTTTCAGGTCGATCATCCCCTGCACGAGACTTCGCAGCGCGGCGTCGTGCACCTCGTCGAGCGTCTTGCCAGGCTGTGAGACGTCGAGAGCTGCTTGCTGCGCGGCGAGCACGATTTCGTAGACGTCGCGGGCGGCGGCGCCGAAGCGTCCTCCCGCCGGATAGCAACGCGTCACGTCCGACGCATAGCCGGCCACTTCGCAGCCGGCGTCGATCAGCACGAGATCGCCGTCGCGCAGCGGTTTGTCGTTGCTCACGTAGTGCAGGATCGTCGCGTTCGCGCCGCCGCCGACGATCGACTCGTACGCGGGGCCCGCGCCGCCGCGTCGCCGGAAGGTGTAGTCGAGCACGGCGGCCAGCTCGTATTCGTAGACGCCGCCCATTGCGAGTTTCGCGGCCGCCTCGTGACCTTCGCGACTGATCTCCGCGGCGCGGCGCATCAGATCGAGTTCCTCGGGCTCCTTGAAGAGCCGCAGCTCGTGGACGATCGCGCGCGGGTCGACGATCGCTTCGGGCGGTGTCGCGCCGGTACGCGAGCGCAGGCGCGAGGACTCGACCGTCTCGCTGATCTTCGCATCCACGCGCGCGTCGCGGCCGAGCACGTGGTAGACACGCCTTGCCCGCGCGAGCAGCGCGGGAATCGTGTCGAGCAGCTCGTCGTGCGGATGCGCCGCGTCGGCGCGGAACTCCGCGACGGCGTCCTCGACGCCGGGCCGGTAGCCCGTCCAGGTTTCCGCGTCGCGATCGCGTGGCTCGACGAAAAGCGTGTAGGCGGGGCCGCCGTCTGTGCGCAGCACGGCGGCGGCGTTAGGATGATCGAATCCGGTCAGGTAGTGGAAGTCGCTGTCCTGACGGAATGGGAAGTGCGTGTCGTTCGAGCGCCGCGCGAGCCCGGCGCCGAGGAACAGCGCAATGGAGCCGGGTTCCATCGCGGCGAGGACTCGTTGGCGTCGGGAAGCGAACATCGCCCCAGAGTACCCGGTCATGGGAGCGGCGCGCACACGACGCTCACGTCGGCGCAGTAGGTCGCGCAAATGCGATCCCCGACGGCGACCGCCGTGTAGTAGAGCCCGCCCGCCGCGGGGCGCGGAAGATTCGCGGTGCGCACGGAGCCGTCGGGCGAGACGACGTGCACGACCCCGCTCCAGCGCGTCACGACTGCGCGGCCGTCCGTCTCGACGTGCACGTCCTGAACGAAGTCGATGCCGTCGGCAAACGCGGTGTCGAGGACGACCTCGCGTCCCGAGGTGGCGTCTTGCGCCGCACCCGGCTGCGTCATGCGCAATGTGAGCCGCGATCCCCGTTGCCACGCGAACACCCCGCGGCCGTCCGCGGTGAAGCGCGGAAAATGCAGCTCCGGCGTCTCGATCCGCATGATTTCGCGGCCGGTTGCGAATTCGAGTACGCGCGAATCGTGACCGCTCGGACCCCCATCGCGCGGGATGAGGTCGGTGTTCACCCAGACGACCTGGCGCACGGGGTCATAGGCGAGGCTCTTGGCGGCTGCGACGACATCGTGCTCCGAGATCAGTGGCAGCTCGGCCTCGATGACGCCGTCGGGATCGAGCACGACGACCGATCCAGTGCCGCCCCCAGCTGCGCCGTAGCGCGTCGCGAGTACGCGACCGTCTGGGTGGAGCGCCAGTTCGTTGAGGCCGGTGCCTGCCGCTTCGAAGAGAGTTCCCGCACCCGTCGCGGGGTCGACCCAGCCGGCCGACTCGTAGAAGGTGGTGTAGTAGACGCGGCCGTTGGGATGGACCAGGACGTCCCAAACGCCAGCGTGCGGATCTCGCGCCGCGGTCGGAATCGAAGCGAGCATCGACTCGCGGCGCAGGTCGAAGCGCCCGATCACCTGTGGTCCGAGCTGGTGCGAGTCCGCCATTGGGTCGCCACCCGCCGCGCGCATCGCGTTCCAGAACGGTGACTCGCCGAAGTAGAGGACGTCGGCGCGCCGATCGCCGTACCAGGCACAGTATTGCTCGGAGGCGCTGGGCGGGGGCTGTGTTGCGACGCGGACCGACTCGCCATCGCGAGGCGTCGCACACGCGAGTGCGACCAGCGTCGCGAATGTCGTGCAGGTTGCAGCGATGCCGCATCGTGATGCGGCACGACCGAATCCCAAAAATGAATTCAACTCAGCTCGTTGCGGCATTGTCAGCCACGTCTTGCCGATCGCGTCACTGCGTGGTGCCACATCGAGTGGCGGTCGTGATCGCAGCAGCCAGTCGCGGACGCGCGCGATTCCGGTGAGTTGGCGCATTCACAACGGCTCCCAGTATTTGGCACAGCCAATGCAATCGATCAGGACCGTGAAGACGTTCTGGATCGGCACCGATCGATGGCAACGGGCGCGCTCATCGGTCGGAGTCGGAGTCTCGGGGACTTCGGGGTAGCACCCCAAACGCAAGGCGCTTTCCCCCAGGAAATTTCGGCACCCGCCTTCCCGGAGTCCCCGGGGCACCAGTTCGAGAAAACCCTCCGATCAAGTTGATCGGGGGGTTTTTTCGTTTTCGGGCGTCGCGGCACGCCGCTGACTGCGTTGCGACGTCCTCGGCGTACGGGAGTACGCCGTCGGGCGCCGCGCCTTGTCGGCGACGCGCCGCGACGCCCGAAAACCGTGGGATCAGGGGGCGTTCTCGTCAGAGGAATCCGAGGAATCGGAATTGTCGGAGCCGTCGCGGAGCGCGTCGATGATCTCCTGCGAGAAGGCGCAGACGAACCAACGCTTCAACTCGGGCACCTCGGCTAGATCTTCGCGCATCGACGGGTCGCGCCAGGCAATGGCTTCGAGTCCCGTGTTCGGGCAGAGCACGCCGGGATCGAGTTCCAGTTCCTTCGCGCGCGTCGCGCGCCAACGCTTCAAGCGATCGACGCGCCGCTCGGTGCGTCGATCCATCCGCTTGCGACCGTTGACGGCCTTGCGAATCGGCTCGTGCGGTGCGTGCTGACCGCGCACCACCGACGCGAGCACCTCGCGTCCGAGCCGGCGCAGGATCAGCTCGGTCACGCCCTTGATCTCCGCGAGGTCGTTTTGGTGTACCGGCTGGAGCTGGGCGATCTCCATCAGCGTGCGGTTGCCGAGCACCTTGAAGGGCGGGCGATCGACTTCACGCGCGCGCGCATCGCGCATCAAGTAGAGCTCTCGCAGCACCGCCAGCGACGTCGCGTCGAGCGCCTTGGCGCCCTTGATGCGCAGATAGCCGGCGTCGTCGAACTCGCGCACGGGCCACGTGCGCCGCATCAGCGCCTCGAATTCCTGCTCGGCCCACTCGAATCGGCCCAGCTCCCTGAGCTTCGCCTCGAGCAGGTCCGCCATGCGTACGAGGTAGGTGACATCCGCCGCGGCATAGATGAGCTGATTTTCGCGGAGTGGTCGCGCCGACCAGTCGGAGCGTTGCTCGTCCTTCGGAAGCGAAACATCGAAGTGACGCTGGGCAAGCGCCGCGAGGCCGACGGACGGGTAGCCGAGCAACTGCGCCGACACCATCGTGTCGAAGAGATTCTCGAACTCGAAGGAGCAGTCGCGTTTCAGTACGTAGAGATCGTACTCGGCCGCGTGGAAGATCTTGCGGATCTTTTTCGACGCGAACACCGGTGCGAGCGGTGCCAGTTCGGCCGGACCGCCGAGCGCCAGCGGATCGATCAGGTAGATGCCCTGGCTCGAGCCGATCTGAACGAGGCAGGTCTTGTCGTAGTAGTGATAGAAGCTGTCGGCTTCGGTATCGACCGCGATCACGGTCTCGCGGAGGAGATCACGCGACAGCGCCCGGAGGTCGCTGTCGCGCTCGATGCGCTCGTAGTCAGCCAACGGCAATCCTGGCTTCCTGGGGGTCGATGTGGGAACCGAGGGGGCAAAGCCGCGCGAGGAGGATTCGAGCACGCGGCGGGCGCATCCTAACTCAGCCCCTTGGGCGAGGGAAGCGGCACCCCGAGGCAGGGGCAGCCACTATGCTCCACAGCCGATGCGCCACGCCGGCTCCGCCATCCGATCCGATCCCGATTCGGCTCTCGCGGCCTCGCGCGCCTCGGAAGCGGCGATCCAAGTGGCCGGCGCGGGGCGCACGAACGCCGCGCTGCTCTTCGCGGTCGGTCGCGACCTCGACATCGAGCGGGCCAGTGTGGCCGCCTGCGAAGCGCTCGGAACCCGGGCGGTGGCGGCAGTGCTCGGCCACGCGATCGCAACGGGCGACTGTGAGGACGAGGCGGGTCCTGCAGTCGCCATCCTGGCGCTTTGTGGCCTCGATGCGGTGGCGTTTCGCGTGGCGGGCACGAGTGGGGTCGAAGAAGCGATCGGCCCGGAGATCGAAGCTCTGCTCGGGCGCTCGACCACCGAGAGCGATCTGGTCATCGTATTCGCCGATCCGCTCGCCCTCGACGCGACGCGCCTCGCCGCGGCGCTACTGGATTTGCGGCCGGCGACGGTCGTCGGTGCCGGCGCCGCGCTCGACGCCGGCGGTCGGTCGCTGCTGGCCTGCGGGGATCGGGGGCTGCGCGGTGGAGCTTGCGGGCTGGTTCTCTCGCTCGATGCGCCGGCTCGCGTGGCAGTGAGCCAGGGCTGTCGCCCGATCACGGATCCCTTCACGGTGACGCGCATCGAAGGCAACTGGATCCTGGAACTCGACGGGAAGCCCGCCCTCGACGTCTACCGCGAGATCGCTCGCGAGCCGCTCGCCGCTGATCTGCGTCATGCGGCCGAGCGACTACTCGCTGCGATTCCGCGCAGCACGCGCCAGCGGGGCGAAGCGGGCGACGCCTGGGTCGCACGCCGACTCGTCGGATTCGCACCCACGCGACGTGCCTTCGCGCTGTCCGAGTCGCTGCGCGTCGGCACCGCCTTGCGCTTCGCGCTCCGTGACGCCGACCTCGCCCGCGAGGACCTGTCGCGAATGCTGGTCGGCGCGAGCCGCACGGCGAGTGCGGGTCTGTATCTCAGTTCCTTTGCGCGAGGCCGCGCGCTCTTCCGGCATCCCGGCCTCGAAGCCGCGATCGTCGCGACGGCACTCGCCCCCGCGCCGATCGCCGGTCTCTTCGGATCCTTCGAGATCGCCCCGCTGGCCGGCTCACTGGAAGTCCTCGCCCACGCCGGCGTACTGATCGAGATCCCCTAGAAGCGCACCGAGGCGGGCGGGTGGAGAGGGGTCCGCGCGCAGTTCCGCAGGCCCGCACCCGAGCAATCACGCAACAGCAAATCCGTCGAGAAGCAGACGACACTCTTGAAGGCGCGAACGCGAGGTGCGGCAGCCGAGGATGTTTGAGCACGGACCCCTCTCCACCCGCCCGTCTGGCAACCCGCCCCGCAGACCAATTCGTTAGCTTCCGCGACCCCGCGAGGAGGACGCCGCCGTGCGTTGGTCCAACACGTTCATCCCTACGCTGCGCGACGACCCCGCCGACGCCGAGGCGATCAGCCACAAGCTGCTCGTGCGCGCCGGATTGATCCGCCAGCTCTCGGCCGGCATTTACTCGATCCTCCCGCTCGGCTGGCGCGTGTGTCGCAAGATCGAGTCGCTGATTCGCGACGAGATGGATCGCATCGGCGCCCAGGAGTTCCGGCTGCCCGCGATGCACCCGGCCGAACTCTGGCAGCGCTCGGGCCGCTGGTCGGTGATGGGCGACGAGATGTTCCGACTGAAGGACCGCCGCGGCGCCGAACTCTGCCTCGGCATGACCCATGAAGAAGTCTTCACGTCGATCGCCACCGAACTCCGCTCGCACCGCGCGCTGCCGCAGATCTGGTATCAGATCCAGACCAAGTTCCGCGACGAGCCGCGCCCGAAATCGGGCCTGCTCCGCGTGCGTGAGTTCGTGATGAAGGACTCCTACTCGCTCGACCTCGATCAGGCCGGCCTCGATCACGCCTTCAAGCTTCACTTCGATGCGTACCGGCGCATCTTCGAACGCTGCGGCCTGGCGCCGCTCGCGGTCGAAGCGTCGTCGGGTGCGATGGGTGGCAGCGAGTCGATCGAGTTCATGGCGATGAGCGACGCGGGCGAGGACTGGATCGCGTCGTGCGGCGCTTGTGGCTACGCAGCGAACCTGCAGAAGGCGACCTCGCGGCTCGATGCGGCGGGGGATGGCGCGGGCAGGCCCGAGGCCTCGGCGGGCAGGCCTGATGCTCCGGAGGGCTTCGCGCCCGAGCCATTCGCGACGCCGGGTGTGCGCAGCATCGAAGACCTCGTGAACTTTGCCGGCGGCGCTGCGGCCGAACGCCAGATCAAGACGCTCGTCTACGTCGTCGACGGCGTCACCACGTTGGTGTTGCTGCGCGGCGATCACAAGCTCTCCGAGCAGAAGCTCGCAGACGGCGAAGGTGCGGTCGCCGTGCGCGCTGCGAACAGCGACGAGATCCGCGTCGCGCTCGGTGCATCGGCCGGCAGCCTCGGCGCGGTCGGCGTCGCCGGGGTGCGCATCGTCGCGGACACGGCGTTGCAGGGTCGTCGCGACATGACCACCGGCGCCAATCGCGACGAGTTCCATCTGCGCGGCGTCGACGTCGCGCGCGACATCCGCGTCGATGCGTGGCTCGGTCTGCGGGAAGTGGCGGCGGGCGAGCCGTGTCCGATGTGTGCAAGCGCCCTCGGTGTCGCGAAGACGATCGAAATCGGCCACATCTTCAAGCTCGGCACGAAGTACAGCGAGAAGCTCGGCGCCGTCGTGCAGGACGAGACGGGTGCTTCGGTGCCGATCGTGATGGGCTCGTATGGAATCGGTGTCGGGCGCGTGATGGCGTCGATCGTCGAGGCGTGTCACGACGCGAACGGCATCGTCTGGCCCGTCACGGTGGCGCCCTTCGAGGTCGTCATCACGGTGCTGAACCCGACCGACGTCGAGACGCAGGAGGCTGGCGAGCGCATCTACGAGGCGCTGCGCGCGCAGGGCATCGACGTGATCATCGACACACGCGACGAGCGGCCGGGCGTGAAGTTCAAGGACGCCGAGCTGGTCGGCATTCCGTATCGCATCACGATCGGGCCGCGCGGTCTCGCCGAGAAGAAGGTCGAGTTCGTGCGGCGCCGCGACGGCACCAAGCGCGAGCTGGCGCTCGATCGCGCCGCCGAGACCGTCGCGGAAGCCGTGCTCGAGGAACGACGCTGACGATGGATCGCCCTGCGCTCACCATTCTGAGTGAAGAAGAGAGCCTGTTCCGTGCGACGGTGCGCGCATTCGCCGATGCGCGGTTGCGACCACTCGCCGCCGAGATGGATCGCGAAGCCAAGCTGCACCCCGACGTCATTCCGTGGCTCTTCGAGCTGGGATTGATGGGCATCGAGGTGCCGGAGCCGCAGGGCGGGGCGGGCGCCACGTTCTTCATGAGCATTCTCGCGATCGAGGAGCTGGCGCGCGTCGATGCGTCCGTCGCAGTGGTGTGTGATGTGCAGAACACGCTCGTGATCAAGGCGGTGAAGAAGTTCGGTAGCGCCGAGCAGCAGCAGCGTCTGCTCGCGAAACTCGCCGGCGGCAGCGTCGGGGCGTATGCGCTGTCCGAGGCGGGATCGGGTTCGGATGCGTTCGCGCTGGCTTGTCGCGCCGAGCCGCGCGGCGAGGACTTCGCGGTGACCGGCCGCAAGCTGTGGATCACGAATGGCGCCGAGGCGGAGCTCTTCCTGGTATTCGCGACGGTCGATGCGAAGGCCGGCTACAAGGGCATCACCTGTTTCGTCGTGGAGCGCGGCATGGTTGGCTTCAGCATCCCGCGCAAGGAGGACAAACTCGGCATTCGCGCGTCGAGTACCTGCGAACTGGTCTTCGACGCCGTCGTGGTGCCGCGCGCGAACGTGCTCGGCCCGGTCGGCAAGGGTTACAAGGTCGCGATCGAGACGCTCAATGAAGGTCGTATCGGGATCGCCGCGCAGATGGTCGGACTCGCGCAGGGCGCTTTCGAGGGCGCCTTTGCCTACGTGCAGCAGCGCGAACAGTTCGGCCAGAAGATCGTCGAGTTCCAGGCGGTGCGACATCGACTCGCGCGCTGCGCGACCGACATCGAAGCGGCACGGCTGCTCACCTACAACGCGGCGCGCCTGCACGACGCCGGCCAGCCGTTCCTGCGCGAAGCTGCGATGGCCAAGTGGTTCGCCAGCGAGGTCGCCGAACGCGTCGCTTCCGAGTGTCTCGAACTCTATGGAGGCGTCGGCTTCACCAAGGAATGCCCCGCCGAGAAGTACCTGCGCGACGCCAAGATCGGGAAGATCTACGAGGGCACCTCGTTCGTCCAGCTCGATACCATCGCCAAGTCGCTGTTCTGACCACCCGGGTCGTCCATCTCGTCGACGGACACGTCTATATCTTCCGGGCTTATCATGCGTTGCCGGCGATGCAGGCGGCGGACGGAACGCCGTGCAACGCGGCCATCGGTTTCGCATCGACACTGCTCAAGATGTTCGCGCAGTGGCAGCCGAGCCATTTCGCGTGCGCATTCGACGCGGCGATGACCAGCTTTCGCAACGCGCTGGAGCCCGGCTACAAGGCGGGTCGCACCGAAGCTCCGGCGGATCTCGAGCCGCAGTTCGCACTGTGCGTCGAAGTGGCCGAGGCGCTCGGTGTGTCGGCGCTCGTGGTGCCCGACTTCGAGGCGGACGACGTGATCGCGACCGTCGCCGAAAGTGTGCTCGCCGGCGGCGATCACGTCGTCGTGGTGAGCGCGGACAAGGATCTGGCGCAGCTCGTGCGCGAAGACGGCCGCGCCGTGCTCTGCGATTTCGCCCGCGATCGCAGCTTCGATGCCGACGGCGTGCGCGCCCGCTTCGGCGTCGCGCCCGCGCAGATCCCCGATCTCCTGGCGCTGGTGGGCGACGCGGTGGACAATCTTCCCGGCGTGCCGGGAATCGGCCCCAAGACCGCCGCCCAGTTGCTCATGAACTTCGGCCGGATCGAAGACGTGCCCGGCGACGCGCGCGCGTGGCGCGAGGCCGGTGTGCGCGGCGCCGCATCGCTCGCCGAGCGCTTCGCCGCATCGCGCCAAGCCGCGTTGCGGATCCGAGGACTCGCCACCGTACGTCGCGATGTGCCGGGTATGGCGCTCGGCGCCGACGCATTGGCCTGGCGAGGCCCGGATCGCGCGCGAGCAGCGGAACTCTTCGATCGGCTCGGCTGGCAGGGCATCGCGCGCCGGGTTGACGCGCTCGCGGCGAATCACGCTCCCAAAGGCGAAGCGTCCGGTTAGAATGGCGCCCGCCGCGCGGTGCCTTGCGCGAAGCGATCGCGACCAGGCGACCGGGACGAAGGAGGAGATCGATGGACATCATCACGACCGCAGAGGGCTGGCAGTTCTTGCTGCGCTGGTTCCACTTCATGGCCGGCATCACCTGGATCGGCATCCTCTACTACTTCAACTTCATCCAGACTCCGTTCTTCGGAACCGAACTCGGCGGCACTGCGCGCAGCCCGATGATCCGCGGCCTGGTTCCCAACGCACTCTGGTGGTTCCGCTGGGGCGCCATGTTCACGTTCCTGACAGGCTTGACGATGGTGCTCTGGAAAATGCACCAGGGCATCGGCATGGGTCAGCCCTACATGACGAAGATCCTCACCGGAGGCGTTCTCGGCACCTTCATGTGGGCGAACGTGTGGTTCGTGATCTGGCCGGCGCAACAGGTCGTGATCAAGTCGGCCGAGCAGGTGGCGGGCGGCGGCACTGCGATTCCGGAGGCGGCGGCACGCGGCGCGCGCGCGGGGCTCGCCTCGCGCACCAACGTGCTGTTCTCGATCCCGATGCTCTTCTTCATGGGGGCGGCGAGCCACCTGAACTCGATCCACAACGGCGAGAACGACTTCCTCTACTGGATCCTCGCGTTTGCGATCCTCGTCGCCTTCGAGGGCAACGCGCTGGTCGGCAGCGGTCAGGCGCGACAGAAATTCCTGTCGACCGTCAAGGGAACGATCCACGCAGGAGTCGGCCTCACGTTGCTGCTCTATGTGATGGGTGCGGTCGTCAACTGATCGCGGCGGCAGGGCGTCACTTCGCCGGGCAGCATTCGGCGAGATAGGCCGCGAGGTCGTCGATGCTCCCGGCGAGCTGCGGGAACGCCGGCATCGCCTGCGACTTGCGCTTCGGCTCGTAGCCGGGCGGATACGAGGCGTGCACGACGCGCGCTTCGAGCAATTCGCGCGACGCGCCGGCGATCGGCGGACCGAGCGCGTCGAGTGTCGGCTTCGCGTTGTGGCAGGCGATGCACACCGTGAAGTAGGTCGTCTTGCCGCGCTCGGCCGCTTCGGAGAGCTTCGGCCCGCCGGGCGAACAGCCGGCCGTCATGACCCAGAGGCCCAGCACCGCGCAGCATCGGATCCAGCGCATCACGACTCCAATTCCCGCAAGAGCAAGCAACCCCGGTTCCCGCGTAGCGAGGCGTAGCCGAGCGGCGAGCTTCTTCAGGCTAGCGTCGGCTTTCGGCGAATCGCCAAGCCGATTCGACGATGCCGCGGATGTCCGCGAGCGTAGGCCGCCAGCCGAGTTCGCGTTCGATGCGCGCCGAGCTGGCGACGAGACGAGCGGGATCGCCCGGCCGTCGCGCGTCGACGCGGACGGGGATCGCGTGACCCGTCACCGCGCGGGCCGCGTGTATCACCTCGAGCACCGTCGTGCCGTCGCCGCCACAGCCGAGGTTGTAGGTGCGGCTTCCGGCGTCGCAGCAGCCGATCGCGAGCACGTGCGCACGCGCCAGATCGACGACGTGGATGTAGTCGCGAATGCAGGTGCCGTCGCGGGTGTCGTAGTCATCGCCGAAGATGCTGATCTCGGCGCGCGTTCCCGCTGCGACCTGCAGCACCAGCGGAATCAGATGCGTCTCCGGATCGTGTCGCTCACCGGAGCGCTCGGTGGCGCCGGCCGCATTGAAGTAGCGCAGGCTCACCGCGTGCAGGCCGTACGCCTCGTCGTACCAGCGCAGCGCGCGCTCGAAGGCGAGCTTGGTTTCGCCGTACGGATTGATCGGGTCGGTCGGCTCCGATTCGTCGATCGGCAATTTGCGCGGCTCGCCATGGACGGCGACCGTCGACGAGAACACGAGTCGTCCGATCTCGAGTTCGCGCATCGCGTCGAGCAGCCCGAGCCCGTTGCCGACGTTGTTCGCGTAGTACTTGGCGGGATTCACGATCGACTCGCCGACCAGCGAATCGGCCGCCATGTGCACGACGGCTTCGATGCGGTTGCGTCGAAGTGCCTCGCGCAGCAGTTGGCCGTCGCCGAGGTCGCCGTGCGCGAACGTCGCGCCGGGTGGCACCGCGTCGCGGTGTCCCTTGCCGAGGTTGTCGTAGACGACAACCTCGTGGCCGCCGAGCAGCAATTCCTCGGCAACCACAGAGCCGATGTAGCCCGCACCGCCGGTTACCAGCACTCGCATCGCATCGCACCTCCCAAGGGGCGCCGATGGTATCGTGGCGAATCGTGACGTCGCAGGGGCAAAGCGCAGTGGAGGCAGGTCGCTGGTGCACGCGTGCGAACGCGTTGTCGCTGTTGCGCCTGGTCATCGCGCCCCTGCTGGCCGCAGCGATCTTTGCGGGGCGCGCCGAAGTCGCGACTGCGCTCTTTGCGCTCGCCGTTGCGACCGACTTCGCCGACGGCGCCGTGGCGCGTCGCTACGGCGAGTCGTCGCCGCTCGGCGGACTGCTCGATCACGCGATCGACGCGACGTTCTGCGTGCTCGGGCTCGGCGCGCACGCCGCCGCGGGCGTCGTTCCGTGGGCGCTGCCTCCGTTCGTCGCGGCGGCGTTCGCGCAGTACGTGCTCGATTCGAAGAGTCTCGCGGGCCGACCCCTGCGCGCGAGCCGGCTCGGGCGCTGGAACGGCATCGCGTACTTCGTCGCGGTCGCGGTGCCGATCGTGCGCGACACGCTCGGCTGGCCCTGGCCCGGTGCGACACTCGTTTGGTGGCTCGCCGCCGCGCTGGTCGTCTCGACGCTCGCATCGATGCTGGACCGCGCGGTCGCGCTGCTGCGCTTGCGTCAGACCTGAGCGAAGAGCTCGCGGTTCGCGCGGCGCAGGAAGACCAGTCCGATTGCCGCGTTGAAGAAGATGAAGAAGTTGTGCATCACGAGCCCGAACGCCGCCATCTCGGCGGGATGGTCGGGGAACAGCGCCACCCACATCGTGATCGCAACCGCGCGCATCGGGCCCGGTGTTGCGGCGCCGAAAAAGATCAGCGGCAATACGCCGAGCATCTCGACGAAGCTCGACTCGATCCCGAAGAGCCCGAGCGCATGCGAGTAGACGAACGCGGCGGTGAGCAGCGCCGGCGAACGAAGTGCGATGACGCTCGCGTACTGCCACGGCGCAGCGAGCCGGAATGAGCGCAGCATGTCGCGTTCGCGCAGCTTCGAGCTCGGCGCGAGTACGCCGCGAAAATAGAGAATCCACACGACGAAGAACGCGAGTGCTCCGAGCGCCACCCACGGCAGCACGCGGAACGCATCGGGGACGCGATCCCAGCGCAGCATCGCGCCGACACACGCCCAGCTCAGCAGGTAGTAGAACTCGCAGAACATCACGAAGAGCATGCTCGAGCCGACCTGCCAGCCCGGCACACCGTCGCGTCGGTTCAGGTAGTACGCCATCACACCCTTGCCGACCTGTTCGTTCAGGATCGACAGGATGTAGGTGCTGGCGCGCACGGGCAGGATGTCGCGGTACGGCACGCGCGCGTTGAACCAGTTCACGACGCGCCAGATCACCAGTGAGTCGACCAGGAAGAACAGCAGTGAGTACGGAACCATCAGCGCGAGCCAGCGCCACCAATCGACCTTCTCGAAGACCTGCGCGAGGTACGGCACCAGCGACGAGCCCTGCCGGTGCGCTGCGCCATCGATGCGTGTGTAGAGGAACACGAAGCACCCGATCGTGATGAGCCACGGCAGCAGCTTCGCGATCGGCGACGACCTGGGTCGCGGCGCGGAGGCAGCGGGGGTGTCGCTCAAGCGGAGTCTCCTCTGGCGCTACCGCCGTCGCTTGCAACGACGCGCCGCAGCGTGTCGTCGAGCGGTGTGAGCGTGATGCCGAGCAGGTCGCAGGCGGCCTTCGCGTCGACGCAGTCGTCGTGCTCGAGCACGTCGAGCATCGCCGTCGTGAGCGGCGGGCTCGCGCTGATGCGTTCCGCCAGCGCCGCGAAACCGCGGACCAGCGCCAGCGGAATCGACACGACGCGCGGCGTGTTGCCGAGCAGTGACGCGGCGCGCCGGACGAGTTCGCGGCGCGCGAGCGACTCGGGTCCCGCGACGTCGAGCACGCGGCCGGCGAGCTGCGGTCGTTCCAGCGCGGCCGTGATCGCGGCCACCACGTCACGTGCGTCGATCGGCTGTTCGAGCGACGCGCCGCCGCGCACCAGCGGAACCACGCTCTTGCGCGCGCGCGCGCGCAGCGCCCAGGTCGCCGGGTCGTCGCCGCCGAGCACCATCGGCAAACGCAATACGGTGGTAGCGAGCGGCTGCGCCAGCAGGATCGCCTCGGCGCGCGCCTTCGAAGCGAGGCAGGCGTTTGCCGACTCGGGATTGGCGCCGACGATGCTCAGGTACACGATGCGGCGCAGCGCGCCGGCCTTCGCGGCGGTTACGAGCGCACGGGCGGTGCCTTCGTGCGCATCGGTGTAACGCTGCGTCGGCGTCTCCTTCAGCACGCCGACCAGGTGCACCGCGGCGTCGCATCCTTCGGCGGCGTGCGCGAGGCCGGGAGCGTCGGACCAATCGACGGTCGCGATCTCGGGCGGCTGCTGCAGCGATCGCAGCGTCGCGGCGGCGCGCTCCGATCGCACCAGCGCCCGCACCGCCCGGCCGGTCGCACCGAGGTGCTGGATCAGCGCACGCCCGAGGCTTCCGTTGGCGCCGGTCACGAGCACGCGGCCGGCGAATGTTTGCGGTGCGACCATCACCTCCGAGCCTAGCCCGGACCGTTCACGGATCCTCTGCACCCGCCGATTCCGCTCAATAACCTGACAAAAAATAACCTGACGCCCGGCACCGGACTAGCATCGTGGGGTGAGCGGAGTCATCGAGCGGGTCGCGATCGTGACGGCGGACATCACCACGCTCGCGGTCGATGCGATCGTGAACGCGGCGAACGAGTCGCTGCTCGGGGGCGGCGGGGTGGATGGCGCGATCCATCGTGCCGCGGGTCCCAAACTGCTCGAGGAATGCCGCGAGATCGGCGGTTGCCCGACCGGCGAGGCGCGCATCACCGGCGGTTACGACCTGGCGGCGCGTTACGTGATCCACACGGTAGGCCCCGTGTGGCGCGGCGGAACCGACGGGGAGTCGCGCCTGCTCGGCGCTTGCTACAGCGAGTCGTTGCGGCTGGCGAAGCGGAATGGGATCGAGACGATCGCGTTCCCGGCGATCAGCACGGGCGTCTATGGCTACCCGATCGAGGCGGCGACGGTGGTCGCGGTGCGCTCGGTGGCGGCCTTCCTGGTTGCGAACGCGGAACCGCGCAGCGTTCTGTTCTGTTGCTTCTCGGCGCGCGACGCGGCGATCTACGAGCGCGTGCTCTCGTCGTTCAGCGCGCCCGCGACGGGCTGATCCGCCTTCGGGAACAGCAACGACCCCGCGACGCCGATCGCGATCAGCACCGCGATCACGCCGAGCGACGCGCCGATCGGAACCTTGCAATAGTCGACGACCAGCATCTTGGTGCCGACGAACGCGAGCACACCGGCGAGCGCCGGTTTCAGCAGGTGGAATTTCCCGATCACGCCGGCCAGCACGAAGAACAGCGAACGCAGCCCGAGGATCGCGAAGATGTTCGATGTGTAGACGAGGAACGGATCCTCGGTGACGGCGAAGATCGCCGGGATCGAGTCGACCGCGAACACCAGGTCGGTCCACTCGATCAGCACGAGCACCACCAGCAGCGGGGTCGCGTAGCGCTTGCCCTGGCGGATCGTCGTGAAGCGGCTGCCGTCGTAGTCGGGCACCGACGGAATCACGCGCTTCATCAAGCGGTAGACCGGGTTCTTCTCCGGTTCGAGTCCCTCCTCCTTCAACAGGAAGAGCTTCAGCGCGGTGAAGACGAGGATCGCGCCGAAGATGTACATCACCCAGTGGAACTGCTGGATCAGCGCCGCACCGAGGAAGATGAAGCCGGCGCGCATCACCAGCGCCCCGAGGATTCCCCAGAACAGCACGCGGTGTTGATAGGCGGCGGGCACCGCGAAGTACGCGAAGATCGCGTAGATCACGAAGATGTTGTCGACCGCAAGCGCCTTCTCGATCAGGTAGCCGGTCAGGAATTCGAGACCGCGTTCGGGACCGAACCAGTGGACGACCAGCGCGTTGAAGGCGAGCGCGAGGCTGATCCAGATCGCGCTCCAGACCGACGCCTCCTTCACCGAGATCACGTGCGCCTTGCGATGGAAGACACCGAGATCGAGCGCGAGCAGCGCGACGACGAAGGCGGTGAAGCCGAGCCAGAGGCCGGGTGTCCCGACCGATTCGATCTCCATCATCCCGTCACATCATCCCGAGTTCGAGCTTGGCCGCCTCCGACATCATGCTCGGTTCCCAGGGCGGGTCCCAGACGAGATCGACGGTCGAGGCCGTCACGCCCGACACCTGCGCGACCTTCGCTTCCACTTCCGGCGGCAGCGAGCCCGCGACCGGACACATCGGCGATGTCAACGTGAGCCGCACTTCGACGCTGCGATCTTCGCGCACGTCGACGTTGTAGATCAGGCCGAGCTCGTAGATGTTGACGGGGATTTCGGGGTCGTAGACCGACTTCAGCGCCTCGACGACATCCTTCTCGATCTCTTCCCTGGCCCGAATTTCGTCGCTCACGGTGCGCTCCTCACTCATCGGTTTCGGTACTGACCGGTTCGCCGCGCCCTTCCAGCGCCGCGCGGAGCGCGTGCCAGACCAGCGTTGCGCACTTGACCCGCGCCGGGAACTCGCGAACGCCCGCGAGCACTTCGAGTTTGCCGAGCGCGGCGAGCGCGCCCGGATCGGCGTGCGCGCCGCCCGTCACGAGGTCGTGGAAGCGCGTGGCGATCGCATCAATCTCCGCGCGCGATTTGCCCTTTGCGATCTGCGTCATCAGCGACGCCGATGCGGTGGAGATCGCGCAACCCGAACCCTCGAAGCCGATCGCCTCGACGAGGTCGCCGGCGACGCGCGCATAGACCTTGATGTGATCGCCGCAGAGCGGGTTGCGCCCCTCCGCGACACACGTCGCGCCCTCGAGCGGTCCGAAGTTCCGCGGCTTCTTGTAGTGATCGAGGATCACGGTTTGATAGAGCTCGCGCAGGTCGGACGACATCAGCCGAAGACCTCGATCACGCTGCGCAATCCGCCCGCCAGCACGTCGATTTCCTCACGCGTGTTGTAGAGACCGAACGACGCGCGCACGGTGGCCGCGATGCCGAATCGCTCCATCACCGGTTGCGCGCAGTGGTGACCCGCGCGGACCGCGACGCCTTCGCGATCGAGGATCGTCGCGATGTCGTGCGGGTGCACGCCGTCGACGACGAACGAGAGTACGCCGGCCTTTTCGCTCGCCGTCCCGATGATCCGCAGGCCGGGGATCTCTCCGACCACATCGGTGGCGTACGCGAGCAGCTGCTGCTCGTGCGCGGCAATGCGCTCGAGCCCGATTGCCTGCACGTAGTCGATCGCCGCCGCGAGACCGACGGCGCCCGCGATGTTCGGTGTGCCGGCTTCGAAGCGGGCGGGGATTCCGGCGTAGGTGGTCTTCGCGAACGTGACATTCTCGATCATCGCGCCGCCGCCCTGCCAGGGCGGCATTGCCTCGAGCAGCTCGCGACGGCCCCACAGCGCGCCGATGCCCGAGGGTCCGTAAAGCTTGTGACCGGAGAACGCGTAGAAGTCGCAGCCGAGCGCTTGCACGTCGACCGGCATGTGCGGCGCGCCCTGCGCACCGTCGACCAGTACCGCAACGTGCCGAGAATGCGCCATCTCGACGATCTCGCGCACTGGATTCACGGTGCCGAGCGCATTCGAAACGTGCGCGATGGCGACGAGCCGCGTGCGCGGGCCGATGCGGCTTTCGAGCTCGTCGAGAATCACTTCGCCGCGATCGTCGATCGGTGCGACGACGAGTTGCGCACCGTGCGTTTCGCACGCCATCTGCCATGGCACCAGGTTCGAGTGGTGCTCCATCGCGGTGATGAGGATCTCGTCGCCGGCACCGACCCGCAGCCGGGAGAAACTCGAAGCGACCAGGTTGATCGCTTCGGTGGTGCCGCGCAGCAGGATCACTTCGTGGGCGTCGCCGGCGTTCAGCAGCCGTCGCACCGCGTTGCGACCATTCTCGTACGCGCGCGTCGCGCGCTCGGCCAGTTCGTAGACCGCGCGGTGCACGCCGGCGTAGTCGGTGGCGTAGAAGTGGCTTTCGGCATCGATCACCGCGCGCGGCTTCTGGGTGCTATTGGCGTTGTCGAGATAGGCGAGCGGTTTTCCGTGCACCTTCTGATCGAGGATCGGGAAGTCGGCGCGCAGGTGTGCCACCTCGAGATCGGTGAGGCGCTCGGCGCTCCGTTCGGATCGGGCGGGATCGACCCTGCTCATGCGGGTAGCTCCTGCCCAAAGAGGCGCAGCAGCACCAGCGCCTCGATGCGCTCGCGGAACGCCGTGCTCGCGACGCGATCGGTGATCTGCGCCGCAAAGCCGCGTGTCAGCAGTGCCATCGCTTCCGCTTCGCCGATGCCGCGCGAGCGAAGGTAGAACAGCGCGGTGTCGTCGAGCTGGCCGATCGTCGAGCCGTGACTGCATTTGACGTCGTCGGCCTCGATCTCGAGCTGCGGCTGCGAGTCCACTTCGGCACCGACGCCGAGCAGCAGATTCTCGTTCTTCTGCTGCGCGTCGGTCTTCTGCGCACCGGGTCGCACGATCACGCGGCCGTTGAAGATCCCGCGCGACTTGCCCGACAGCACGCCCTTGAAGAGTTCGCGGCTCGAACCGTGCGGCTGGCGATGGTCGACCGTCGTCCGGCAATCGACGTGCTGACCGTCGCTCGCGACATAGAGCCCGTCGAGCACACACTCGGCGCCGGGGCCATCGAGGCGCGCGATGATGTCGTGCCGCGCGGTGTGCGCGCCCAGGCTGACGAGCGTGCTCGCCACGCGCGCATTGCGACCGATCTGCAGTGCGGAGTGGCCGAGGTGGATCGCGTCGTCGCCTTCGAGTTGCAGCTTCACGTGATCGACCTGCGCGTTCTCGCCGACGCGGATCTCGGTCAGCGAATTGGCGAGGTGGGGACCGGCGCCGATCGTCGCGTGTACTTCGCAAACCGTCGCGCGACTCGATTCTTCGGCCACCACGGTGAAGCGCGGATGCGAAGCCGAAGGCTCGGCGCCGGGCGCCGACAGGAAGACCAGCCAGATCGGGCGCTCGGTCTGGTGATCGCGCGGGATGCGCACGAACGCGCCGTCGGGCGCGAACGCGCTTGCCAACGAGGGGAAGGCGCGGTCGTCGAAGGGCTCCGTGCGCGCGAGATGGGTTTCGATTGCGGCGGGCTCGCGGGCGAGCATCTGGCCGTAGCTTGCGAGTGTCACGGCGGGATCGAGGCCCGCGACCGACGACAAATCCGCCGCGAGGCGCCCATTCACGAACACCAGATGCGGTCCTTCGACGAGCGGCAGGCCCAGCGCAGCGAGCGCCGCGCGCGAAACGGATGCCGCGGCGGCCGGCGTCCACGCAACCTTCGCGATCGGCGCGGGGTTCGTGTACTTCCACTCTTCGCTACCGCGCGTCGGGAATCCCAACTCGACGAAGCGTGCGATCGCCGACTTACGCGCGGCTTCGAGCCAGGCCGGCTCGCCGGCGCGCGAAGCCGCGGCCGCGCCGAACGACTCACTCCAGTGGCGCTCCGGGTGGGCGTCGCTCATCCGGCTGCGGTCTCCGTCCTGATGGGACTTCGCTCGCCTTCGCTTCGCTGCGCGCCGGCTTCGCCGGCTTGCTGGAGCCAGCCGTAACCCTTTTCCTCGAGTTCGAGTGCGAGGCCCTTGTCGCCGCTCTTCACGATCCGGCCGCCCGACAACACGTGGACGAAATCGGGCACGATGTGGTCGAGCAGTCGCTGGTAGTGCGTGATGACGAGCATCGAGCGGGCCCCGCCGCGCAGCGCGTTCACGCCGTCGGCGACGACGCGCAGCGCGTCGATGTCGAGGCCCGAGTCGGTTTCGTCGAGCACCGCGAGCTTCGGATCGAGCAGCGCCATCTGCAGGATCTCGTTGCGCTTCTTCTCGCCGCCGGAAAAACCCTCGTTCAGCGAGCGCTGCATCAGCGCGTCGCTCATCTCGACGAGCTTCATCTTTTCGCGCGCGAGCTGCAGGAATTCCATCGCGTCGAGTTCTTCGATGCCGCGATGGGCGCGCACCGCGTTGACCGCCTGCTTCAGGAAGTAGAGGTTCGAGACGCCCGGGATCTCGACCGGATACTGGAATGCGAGGAAGATGCCCTCGCGCGCGCGCTGCTCGGGCGCGAGCCCGGCGAGATCGCGACCTTCGAAGCGCACGCTGCCCGACACGATCTCGTAGCCGGGCTTGCCGGCCAGCACGTTCGCGAGCGTGCTCTTGCCCGAGCCGTTTGGTCCCATCACCGCGTGCACTTCGCCCGGCTGGATCACCAGGTCGATCCCCTTCAGGATCAACGTCTCTCCCGCGGTCGCGTGGAGATTTTCGATCTCCAACATCGGTGTCGTCATCCGACTGCTCCTTCGAGACTCACGCCGAGCAGCTTCTGCGCTTCCACGGCGAACTCCATTGGCAACTGCTTCAACACCTGTTTGCAGAAGCCGTTCACGATCATGTTGACGGCGTCCTCCTCCGAGAGGCCGCGCTGGCGGCAGTAGAAGAGCTGGTCCTCGCCGATCTTAGACGTGGTGGCTTCGTGCTCGACCTTTGCGGTCGGGTTCGCCACTTCGAGATACGGGAAGGTGTGTGCGCCGCATTCGCTGCCGATCAGCAGCGAATCGCACTGCGAGTAGTTGCGCGCGCCGTCGGCGCCCTTCTGGATGCGAACCAGACCGCGGTAACTGTTCTGGCCGTGCGCGGCGCTGATGCCCTTCGAGATGATCGTCGACTTCGTGCGCTTGCCGATGTGGATCATCTTGGTGCCGGTGTCGGCCTGCTGGCGTTTGCTGGTCAGCGCGACCGAGTAGAACTCGCCGACCGAGTCGTCGCCGAGCAGGATGCAGCTCGGGTACTTCCAGGTGATTGCCGAGCCGGTTTCGACCTGTGTCCACGAGATCTTCGAGCGCTTGCCGGCGCACTTGCCGCGCTTGGTGACGAAGTTGTAGATGCCGCCCTTGCCATCGGCGTCGCCCGGGTACCAGTTCTGCACCGTCGAGTACTTGATCGTCGCATCGTCGAGCGCGATCAGTTCGACGACCGCCGCGTGGAGCTGGTTCTCGTCGCGCTGCGGTGCGGTGCAGCCCTCGAGGTAGCTCACGGTGGCGCCGCGATCGGCAATGATCAGCGTGCGCTCGAACTGGCCGGTCTCGGACGCATTGATCCGGAAGTACGTCGAGAGTTCCATCGGGCAGCGCACGCCAGGCGGGATGTAGACGAACGAGCCGTCGGTGAAGACGGCGGAGTTCAGCGCCGCGAAGAAGTTGTCGTTCACCGGCACGACCGAGCCCAGGTACTGGCGGATCAGGTCGGGGCACTTGTGCACGGCTTCGGAGAATGAGCAAAAGATGATGCCGTGCTTCTCCAGTTCCTTCTTGAACGTGGTCGCAACCGACACCGAGTCGAAGACGGCGTCCACCGCGACGCCCGCGAGCCGCTTCTGCTCGTCGAGCGAGATGCCCAGCTTCTCGTAGGTGCGACGCAGCTCGGGGTCGAGGTCGTCGAGGCTGTCGAGCTTGATCTGCTTCTTGGGCGCCGCGTAGTAGCGGATCGCCTGATAGTCGATCGGCGGATACGAAACCTTCGCCCAGTGGTGCGGCTCGACCATCTTCTGCCAGCGCGCGAAGGCTTCGAGGCGCCAATCGATCATCCACTCGGGCTCGTTCTTCTTCGCCGAGATGAAGCGGATCACGTCTTCGTCGAGACCGGGTTCGACGATGTCCATCTCGATGTCGGTGGTGAAGCCGAACTCGTAGTCGCGCTTGGCGAGCTGCTCGAGGGATTCATTGGGCATTCTGCGACTCCTGTGACGACTGGGACGGGAAGGGCGGCGGCGTGATCAGGTCGGCGAGGCGCACATCTTCGAGCGACTGCCGCACGACGCGGTTGATGCGTTGCCACGGCGCGCGCACCACGCAGTTCGACTCGCGTTCGCACGAACCGGCGCCGCACTCGGTGAGCGCGATCGGACCCTCGAGCGCGTCGATCACCGCGACCACCGTCACGTCTTCCGGTCGCCGCGCCAGCGAGTAGCCGCCCTTGGCACCGCGCTGCGAGACCAGGAATCCCTCGCGCGTCAGCACCTTCAAAATCTTCGAGACCATCGGCAACGGCAGGTGCGCCGAATCGGCGAGCTCGCGGGCGTTGTGGACCAGCTCGATCGGCGTCGATGCGAGGTGCGTCAGCAGAACGAGTCCATAGTCCGTGAGGCGGCTCATGCGAAGCATGGGGAGGGTCCTTCGCGGGGTTTCAAGGCTGGCCGAGGATAGAGGACTGAATCAGTACGGTAAATAGCGGACCGACTCGATCCTGATTGACACAAACCCTCCTGCCCGACTAGACCTGCACCCGGCCGGCAACGAGGCGGCAACGGATGGGCTTGCTAGAGGAAATGACAGGCGCCGCGATCGTCGCGCAGTTGCTGCCGGAGTTGATCGACAAGCTGACGCCGAACGGGCAGGCGCCCGAGCGGTCGCAACTTCGCGAAATGAGCAAGGAGATCGCGCGCGGCGATGCGCCGTTCGCGCGAGCGGAGATGGCATTCATGAGCAGTCCCGACAAACCGAAGCCCGACTTCTCGAACGTCCAGAGCGGCGCGTCCTCGACGGCGCCGCCGCCGGCTGCGCCCAAGGCAGCCGAACCGCGCACCTACACGGTGGCTGCGGGCGACAACCTTTCGAAGATTGCCAAGCACTTCTACGGCGACGCCAACAAGTGGAAGAAGATCTTCGAAGCCAACAAGGACACCATCAAGAACCCGGATCTGATCAAGATCGGCCAGGTTCTGCGAATTCCGGAATGAGGAAGATCAGCATGAAGCGCACCCGACTCCTGATCCTCGGGGTGGCCTGTGTGGTCGTCCCGATCGCACTCTCCGCGTGCAAGCGCGCGGAGACGCCACCGCCTCCGCCGCCGGCAGCCTCTCCGGCAGCAACGCCGGCGCCGCCGCCCGCAGCGGCGCCGTTTCGTGTCGGCAGCGTCGATGTCGGCAACGCGATCGGCGCCGACAAGCGCGTCACGGCACCGAGCGCGACGTTCGCCCCCGGCGACACGATCTACGCGTCGGTCGCGAGCACCGGCGCCGCTCCGAGCGTGACGCTCGTCGCGCGCTGGACCTACGGCGAAGGCCAGCTCGTCAGTGAGCAGAACCAGCTGATCGCGCCGACGGGACCTTCGACTTACGAGTTTCAGGTCTCGAAGCCCGACGGCTGGCCAACCGGTACCTACAAGGTCGAGATCCTCGCGAACGGGACCTCGGTCGCCTCGAAGAGTTTCGAGGTCAAGTAGCGTCGCAGCGTGAACCGGCCCGTCGCCAAGCTGCTCAGAGTTCGGCGACGGCCGGGATCACTTCCTTCGCGAAGATCCGCAGCGGCGTGATCTCGTGTACGTCCGGGAAGCTGTAGATGACGTGCTCGATGCCGAGCGCCGAAAGCTCGCGACACTTCGCGACGACGTCCGCCGGGCTCTGCTTGTCGAGCCGCACCGTCCCAAGGACACTCTTCTCGATCGCTTCGTAGGGTCGCCCGGCGTCGTCGCAGTGACGCTTCAACACATCGAGCTTGTGGCGCAGCGCATCGCGCCCGATGAACGCAAATAGGTTGCAGGCGTCGGCGTACTGCGCGACGAGCCGCAGCGTCTTC
>JANLTC010000330.1:0-23893 GCA_031362725.1 Deltaproteobacteria bacterium | reverse complement strand
GCGACTCTGCGCGCCGCTCGTCTTCCCAAGCAATCCCGCGCTCTTACACGCCGCTGTTGTCAGTACGTGTATCAGAAACTAGCTTGGCCGAACGGGTCCGCCAAACGACGCTCAACGCGTCGTATTCGTTCAGGCTTCGATTGATTCGCCCGGCGCCTCGGAGAGGAGTCGGGCGCGGCGGCTTGCTGGAATTGACGCCTGCTGGGACCGTCGTCGCCGCTCGGCTCTCAGGCCGCGCCGGCGCGCAGCATCTCGCGGTAGCTGCCGATGTCGCGCGCTGCGGGTCGCGTTCGCACGATGAAGTCGTGCAGCACTTCGGCGAAGCGCGCCGGCTGCTCGACGTGCAGGAAGTGTCCCGAACCCTCGAAGATCTCGAGTTGGCTGTCCGGCAGCAGTGCGTGGGTGTCGTAGGCGTGCTGCACCGGGATGATGTCGTCGCGGTCGCCCCACGCGATCAGTGTCGGCACCGAAGCCGCCAGATAGAGGCGGTCTTTCGCCGACACGGTCTGTCCGCCCGGATCGATCACCGCGCGCATCGTGCGGATGAACGCATGGCGGTTCTCGGTTTCGGTCAGCGACGCGTAGGCGCTCCACATCTCGGCGATGTGCGGCGCACGCACGCCGCGATCGCGGAAGAAGCCGAGGAACTTCTCGCCGCCCCTGCGCACGAAGCGCGGGAACAGCACCGGCATCAGGTACTCGGCGCCGGGCAGCGTGAGCGCCCGCAGCATCCAGCTCACCTCGCGACCGAGCCCGCCGCTACCCACCAGCACCAGGCGTTCGCACATCTCCGGATGCTGATACGCCAGCTGCATCGCGACGCCGCCGCCCAGCGATTGACCGACGATCGTCGCGCGCTCGATTCCGAGCACGCCGACCAACAAGTCGCGCAGCCCGCTCGCGTAGGCGCCGAGTGAATAGTCGCCCATCGGCTTGGCCGACTCGCCGTGTCCCAACAGATCCGGGGCGACGACGGTGTAGTCGCGCGCGAGCAGGCGCATCGAGTCGAACCAGGTGCGCGACGATCCGGCCATGCCGTGGATCAGCAAGATGACCGGGCCCTTGCCCGCCATCCGGTAGCCGACGTCGTGACCATGAAGCGTCGTGTGTCGCAGCTTCAGCATGCTTCGGTCCTCCTGGGAGTCAGCACCGCGGGCCGATCGCTGCCCCGATCTCGAGAAAACCGGCAGCGACGACAGAGAGTCCTTCGTCGTGCAGAGACGCCTTGGTCGTACCCCGCGATCGAACCGTAGCGCTCGGCACGGGAACTGCGGCGTCCGCTGGCCGACAAGGGGGACTCTTCTGCCAGCAGGGCGGCGGTGTAGAGTCCGAGCGTGCCGTCTTACCCGAGCGCGAGAGACCCCTCCCCGTCGATCGTCGCGGTCGTTCTCGATGAGGCGGAATGCGTCGCCGCGCCGGCGCGGCGCATCGACGCGATACGAGACGTGGCGTGAAGCGCGCGGCGCCGATCGTGTCGCTGGTCGTCGCGGCACTGGCGGTCGCGACGTTCTGGTTCTCCGTCGCAACGCAGCCCTTCAACGTCGATCTCGAGCGCGAGCGGCCGTCGCACGTGTACGACTACTTCTCGTACTACCGGCCCAATGCGGAGTACGCGTTCGCACGGCTTCGCGCCGGCGATCTCCCGCTGTGGAATCCGAACCAGGGGCTCGGCGGACCCCTGCTCGCCACGCAACAGACCGGTGTCCTGTATCCGCCGAACTGGTTGCACCTTGCGCTGCCGCCGCAGCCCGCCTTCGTGTGGCTGGCGTTCGCGCATCTGGCGCTGGCGGCAGCGCTGGCGGGCGCGCTCGCGCGCAGTCTCGGCGCGGGCACAGTCGGAAGCGTCGCAGCGGGGCTGCTCTACGCGACGTCGCTGCAACTCTGGAGCAATGTCTGGGCGCCTCCGGCGCTGTACACCGCGGCGTGGGTACCGGGTGTGCTGCTCGCGGTGGAGCGCGCCGTGGCGCGACCCGGCGCCGGCCGCGCAGCCGCGCTCGCCGCTGTGCTCGGCCTGCTGATTCTCGCGGGCGGGCCGTACGCGCTGGGAATGACGGCGCTGGCGGCGACGGTCACCGGCGGCGCCTCGCTGTTGCGCGCGCTGCTGCGGACGCGCCGCGTTCCCTTCGCGGCGCTCGCAACGATCGCGATCGGCGTCAGCGCCGGCGGCTTGCTCGCGGCGCCACAGCTGCTGCCGTCGATCGAATTGATCCGCCAAAGCGCGCGCGCGACGGGTCCACTCGACGAGCAGAGTGCCGGCCTCACTGGCGAGGTGTACGACCTCGGCGCCTCGGTTCGGAGCCTCGTGCAACAAGGCGTCAGCGACGGAGTCCCAGGGATCGCGAGTCCCGTGCTCGCCGTGCTCGCCGTGCTCCTCGCCGGTTGCGGGCGGGTGCGCGCTGCGGTGTTGCTGGGGGTCGCCGCGCTCGCGCTGGTACTGTCGTTCCCGAATGACGCGCCGCTCCACGCGTTCGCGCGACGGCTTCCGCTATTCGGCGACGTTCGCTTCCCGTTCCGCTACCGGCTGATCTCGACGCTCGCAATCGCCGTCTGCGCGGGAATCGGCATCTCGCGCATCGAGCAGCGCGGCGGGCAGCGCGGCGTCGTGGCAGCGACGCTGATTGCCGGGATCGCGCTGGCGCTGCAAGCGTGGCCGATCGCGCACGCATTCCACCGGATGGCGAACGTCTTCCCGCTCGAACAGCCGCGCGGCAGCGGCGGACTTTTTGCCGCGCTCGCGACCAAGGCCGATCTCCCGAAGCAGCTCGCAATCGTGCGGCGACCCGAAACCATGCGATCGCGAAGCTACTGGCAGTCGTTCGCCACCGACAAGATCGGACAGAGCAAGAGGATCCTGGCGCTGCAAGACGTCGAGCCGCTCTCACCCTCCGCAACCGGCCGCATGCTGACGTTCCTCGCGAAAGGAGACACGGGCATCGATCTGCCGCGCGAGACCGGCGTCCGGCCGACACCCGGCGCTGCGGACCCGGGCGGCGCTTCGATTCCCGACGAGCCGTCGCGCGCCGCGCTGATCGATCTGATGTCGGTGCGCTTCCTCGTCGTCGATGCGCCGCCGAATTGGTTCGACGGGCGTTACCGCCGCGACTTCGAGGTGCGAACGGCACCGTTCGTCTTCGAGAATCCGTACGCGCTGCCGCGCGCGTGGCGCGCGATCCAGGCCGAGGCGCAGCCAGCGGAATTGCGAACCGCGTTCCGACGCCTCGTCGACCCGGTCTTCGACATTCACACGACGGTGCTGCTCGATCCGCTGCCGCCGGAACTCACCGACTCGAAATACGCAAACGATGCGGACGCGACGACGCGAATCGTGCGCGACGAACCGGAACACATCACGATCCGCACGCGCGGCGCGAGCCCCGCGGTGCTGGTGCTGAACGACGCCTTCTACCCCGGCTGGGACGCGACGCTGGACGGCGTCGAGACGCCGCTGCTGCGCGCGAACACGGCATTCCGCGCGGTGTCGGTACCGGCCGGGGAGCACGTCGTCGAGATGGAGTACCGGCCGCGCGGACTCGAGTTGGGCTTCGCGCTCTCCGGCATCACGATCGCGCTGCTCGGTGCCGCGACGATCCACGAACGGCGCAGCGTCTCGCGCGGCGCGCGGACCTAGCCCATCGCCATGACGAGCCCCCTTCGCCACCGCCTGGTGCTGGTCGGCGGCGGTCACGCGCATGTGCAGGTGCTGCGCCACCTGGCGATGCGGCCGCTTCCCGCCGCGCACGTGACGCTCGTCGTCGACGATCCGATCGCGGTGTACTCGGGCATGGTGCCGGGCTTCGTCGCGGGCCAGTACCGGCAGGACGACGTCGCGATCGACGTGCGACTGCTCGCGCGCCGTGCAGGCGTCGCGGTGATCGTCGCGCGCGCGACCGGCGTCGAGGCCAGCGAGCGTCGCATCGCGCTCGAAGATCGGGCGGCGATCGAGTACGACACTGCGTCGTTCGACGTCGGCTCGCAGGTCGCAGGGCTCGAAGTGCCGGGGGCTCGCTCGTTCGCGCTCGCGACGCGGCCAATCGGCGCCTTCGTGGCGGAGATCGATGCGACGATCGCGCGGGTGCGCGCATCGCAAGGCGCGCGCGTGGTCGTCTGCGGCGCCGGCGCCGGCGGCATCGAGTTGGCGTGCGCGCTGCGGGCGCGACTGCTTCGCGACGGCGCGCGCGATGCGACGGTGACGTTGGTCGATGCGTCGCAGCAACTGCTGCCGAGCCTTTCGCCACGCGTTGCGGAACGCGTGCTGCGCGCGATCCGCGATCGCGGGATCGCGCTGCGTCTCGGCGCGCGCGTAGCGACCGTCGAGGAACATGCGCTGCGACTCGACGGCGGCGAGCAGATCCCGTTCGACGCGCTGATCTGGGCGACCGGCGCGGCCAGTCTGCCGCTGTTCCGCGCGAGCGGGCTGCCGGTCGATCCGCGCGGCTTCGTGCGGATTCGCCCAACGCTGCAGGTCGAAGCAAGCGGCGCGCTCTTTGCGTGCGGGGACTGCGCCCACTTCGATCCGGAGCTTCCGAAGGCGGGCGTCTACGCGGTGCGGCAGGGGCCGATCCTCGATCACAACCTGCGCGCCCGCATCGAAGGTCGTTCGCTGCGCGCGTATCGGCCGCAGCGCGACAGTCTGGTGCTGCTGAATCTCGGCGACGGCGATGCGCTCGGCACGAAGTGGGGCCGCTCGATCGCAGGGCCGCGCGTGTTCGCGCTGAAGGACCGCATCGATCGTCGCTTCGTGCGCCGCTTCCAGGTGTTGACGGCCGATGGCGAAGCGACGCGCGCGATCCCCGAGATGGATCCCGGTGGCGAGATGCGCTGCGGGGGCTGCGCCGCCAAGGTGGGTGAATCGGTGTTGCAGCGCGCCCTCGCGCGACTCGACGGCCGAAGTGACGAGGCCGTGGTGCTCGGACTCGAAGCGCCCGATGACGCCGCGGCGGTTCGGATGCCGCGCGGTGAAGTGGTCGTCGCGAGCATCGACGGCTTCAGGCCCTTCACGGACGACCCGTTCCTGGTCGGTCGCGTCGCCGCGGTGAACGCGGCGAGCGATCTGTGGGCGAAGGGCGCCACGCCGCGTTTCGCGCTCGCCCAGGTGACCGTTCCCGACGCGGATCCGGATCGTGCGGAAGAACTGCTGTTCCAGGTGCTCGCGGGGGCCCGCGCGGCGCTCGATGCGGAGGGCATCGCGCTGGTCGGTGGTCACACGACGGCGGGCGATGAACTGCAGGTCGGCTTCGCGATCTGGGGCGCGCCGGGCGACACGATTCTGCGGCAGAGCGGCCTCGCGCCCGGCGATCGCCTGATCCTCACCAAGGCACTCGGTACCGGGGTGCTGTTCCACGCCGACCTGCGCGGCCTCGCGCGCGGGCCGTGGATCGAGGCGGCGATTGCGTCGATGCTGCGCAGCAACGCGGCGGCGTCGCGCATTGCCCGCGCAGTCGGTGCGACGGCCTGCACGGACGTCTCGGGCTTCGGCTTCGCCGGACACCTCGGTGCGATGCTGCGCGCGAGTGGAGTCGCGGCCCGCGTCGCGCTCGCTGCGCTGCCGCTGTTGCCCGGCGCCCGCGATTGCTTCACGCGAGGGCTGCGGAGCACCGCGTACCCGGAGAATGCGAAGGCGCGACACGCGTTGCGCATCGATCTGGAACTCGCTGCGCGCTCCGAACTCGATGCACTCTTCGATCCACAGACGTCGGGGGGGCTGCTCCTCGGCGTTGCAGCGGTGCGCGCGGACGAAGCGGTCGCGATGCTGCGCGAGGCGGGCGACGTTGCGGCGGCCTGTGTCGGTACGGTGGATCCGGCACGACGGGATGGCCTGCTGATCCACGTCGTTCCGCGCGCGTAGTTCGCAACGCGCCCCGTGCCGTTCAGACGGTTTGGAGACGCGTGATGCCGAGCCGCTTGAGCTTGCTCCGCAGTGTGTTCGGATGAAGCCCGAGCAACGCGGCGGCGCCGCGCGGACCTTCGATGACCCCGAGACTGGACGCGAGCGCCTCGCGGATCTGCTTGCGCTCGAAGTCGGCGAGCGTCAGTTCGGAATCCGCGCTGGACACGGAGGCAGTGTCGTCGCCAAGCGGTGCCGCCGGCTCGCCCGCTGCCGCCGCTTGCGGCACGAGCAGACCCATCTCGACCTCCAACACCGGGGCGGTCGACAGAATCGCCGCGCGCTCGATGACGTTTTCGAGTTCGCGAACGTTGCCGGGCCACGGGTAGGCCCTGAGGCGCGTCATGCTCGCCCCATCGACGGTTGTGAACTTCTTGCCGAGCTTGGTTCCCATGCGGATGACCAGGAAGTTCACCAGCAGCGGAATGTCCTCGCGGCGCTCGCGCAGCGGAGGCAGCCGAACCGGAAAAACGTTGAGCCGGAAGTACAGGTCGGGCCGGAACTGGTGCTCGGCGACGGCCGCCCCGAGGTTGCGATTGGTCGCGGCGATGACGCGAACATCCGTCCGCAGCGTGCGCGTCGACCCGACTGCCTCGAACTCGTGTTCCTGCAAGACACGCAGCAGTTTCACCTGCACGTCGGCCGGCATCTCTCCGATCTCATCCAGGAAGATCGTGCCCTTGTCGGCCAGCTCGAAGCGACCGATGCGACGGGCCAGCGCACCGGTGAACGCGCCCTTCTCGTGGCCGAACAATTCGCTTTCGACGAGCCCGGTCGGAAGCGCCGCGCAGTTGACCTTGATCAGCGCGTGCGTCTTGCGGGCCGAGAGGCTGTGGACCGCACGCGCGATCAGCTCCTTGCCGGTGCCGGTCTCGCCTGTGATCAGCACCGTCGCGTCGGTCGCCGCGACCTGCTCGATCTGCCGCAGCACGTTCTGGATCGCCGCCGATGCGCCGACGATCTGCTCGAAGTTGTGGATCTCGGTGATCTCTTCGCGCAGATAGAGGTTGTGCTGGTGAAGCCGGGTTTGCTCGCGCTCGGCCAGCACGCGCGCGGTGATGTCGACGATCATCGTGCGCGTGTGTTTTCCGTCGGGCTCGGGCTTCGACCAGCGCTGCACCCAGACGGGCTGCCCGTTGTCCTTGCGGCGAAGCTCGATCTCGATCGCCGCAAGCCCCGTCCCCGCCTGCTCGGCCCGCAGCGACTCGAGTACCGGACGCTGCGACGAAGGCGTAGGCGCGACGAGCGACAATCCCATTGTGCCAGGCACGTCTCCCGGCCCGAGGCCGAGCAGGTCCATGAACGCGCGGTTGGCGCTGACGAAGCGCGTGCTGGTTTCCTCGTAGACGTACGCGATCGGAGCTTCCTCGAAGAGATCGCGAAACTGTCGCTCGGAAGCCCGCAGACGCCGCTCGATCTGGATGCGCTCGAGCTCGGCGGCGGCGCGCGACGCAAGGATGCGGAACACCTGCGTGCGCTGCGTGTCGATCGGCATCGGACGACGATCGAAGACCGCGAGATGACCGATCTTCCGGCCGCCTGCGTCGAGTAGTGGCACGCCGAGATAGCTCTCGATCCCGCGCTCGACCAACATCGTATCGCGCGGGAAGAGGCGAGAGACGCCGCTCGTGTGATGGCAGAAGTTGCCGCGTACCACGTCCTGGCACGGTGTTCCCGCGAGATCCCACTCGAGGTTCGCTTCGATGCGGCCATCGGCCGAGAAGGCCAGCGTGCGGACGCGGCCCTGCGACTCGGCGAACTCGGCGACGAATGCGAACTGGGCATCCACGGCCGTCGCGAGCGAACGAACCAGCGAATGCAGGAACTCTTCGCCGGTGCTGCGAGCGGTCCCTTCGAGGATGAGGCGCAAGGCCTCGAGATCTTGCATCGGGGACGCGGAGTCGGCGGCGGCCGATCGCGCGCTGGACTCGTCGCTCGATCCAGCATCCCGTTGCCACTGCGTGTCACGATCGCCCATCGACGCGCGCCTCGGCCGACCCGCTCCGGTGCTGGCGGTCGGCGACCCGTCCACGGTATCACACGAGAACTTGCTCGATCCAAACTCGCATCCGGCGTGGCGCGCAGCCGCTATCGTCGGCCGCGGTGTGGTCTCGCATCCCGCTCGGCGTTCGCTTCATGCTGGGGTGCGCGCTCGCGTTCTCCTTGATGAGTGCGCTCGTGAAGCACGCCGGCGCGCGACTGCCGTCGCAGGAATTGGTGTTCGCGCGCTCGCTGGTGGCGATCGTGATCTCCGTTGCGATGTTGCGACGCGCCGGTCTGCACACGCTCGGAAATCGGCGCTGGCTGCTACTCGCGCGCGGGATCTGGGGATATGCCGCGCTGTCGTGTGGCTTCTACGCGGTGATGAAGCTGCCGCTCGCAGAAGCGACGATGATCCAGTACCTGCATCCGGTCTTCACCGCGATGCTGGCCGCGGTCGTACTCGGCGAACGCGCGGATCGCTCGCTGGCGGCATCGGTGCTCTTCGGGACCGCGGGCGTGTTGCTGGTGACGCGGCCGGCGTTCCTCTTCGATGCGGCGGGCGCGACGCTCGATCCGCTCGGCGTCGCCGCAGCGCTCGGCGGCGCGCTGCTCACGGCGGTCGCGTATGTCGGCGTGCGGGAGCTCTCGAGCACCGAGCATCCGCTGGTGATCGTGCTGTGGTTTCCGCTGGTGGCGCTGCCGGCGTCGCTGCCCGCGACGATCGCGCAGGGCGTCTGGCCGCAAGGCTGGGAATGGCTCGCGCTGCTGGGTGTCGGCGTGCTCGCGCAGATCGGCCAGGTGTGTCTGACGCGCGGACTCGCGCTCGAACCCGCGGGTCGCGCGATGGCGATCTCGTACGTGCAGATCGCCTTCGCGACACTTTGGGGCGTGCTGTTCTTCGGCGAAGTGCCCGGTGTGCCGACGCTGATCGGCGCGCTGCTCGTGGTGCTCGGCACCGCAATCGGCGCGCGCGCGGTATTCCGCAGTCAGTAGAGTCGCAAGCGGACGAACGCCTCCGCCGGTCGCTCCGCCGAACCCCAGTGCGCGCCGAATGCCCGCGCCGCTGCGACGAGTCCCCCCGCTGCTTCTTCCTGACTCGCGTGCGCCAGCAGCGACGCTTCCTTGCGTGGGAAGCCAGTGGTCGCGTCGATGCACAGATCGGGCTGCGCCGTATCGAAGAGCCAGACTTCGCGCGGGTACCACGGCTTCAGCGCGCCTTCGCCGCCGAGGTGTTCAGGATGAAAGTTGGGACTCGCCGAACGCGGGTAGATCGCATCGAGCGTCGCCTGCCCGGCGGCGCGGTGATCGCTGTGACCGGGATGCGCGATCTCGCCGACGCGGGTCCACAGCGTGTGCGGATCGTGCGCGAGCACCAGTTCGGGCCGTACGCGACGCACCGCGCGCACGAGATCGCCGCGCAGTGGATCGCCAGCGGTCAGCGAGCCGTCGGGGTACGCCAGCCAGATCCACTCGCCGACACCGAGCACCGCCGCGGCACGTTGCTGTTCGGCGCGGCGCACGGCGGCCGCGTCGTCGAGGCCGCGACCCCCGCGCGAACCGTCGCTGCAGATCAACATCGCGACCTCGGCGCCCGCGTCGCGCAGCGCCGCGACGGTTGCGCCCGCGAAGAACTCGATGTCGTCGGGATGCGCGCCGATCGCGAGGACGCGCTTCGGCTCGAACGGCAGCGTTTCGGAAACGGGCACGGCGCGCATGCTATCAGCCCGTCGCCTAGAGTGCGGCGCGAATCGGGGAACGATGAAACGCTTCGCCGCGCTCACCACCCTGCTCTTCGCACTCGGCCTGTTCGCGAGCCGAACGGGGCTCGTGTTGCACGAAGTCGGCGGGCACTGGGGCGTCGCGGCGTCGTTCGGCTGCCGGCTCCGCGAGATCCACCTCTTCGTGTTCGGCGGCGGCTGGGTGGACTTCGAGTGCGCAGCGCAGACGCCACTGCAGTCGCTCGCGATCGACCTCGGCGGCATCGCAGTGCAGCTCGCGGTCGCGGCGCCGCTGCTGATGTTGGCGCGGCGCTGGCCGCGCGGCGGCGCGGGGCTCGCGTGCAGTGTCGTCGCTGCGCTCTTCGTCGTGCATGGACTCTTCTATCTCGTGACCGGCGTGCACTACGGCGTCGGCGATGGGCGCGAGCTGCACCGGCTGCTCGTCGCGCGGCGCGGGCTGTTCGTGGCGGCGGGCAGCGCGGTGTTGGTGGCGTGCTGTGGCGCCGGCGCGTTCGGGTTGGCGCGGCGCCTCGCAGCGCGCGTGCCGGCGCGGCGCTGGCCCGCGCGCGTCGCGGTGTTGGCGAGCGCGATGCTGCTGGCAGCAGCGATGCACGGCGCGCTCACCTGGAGCGAGCTGCGCCTGCGCGACGATCGCGTCTACGCAGCGACCTTCCAGCCAGAGCACGAACAGCGCATCGAGAGCGAGCTTCGCCGCTTCGAGAAGGAAGCGCCGCGCACGCCCGAGCAGGTCGAGGTGCAGCGGCACGAACTCGCGTTGCTGCACCGTGTGTTTCCACTGCGGGAGGTGCTCGGCGCGGCGATGGCGGTCGCGGCGGTGTTGGGAGTCGCGCTCGCGCTGCGGTCGGGGGAGGACGGCAGGCCTTCCGCTGCGCAGAGGTCAGTAAGCCGGCACCAGGGGAAGCTCCAATCCACGGCGACGATGAAGGCGTCTCGATAGGGAGCTGACGTCCCTCGCGTTGGCGGCGCAGCACCGGTTGGTGGCATCTTCTGCCAGACGATTCGCGGCGGCATTGCTTCCCAGGTCGGACCGCAGCGCGGCGCAGCGCCGATCCGCTATGCGGCGCGAGCCAGAGGAGTGGGACCAATGATCCGGGGAAGTTGCTTGTGTGGCGCAGTCCGCTTTGAGTATTCGCGGGCGGTGTCCCAGGTGGGCATGTGCCACTGCTCGCAGTGTCGAAAGGTCTCCGGAACGGCCTCGAACGCCGTCATCATCGTCCCGGAGGCCGAGTTCAAGTGGATCTCTGGCGAGGATCGGCGGCGCGTCTTCGCCAAGTCGAGTGGGTGGCAGACCACGTTCTGTGAGACGTGCGGATCTCCACTGCCGATGACCCATCGCGGTGCGGCGGCCTATTGGGTTCCGGCAGGCCTGCTCGACAGCGATCCGGGTCTGCGCATCGGGGGCCATGTTTTCGTCGGCTCAAAGGCACCGTGGGACGAGATCGCTGGCACTGCCCCTCGCTTCGAAGAGGGCTTGAAGCCGGCCGGTGTAGACCAGCCCTAGTGGGTTGCGTACCGGCGCGCGACCCAAGATGCTGCAGCTGAGCATCCACCCGTCACTGCGCTCTCGGCACGGCTCCAACTCGTTCTGCTTGGTCCCAAGACACCCGAAGGGAGGTGCCCCATGGTTCAGCTCAAACCCCTGGATGCGACCGTTCCGATCTTCCAACAGATCAGCGCCGACGTCTCACCCGTCGTCCTGGTGAACCTGTTTCAGGTCGCGGCGGCCGACATCCCGGCCCTTCTCGAGGCTTGGGAAGCGGACGCCAATTGGATGAAGCAGCAGCCCGGTTACATCTCGACGCAGTTGCACCAGGGCATTGCGGGCAGCACCGTGTTCATGAACTACGCGGTGTGGGAATCCGTCGCCCACTTTCGGGCGGCGTTCACCCATCCCGAGTTCCAGAAGGCGCTCGAGCACTACCCGTCTTCGGCCGTTGCATCGCCCCATCTCTTCACGCGACTCACGGTGCCGAATCTGTGTGTAGGTCCGTAAGTCGGGGCCTGGCGGCGCATCGACGAAGCGGGATGGCCGGGAGTGGAGGTTCCTCGATGTCCGACCTCGTGTCCTATTCGCTCGCCGACGGGATCGCGACGCTCGAGATGGACGACGGCAAGGTGAACGCGATGTCGGTTGCGATGCCGCAGGCGCTCCACGCGGGCCTCGATCGCGCCGAAGCGGACGGCGCCGTGGTTCTGCTGACGGGCAGGACCGGCATCTTCTCCGCTGGTTTCGACCTGAAGGTGTTTCCGCAGGGACGCACGGCGACCGTCGCGATGCTGCGTCTCGGTGCGACGCTCGCGCAGCGCATCCTGTCCTTTCCGTTTCCGGTCGTCACCGCGTGTAACGGACATGCGTACCCGATGGGGGCCTTCCTGATGCTCTCGGCCGATCGCCGCATCGGCTCGGCGGGCGAGTTCCGCATCGGCATGAACGAGGTTTCGATCGGATTGACGCTGCCGCTCTTCGCCATCGAGATCGCGCGCCAGCGACTCACCCCCGCGTACTTCCAGCGCACCGTGACCGGCGAGATGTTCGGCCCGGGCGAGGCCGTGGTCGCGGGCTTCCTCGATGAAGTCGTCCCAGCGAGCGAGCTCGCCGCGCGCAGTCGCGAGGTCGCGCACTCGCTCACCGCGATCGACTTCAACGCGCACGCCGCCACCAAGCTCCTCGTGCGCGGCGCGTGTCTCGCCGCGCTGCAGGGCGCGATCGAGAGCGAGTTGCATCTCTAGCGGCGAGCCAGCACTTCCCAGCAGTGGAAATCGTTTCTGGAACCTGTTCTAATTCGCCCCCATGGACTTCCGCGACTCCGAAAAAGAAGCCGCGTTCCGCGCCGAGGCGCGGGCGTTCCTCGAGGCCAACAAGCCCGCCAAGTGGGCGCACCCGTTCGACGACGACGTCGACGAACACGCGCTGCTGTCGGGCTCGAAGGCGTGGCAGACCACGCTCTACGAGAATGGTTGGGGCGCCATCCTGTGGCCCAAGGACTTTGGTGGGCGCGGGCTCGGGCCGATCGAGGCAATCATCTGGAACCAGGAGTTGGTGCGACTCGGTCTCGGCGAGTCGATCTTCGTGGTCGGCACGGCGATGGCGGGGCCGACGATCATCGCGCATGGCACCCCCGAGCAGAAGTCGCGCTACCTGGAACCGCTCGCGCGTGGCGACGAGATCTGGTGTCAGCTCTTCAGCGAACCGGGAGCGGGCTCGGATCTCGCGGCGCTCTCGGCGCGCGCCGTCAAGGACGGCGACGAGTGGGTCGTCAGCGGCCAGAAGACCTGGTGTTCCGGCGCGCACTACGCGGATTTCGGAATCCTGCTGACGCGCAGCGATGCGAGCGTTCCGAAGCATGCGGGCATCACCTACTTCCTGCTCGACATGCACGCGCCCGGGGTCGAGATCCGCCCGCTGCGCCAGATGTCGGGCGGCTCGCACTTCAACGACGTGTTCCTGAACGACGTGCGCATCCCCGACGCGAACCGGCTCGGGCCGGCCGGCGCCGGCTGGGGCGCGGCGATGACGACGCTGCTGAACGAACGCATGGCGCTCGGCGGCACCGGCGGCTTCTTCTCGTTCGACGATCTCGCCGCGTTCGCACGCGCCAACAAGGAAAGGCTCGACGGCGTGACGCGCGACCAGCTCGCCCGCCTCTACACCTGGAACAAGACGCTCGATCTGCTCAACGCGCGCGTCGTCACGAAACTCGGACGCGGCGTGATCCCGGACGCCGAGTCGTCGGTGATGAAGCTCGCGCTCGGCCGCATCCTCACGCTGGGCGGCGAGCTCGGCCTGCGCCTAGCGGGCCCCGACGCGCTGCAGCGGGTCGGCCACTGGCAACATCAATTCATGATCGCGCCGTCGCTGCACATCGCGGGCGGCACCGACGAGATCCAGAAGAACGTGGTCGCCGAGCGCGTGCTCGGCCTGCCGCGCGAACCGCGCGTCGATCGCGACGTGCCGTTCGACGAGATCCCGCGCTCCTGAATCCGGCCGACGCTCTTCGCGAAACGCCGCCTGTTTCATCCGAAGCGCGCAACTTCGTAGCGGGTCTCGCGACCCGTGCGGCTATCTTGCCGCCGTGCCGGTCTATCGCCTCAGCGACGCGCTGCACTTTCCTCCGCCCGAGCAGGCCGAGCCGTCGGGCCTGCTCGCGGTGGGCGGCGATCTGTCGCCGGATCGACTGCTGCTCGCGTACTCGAGCGGAATCTTCCCGTGGCCGCTGGTCGAGAAGCCGCTGCTCTGGTTCTCGCCCGATCCGCGCATGGTGCTGCGCCCGGCGGAGCTCGCCGTGTCGCGCAGTCTGCGCAAGACGCTGCGTCGCGGTGACTTCGAGGTTCGACTCGATACGGTGTTCTCTCGCGTCGTGCACCGCTGCGCCGAGGTGCCGCGCCGCGGCGAAGCGGGAACCTGGATTACCACCGCGATGGCCGACGCCTACGTGAACCTGCACGAACTCGGCTACGCACACGCGGCCGAAACGTGGCACGACGGCGAACTGGTGGGCGGCCTCTACGGCGTGTCGCTCGGCCAGAGCTTCTTCGGCGAGTCGATGTTCGCAGATCGGCCCGATGCTTCGAAGGTCGCCTTCGTCGTGCTGGCGCAGCAGCTCGCGCGCTGGGGCTTCGATCTGATCGATTGCCAGGTACACACCGATCATCTGGCGCGCTTCGGCGCCCGCGAATGGACGCGGCGCCGCTTCTTGACCGCGCTTTCGCGCTCGCTGTCGGCGCCATCGCGGCGCGGTCCCTGGAAGCTCGATCCGCCTGATCCAGCGGGCGACGACGAAGACCGATGAAGCACGTACTCCTCGCAGTCTCGATCGCTGCGACGATCGCGGTCACTGCGCACTCCGCCGCGCCGGACCCGCGCGAGGCCGAAGCCATCCGCGCCGTGACCTCTGCGATGCTCGAGCGCCACCGCGATCCGAAGGAGTTCGAGATTCCGAAGCTGGTGGCCGAGGCGCTCGCGAAGTCGCAGCCCGGCGAGGCCCCAGAGGCGTTCGAAGACCGGCTCTCGGTGCTGATCAACGACGCCTACTACAGCTTCGCGCCGCTTGGCGCTACGCCCGACGCGTCGGCGCGTTACCGACTGCCGTTCCCACTCGAGGTGCCGCGTTTCTGCGCGCAGGGCGTCGACGGCCCCTCCACCCACACGGGTGCTGGACGCTTCGCGTTCGACTTCGCGATGCCAGTGGGGACGCCGGTGTTGGCGGCGCGCGAGGGCACCGTCGTGCGCGTGACCAATGGATTCACGGAAGCGGGTCTCGATCCGTCCTTTGCCGTGAAGGCGAACGGGGTGACGATCCTGCACGCAGACGGAACTTTCGCCGACTACGCGCACCTGCGCTCCGGCGCGCTCGTGAAGCCAGGCCAGCTGGTGAAGCAGGGCGAACAAATCGGCTACAGCGGTCACAACGGCTTCTCGATGGGGCCGCATCTGCATTTCGCGGTCTCCCTGCGCACGACGAGCGGCGGGGTGGAGACGACTCCGATCCGATTCGGTGTCGGCAGCCCAAAGGGCTTCGTACCGGTTGCCAACGAGTTCTATGGCGGCGCACCGAAGAGCAATGTGGCGCTGCTGGTGACGGCGAACGGCGCACCGATCGACTTGGAGCACGGCGTGCGAGTCGCCCCGGGCGGGCAGATCACGCTCGCGGTAGCGCTGGCAATTCCCGGCATGCCGCCGAACGACGTCACCCACACAGAACGGACCCGCTACCTCGCACCGACGAGCTGGAGCGTGACGGTCGATTCGCGCGGCGTCGTCACCGCCACCCCTTCGCCGGACTATGTCGCGGCCAAGGCGGCGCTCGCGCGTCAAGCGCAGGCGGCGCCAGCCCGCGGCAATCGCGGCGTCACGGGGGATGCGCCCGCCGGCAACCTGCTCGCGGCGCAGGGCGCCCACCAGTCGGGCTGGGGTGTCGTGATCGTCAGCTACGAAGATTCCGCCCAGCAGCGCTTCGGTTTCTCGAGTGTCCCGATCGTGATCGGCGATGCCGCGCACTGAGACGCCGCGCGATCTGCTCGGCGTTGCCGAAGCACTGGTTCGCGCGCTCTCGCGACTGCGCTTCGCGGCGCCCGTAAAGCACGTCTATCAGCCGCTTCGCTACGCGCGGGCGCCGTTTCGCGACTACACGCTCCGCTATGGGCGCGGCCCGAAGGAAGTGGTGCTGCTCGGCATGAATCCAGGTCCGTTCGGGATGGCGCAGACCGGCGTGCCGTTCGGCGAGGTCGAACTGGTGCGAAACTGGCTCGGCATCGAGGCGCCGGTCGGCAAGCCGGATCACGAGCACCCGAAGCGACCCGTCGACGGCTTTGCGTGTACGAGGCGGGAGGTTTCGGGCCAGCGCCTCTGGGGTTTCGCGCGCGATCGCTTCGAGAAACCCGAGCGCTTCTTCGCGCGCTTCTTCGTCGCGAACTACTGCCCGCTGCTCTTCCTCGAAGCGAGCGGCCGCAACCGCACACCCGACAAGCTGCCGGTGGCAGAACGCGCGCCGCTCGAACGCGCCTGCGATCGCGCACTGCGCCAGACCATCCTCGTGTTGCGCCCGCGCCTCGTCGTCGGCGTCGGTCACTTCGCCGAGTCGCGCGCACGGCAGGCGCTCGCCGGAGTGGACGTCGAGATCGGCCGCATCCCGCATCCGAGCCCGGCGAGTCCCGCGGCGAATCGGGGCTGGGCGCAGCAGGCAGAGCGCGCATTCGCGCAGCTCGGGATCGATCTGTAGCTGCTAAGCGCCCTGGTCCTTCTTGCGAGCGAGGATCAGCCGCTCGTAGGCGCGTGAGACGCAGAGCGTGAGCGCATGCAGCGCGCCGAGCGCCGTCTCGGCGATCGCCTTCTCGCCAGCATCGACGTAGAGCAGGTTCACGACGCGATCTCGCAGCGTGATCGGCAGTACCGCGATCTCCCGGGCATCTGCGCGACCGAGCGCGCGCAGCACGCGCACGTCGAGCGCGCCCTGCGGCGGCGCACCGCGGTACGGCTCGCCGTGTGCAGCGCGCGCGAGCACGCTGTCCGCGTCGATCGGCACCAGTACCGCTTCGATGCGGCTCGCGAGATCTCCGCCATCAGCGAAGAGTCCCATCACCATGCCGCGATGCACGACGAGCAGCGCAGCGGTCGCGACGTGCAGCCGCGCAATTGCGATCGCCGCGCGACCCGCGCTCTCGCGATCGGGCGCCGCATCGAGCAATGCTTCGAGCGAGAGCGCGTCATTCGGCAGCTTCGCAACGGGCGAATCGGTGCGCCGCGGCTTTGCTCCCGCTAGCACTTCGTCATCGAGCAGCAGTTCCGCGTCGGCCCCTGCGACGTCGGGCTCGATGCCCCCTGCCGGGCCGCCTGCTGCGATCTCGCGCGCCGACGCGAGCCGCTGGTGCAGCACGGCAAAGCTCGACTCGTCGATCAGATCCTCGCCCTGGCCGAGTGGCCCAATGCCGAGCGCCTCACGGAGGCGGACCTCCTCGGGTCGATCGTCCGGTCCGGCTGCGGCCGTTCGGCGCACGCGCTCGAGCTTCTTCGCGACGTTGATGAATCGCACGGGACGCGCGATGCCGAGATGTCTCTCGAGTGCGTAGAGCAATCGCAGCTCGGGCAGCAGGTAGGGCCGGATGCTGCGGCCAGTTGCACGCGTGAGCGCGCCGAGCTGACGCGCATCGCCGGGATCGAGCATCGCCACGTGGAGCGTCGTGCCCTCGACGTACAGCGGCAGCGCGCTGTAACGCTCGGCCATGTCGCGCTGCAGCAGCAGCATCGCCTTCGGATCGGGCGCCTCGACCCACTGTTGCGGCGCGATCGGAAGATCGAAGAGCGCGGCGAGATGCTCGGCGAGCTGATCGAGCTCGAACAGCCCCAGCTCGACGATGTTGGTCCCGAGCCGCCCGCCGTAGACGACCTGCGCTTGCAGCGCCTGCTCGAGCTGTTCGCGTGAGATCACGCCCTTCTCGACCAGATACGCGCCGAGTCCGAATTCCGCCACCGCCACCTCCCGCCCGGCTCCCTGATCGGACCGCGTCCGGCAACGCATGAGTCTCGCCGCTCGCGGGCCTTATGAACGTCGCCGCTCGCCTTTGGCTCGCTACGCGGGACGATGGGGATCCGGGTTGGGTGCTGTGTCGACCGCGAGCCTTATGGATGTCGCCGCTCGCCTTTGGCTCGCTACGCGGGAAGGACGTGGTGCTCGCGCCAAGGGTTGGTGGCTTCAGAAACCGAGGTGCGTGGCGAGGCGGGCGCGGTGCCAGATCGGATCGCCGAACAGGAACTCGGCCGTCTTCGCGCGCCGGTAGTAGAGATGGCAGTCGAACTCCCACGTGAAGCCGACGCCGCCATGGATGTGGACGTTCTCGGCGGCCGCGCGCAGGAAGGCATCGTTGCAGGTGGCCTTCGCGACGCTCGCGGCCTCGGCGAGATCCGCCGCCGGGCCTTCGGGCTGCGCCGCGACCCACCACGACCAATAGGCGGCCGAGCGCGCCGACTCCAGTTCGAGCATCACCTCGGCGGTCTTGTGCTTGATCGCCTGGAACGAGCCGATCGGGCGCGCGAATTGGATGCGCGACTTCGCGTATCCGACCGCCATCTCGAGACAGCGCGCCGTAGCGCCCACCGACTCCGCGGCAACGGCGATCGCCGCGAGATCGAGAGTGCGTGCGAGCGCGGGCCACGCGGATCCGGCGTCACCGAGTAGCGTCGCGGGCGCATCCGTCAATTCCACCGCGCCGAGCTTGCGCGCGAGGTCGAGCCCATCCGTCGGCCTCACGACGACCCCCGCGGCGCCCGTGCGCACCAGGAGGAGCGAGATGCCGGCCTCGCCGAGCGAACCGGCTTCGCGCGCCGCTACCACGAGCAGGTCGGCGTTCTGCGCGTCGAGTACGGCGATCTTGCGACCGGCGACCCGCCAGCCGTTGCCGCTGCGCGTGCAGGTGGTGGCGATGGCTGCCGCATCGTGGCGACCCGAGGCTTCGAGCAGCGCGAGCGTCGCGATCGTCTCGCCGCTCGCGAGGCCGGGCAGCAACTCGGCGCACAGGGCGGCAGTCGCGGCGTGCTGGATCGCGTGCGCCGCAACGACCGCGCTCGCGAGGAACGGTCCTCCGGCAAGCTGTCGCCCCATCTCTTCGAGCGCAATTCCGAGTTCGATGAAGCTGAAGCCCTGTCCACCAACGGCCTCGGGCAACGCGAGTCCCTGCAGCCCGAGCTCCGCGGCCATCTGCTTCCAGGTACCGCGATCGAAACCCGCGTCGGTCTCCGCGAGCTTCCGCACTTCCGCCGTGGACCAACGCTCCTCGAGAAAGCGCCGCACCACCGAACGAAACTCGTCCTGCTCATCACTGAAGGCAAAGTCCATCTAGAGCTCCAACCGAAGCGCGGTCTCCGCTTCCCGCGTAGCGAGCCGTAGGCGAGCGGCGAGGTTCATCTAGATGGCCCTCTCGCGACCGGCCCAGTGCGGGTCGCGGAGTTTGCGCTTGTAGAGTTTGCCGTTGGGATCGCGCGGCATCTCGGCGATGAAGTCGATCTTCTTGGGCGTCTTGAACTTTGCGAGGCGGTCCTTGCACCAGTCCAGCAGTTCGCGCTCGAGTGCGGGACCGGGCTCGACCCCGGCCGCGGGCTCAACGACCGCCCGCACCTCCTCGCCCCACTCTTCGTGCGGGATGCCGAACACCGCGACGTCGCCGACCTTCGGATGTGACAGAAACTCGCACTCGATCTCGGCGGGATAGATGTTGACGCCGCCCGAGATGATCATGTCGGCCTTGCGATCGCGGAGGAACAGATAGCCGTCCTCGTCGAGCACGCCGATGTCGCCAACTGTGAAGAAGTTCTCGATGCGGTTCTTGCGGGTCTTGTCCTTGTCCTTGTAGTACTCGAAGTCGGCCGCGCCGAGTTTCATGTACACGGTGCCGATCTGGCCGGCTGGGAGCTGCTTGCCGGCGTCGTCGTAGATGCGGATCTCGGCGCCGGGCCAGGCGCGCCCGACGGTGCCGGGCTTCGTCATCCACTCTTCGGCTGCGACGAGCGTGCCGCCACCTTCGGTCGCCGCGTAGTACTCGCAGATCGCGGGGCCCCACCACTCGATCATGCGCTTCTTCACGTCCACCGGACACGGCGCCGCGGCGTGCACCATGCAGCGCGTCGACGAGACGTCGTAGCGTTTGCGCACGTCCTCCGGCAGCGCGAGCAGCCGGTGGAACTGCGTCGGTACCATGTGACTCGTCGAGACGCGGTACTTCTCGATCGCCTCGAGGCACAGCTCGGGCGTCCAGCGTTCCATCAGCACGACCGCGTGGCCGAAGTGCAGCGACGTCGACGAGAACACCAACACTGCGGTGTGGTAGAGCGGCGATCCGCAGAGATGGACGTTGCCGTCCTCGGCCTTCACGCCGAACATCGCGAAGAAGCCGGTGCCGAGCGTCGCTGCGGTGTCGGGGTCGATCGGCGGCAGCGGGCGGCGCACGCCCTTCGGACGACCCGTCGTACCCGACGTGTAGTTCATCACCGCACCGGCGGCGCGATCGGTCGGCGCCGTGTCCGGCTGGCCGGCGGACAGCTCCGCAAACGGGCGGAAGCCGTCGATCGCGCCGACCGCGAAGCGTCGCTCCGCCGGGAAGTCCAGCTCCGCTGCGGCCTTGCTGCAGGCATCCGCGAAGCGCTCGTGCGCGACGAGCACCTTCGCCTCGGAATCCTGCACGATGTACGCAATCTCGGGTGCCGTGAGGTGCCAGTTGACCGGAACGAGGTACATGCCGGCCTGTGCGACGGCGAGATACAGCTCGATGATCGCCGCGTCGTTCGGCAGCACCGCGGCGACGACGTCGCCCTTGCCGAGCCCGAGCGCACGCAGTCCGTGCACGATGCGATTGCACGATGCGACGAGTTCGCCACGCGTCCACTCGCTCCCGTCGGGCAGGGCCAACGCGAGCGCCTTCGGATCCTTCGCTGCGTAATTCCAGAACCCATGATCCGCCATCGCGTATCTCCTCAGTGCTTGGCCGTGGCTTCGGTCGCGACCTTCTTCGCCCACGGATAGTCGGGTTTGCCGCTCGGCGAGCGGACGATCTCCGGCACGACGTGCAGCAAGCGCGGCGCCTTGTAGCCGGCGACGTGCTTGCGGCAATGCGCGATCACGTCGTCGGGCGCCGCGCTGCGGCCGGGCCGCAGCTGGATCAACGCCGCCACCGCTTCGCCGAAGCGGGCGTCGGGAATCCCGACGACGACCGCGTCGAAGACGTCGGGATGCGACTTCAGCGCGCCCTCGACTTCTTCGGGGAAGATCTTCTCGCCACCCGAGTTGATGCACTGCGAGCCGCGACCGAATACGGTGACGGTTCCATCCGCCTCGGGACGCGCGAGGTCGCCGATCAGCACGTGGCGCACGCCGTCGATCGTGACGAAGGTGCGGGCGCTCTTCGCCGGGTCCTTCCAGTAGCCGAGCGGCACGCGACCGCGCATCGCGAGGCGGCCCGTTACACCGGAGCCGGGCTCGATCGCGCGGTCGTCGTCGCCCAGCACGACGGTGTTGGCATTCATCCGGAAGCGGATACCGCCCTCGGCGTGCACGCCGCCGGCGTCCATGCCCTGCGCGCCAGTCTCGGACGCGCCGAAGTTGTCGAGCAGCGCGAGGTTGGGGAGCTTCGCTTTCAGTTGGTCCTTCACCGGCTGCGTCCAGACCGCGCCCGCGGATCCCATCACGAAGAAACCGGAGAGGTCGTAGGCGCGTTCACCGAGCGCCTCGGCCAGCGGACGCGCCATTGCGTCGCCGACGATCGACAGCGAGAGCACCTTCTCGTCCTGCACCGTCTGCCAGATCGCGTGCGGCTCGAAGCGCGGCGCGAGACACGCCTTCCAGCCCTGGAGCAACGCGATGAAGGTGCCGAGCTGCGCGGCGCCGTGGATCAGTGGTGCCGCCGTCATGCCCGCGTTCGCGGCGCCGGCCGCGGCGCGCGTGGCGACGTCCTCGGGCGTCTCGGGCGGCGGGCCCATCGGGTTCGCGCCGAGCATGCCGGCGAAGAAGATGTCTTCCTGCCGCCACATCACGCCCTTCGGCATGCCCGTCGTGCCGCCGGTGTAGAGCATGAACAGATCGTCCGGCGAACGCTCCTCGAACGCGCGCGTCGTATTCGCGCCGGCAAGCGCCGAGTCGTAATCCTCCGAGCCCGCGGCGCTGAGATCTGCGCCGCTCTCGTCGTCCACCGAGAGCACGACGCGCAGTCGCGGGAGCCGATCGCGCACCGCGGCGAGTCGCGGCGCGAAGCTGCGGTGATGGATCACCGCGACGGCATCCGCGTCGTCGAGCAGATACTGCAGTTCGTCCTCCACGTAGCGGTAGTTCACGTTCACCGGGACCGCGCGCAGCTTGAAGCAACCGATCATCGCCTCGATGTACTCGGCGCCGTTCATCAGGTAGAGCCCGACCACGTCGCCCGCTGCAACGCCACGCGAGACGAGCGCGTTCGCGCATTGATTCGCGCGCCGGTCGAGCTGCGCAAAGCTGCGTCGCTGGTCGCCGCACACCAGAGCAGTTCGTTCAGGGACGGCGTCGGCGACGGACTCGAAGAGGTCGGCGAGGTTGAAGTGCATCGTTACGGTTTCGCGCTGCCGACGATCCACATCGAGAAGAACTGCGAGCCGCCGCCGTAGGCGTGACCCAGCGCGATCTTCGCGCCGTCGACCTGGTGCTCGCCGGCCTGGCCACGCACCTGCATCGCGGCCTCGGCGAAGCGAAGCATGCCCGATGCACCGATCGGGTTGCTCGACAGCACGCCGCCCGAGCAGTTGACCGGCATGTCGCCATCGAGTGCGGTCGCGCCTTCGTAGCTCATCTTCCAACCTTCGCCGACCTTCGCGAAGCCCAGGTTCTCCATCCACATCGGCTCGAACCACGAGAACGGCACGTAGATCTCGGCCATGTCGATCTGTTTGCGCGGATCCGTGATTCCCGCTTTCGCGTAGAGGTCCTTCGCACAGTCGCGACCCGCTTGCGGGTTGACCTTCTCCTGGCCAGCAAACTGTGTAGGCTCGCTGCGCATCGACGTCGCATGGATCCATGCAGGCTTGAACTGGGTCTTCCGCAGGCTTCGTTCCGAGGTGAGCACCATCGCGCAGGCGCCGTCGGACGACGGACACGCTTCGTGCAGCCGGATCGGATCCCACAGCATCGGCGAGCCCGCGATCGTGTCGAAGTTCATGCTGGGATCACGCAGGTGCGCGTACGGATTCTTCAGCGCGTTGCGGCGATCCTTCAGTGCGACGCGGATGCCGGTGTCGTCGGGTGCGCCCGAGCGGTTCATGTACGAGCGCACCAGCGGTGCGAAGTAGCCGCCGGCGCCCGCGACGACCGACGCCTGTAGCGGCGTCTTCACCGTGAGCGCCCACATCGCGTTGCTCTCCGATTGCTTCTCGAACGCGACCGTGAGGACGCGTTCGTGGATACCAGCCTGGACGAGGCTTGCCGCGACGAGCGCCGTCGTGCCGCCAACACTGCCGGCCGTATGCACGCGCAGCATCGGCTTGCCGCTGCAGCCGAGCGCGTCGGCGAGATACAGCTCCGGCATCATCACGCCCTCGAACATGTCGGGAGCCTTGCCGACCACGACGGCTTCGATGTCGGGCCAGTCCATGCCCGCGTCGTCGAGCGCGCGGGTCGCCGCCTCGCGCAGCAAGCCCGCAATCGACACGTCGTCGCGACGCGCGGTGTGGTGGGTCTGTCCGATGCCGGCAATCGCGCAACGCTCGGCCATCACTCACCCTCCAGAACGCAGACGAGGTTTTGTTGCAGGCATGGGCCCGAGGTTGCATGTGCGACGGCTCGCTGTGCGCTGCCGTCCCAGATTCGCGTCGCGGCCTCGCCGATGCGGATCAGACCCGCGGTCATCATCGGGTTTGCGGTGAGCGCGCCTCCCGACGGATTGATCGTGACGCCTGCGCCGAGTCCGAGTGCTTCGCGCAGGATCGGCTCTTGATGCGAGAACGGCGCGTGCAGCTCCGCGACGTCTACTTTGGCTCTGCCGACGCCCGCCTTCTCGCCCGCGAGTCGCGTCGACTTGGAGACGGTGAGATCGCGCATGCCGAGCCCGTGCGGCTCGATGCGGTGATCGATGCCGCGGATCCAGGCGGGTCGTTTGCAGACCTGCCGGGCGCGATCGCCCGCAACCAGCACCACCGCGACGGCGCCGTCGCAGACCGGCGCGCAGTCGTGGGCACGCAGCGGCGCCGCGATGTAGGGCGTGGCGAGCAGCGTCGCGACGTCGAAGTCGGCCGACACGGTGGCGCTCGGGTTGGTATTTGCAAAGCGCCGGCTGCGCACTG
>JANLTC010000323.1:0-16435 GCA_031362725.1 Deltaproteobacteria bacterium | reverse complement strand
CGCCGCCGCCACCGCGAGACCCGCCGACACGAGTACGTGCAGCCAGGAAAGCATGATGGTGGAGAACGGTCCACCGGAGGGCGTGCCCAATCGCAGCACGACCGGCACCACCAGCGCGGCCGAAGCGGCAGATCCGACACCGAAAAAAGTCATTCGCGTGCGATCGCCCAGCACCGCACACGCGACCACCACCACGGTGTCCGCGAGCCCCACGTAGAACAAGCTGCCGGCCCAGCCCAACAGCATCGCGGCGCGCACGACGGCGAGACCGGCCGCCAGCCACGCGAGGCGCGCGCCGCCTTTCTCGTGCGCCACGAAGCCCATCGCCAGCGCGAGCCACGCAGCACCCAGCGTCGTGACGAACGCGTGATGGTCGCCGTTACCGACGGCGCCGTAGCCGTTCGTGATCCCGAAGGCTGCGTAGAGGGCGGCAGCGCCGAGGGCGACACGCCAGCCGGCGACGCAACGAGCCGCCGCCCAGACCAGCATCACGCTCGCCGCGCCGAGCACGGGACCCGCCCAGGCGAGCGCGGTCTCGACGCTCTCGACGCGGTCGCTCACGAGCCGCGCCGTGCCGGCGACAGCGAGGTCGAAGAGCGGCGGCCACGGCACCGCGCCGCCGAGCGGGCCGGCGAGGTACGGGTCGAAGGTCAGGAAGCCCGGAAAGTTGGCGAACGCATAGCTCGCGAGGCGCGCGTGGTAGGCGCCGTCGCCGATCATCAGCACGACCGGACCGCCGGGCGGAAAGACCCTTTCGAGGCCGACGGCCCGCAACGCGAATACGGCGCACGCGATCGCCGCAAGCGCCGCGGCCATGCGCATCCAGGGGCTCAACCGCGAGCCTCGCGCCAGGCGGCGTAGTCCACCAGCACGCGCAACGCCTCGACGGCGCGGTGGGCGCTCGGGTAGCAGACGCGTCCGAACTCCTTCACGGCGAGCGGGCCTGCATTGCCGTACGCGCGATCGGTATGGACCAACTCGGTGGCGCTCAGCACCGGCTTTCCATGACGCACGCTCGCGTCACGCGCCGCCTCGGCGAAGCGCCGGTCCTGGCGCTCGTGATACTCAGCGATGCGTTCGAGACCGTTGCCCGGGAAGAACGGCCCACTGCGAAACAGGTTCGCCGTGGCGGCCTGGATGCCGAGGCCGAGATGGACGATCGCGTCGACGTCCGGATGCGCGCATAGCAGATCGAGCACAGCCGGCACGGTGTCGCGCGTCTCTCCGCCAGCGAGGTCCACGGGATTGCTGCGACTCCAGCGCGCCGGCACCATGCCGTCGATCTGCGCACGCACGCTTTCCGGTAGCGCGACCAGTTCGAGCCCCGCCGCCGCGCAGGCATCGGCGGCGAGAACGCCCCAGCCGCCCGCGGTGGTGAACACGATCACGCGTCGCCCGCGCGGCAGCGGCTGCGTCGCGAGCGTCGCGGCCCACTCGAAGGCCACCTCGACGTTCGGTGCGCGCAGCGCGCCGGCCTGGCGGCAGACGCCGTCGAAGACGCGATCGTCGGTGGCAAGCGATCCGGTGTGCGAGAGCGCCGCGCGTTGCCCCTCCGACGCGACACCGCCCTTCACCAGCACCAGCGGCTTGCGCGCGGTGAGCCGGCGGATCGCGGCGAGCAGCCGGCGCCCATCGGGCACACCTTCGAGATAGGCCACGACCACCTTGGTGTCGGGGTCGGCCGCGAAGTATTCGAGGTACTCGGCGATCCCCGTCTGCGCGGAGTTGCCCGACGAGATCGCCTTCGCGATGCCGACGCCGGTCTGCACCGCGTAGTTGAGGAACGACGAAACGAGATTGCCGCTCTGCGAGACCACCGAGATGCCGCCCGGCGGCGGATACGGCGCGACGATCTGTGCGCACATCGAGACCGGCGTCGAGACGACGCCCTGCCCGTTCGGGCCGGCCATCACGATGCCGAGTTCGTCGGCGGTCGCGACCAGTTCGTCTTCCTGCGCGCGCCCTTCGGGACCCGCCTCGCGGTAGCCCGCGCTCGCGACGAAGGCGGCGCGCACGCCGATCTTCGCGCAGGCGCGCAACAGCTCGACGTTGGCGCCCGCCGGCGTGCAGACGAAGACGAGATCCGCCTGGCCCGCCGGGATCTCCGCCACGTCGCGAACCGTCGGTGCACCGAGGATCTCGGCGCCTTCGCGGTTCACCGGGAACAATGCGCCCCGGTATCCGAACGCGCGCAGGTTGTGCAGCGTCACGAAGCCGAATTTGCCCGGGTGCGTGGACGCGCCCGCCACGACGATGCCGCGCGGATGGAAGAGCGGGCGGAAGCGCTCGAGGAGTGCTTCGTCAGAGAGTTCTTCGCAGGCGCCACCGCGAGCCTTATGGATGTCGCCGCTCGCCTGCGGCTCGCTACGCGGGAGTGCCTGATGGATCTCGCCGCTCGCCTGCGGCTCGCTACGCGGGAGTGCCTGATGGATCTCGCCGCTCGCCTGCGGCTCGCTACGCGGGAACGGGGCTCGTTCGCTTCCGGTGGGGAGCATTGCCGGATCGAGTTCGGACTCGAGCTCGACCAGCGCATCGACCGCGACGGGCTTGCCGTCGCTGCGCACGATCAGCGGATTCAAGTCGACCGACGCGATGTCGGGTCGCTCGATCGCGAGCTGGCCGAGGCCGACCAGCACGCCCGCGAGCGCTTCGGCGTCGACCGCGGCTTCGCCGCGAAATGGCTTGGTCAGCAGATGACTCGCGCGCAGGCGGCCGATCATCGCGAGCGCATCGACGCGCGCCAGCGGAGCGGCCGCGAACACCACGTCGCCGAGCGCTTCGGTGAGGATCCCGCCGAGACCGAGCAGCACGCACGCGCCGAAGCTCGGATCGCGCACCAGGCCGGCGATCAGTTCGCGCTTGCCGCGCACCAATTCGGCGACGAGCAGCGACACGGCGCCGTCTTCGGGGCGCGCCTTTGCGAGCAGCTCGGCGGCGGCGGTGACCACTGCGTTCGCATCGGTGAGGCCGAGGCGCACGAGGTCGCGCTCGGTCTTGTGCGCGATCGCGTCGCCGCAGAGTTTCACGACGACCGGGAAGCCGATCGCGGCGGCCGCGGTCGCAGCCGCCTCCGCGTCCTGCACGATGCGCTCGGTCGCGATCGGCACGCCATAGCGCGCGAGGAGCTGTTTCGACTGGTGCTCGGAAAGCGTGTGATGACGCGTCGGGAATTCGGGTGTGCTCATGGCGGTCGCAGAAACTACCCGCCCGGCGTCGGCCCCGCGAGACTCGGCCAAAACGCGACGAGGCTGAACTTCATCCTTCGATGCAGCTCACGCGGACAGCTCGTCCTTTGCCGCCTTCAACGCCGACCCGATCACCTGATGCATGTCGTAGTACCGATACTGCGCCAGACGGCCGCCGAACAGCGTCGCCTTCTCCGCGTCCTGCAGCTTGCGGTACTGGGCGAGCTTGTCCTTGTCTTCGTCGAAGTTCACCGGATAGTAGGGCCGATCATTGTCGACCAGCGAGAACTCGCGCACCACGACCGAAACGCCGGGCGGGAACGTGCGCTCGGGATGCAGGTGCTTGGGCTCGTGGATGCGCGTATGGGCGACCTCCTCGTCGGCATAGTTCATCACCGAGGTGCCCTGGTAGTCGTCCACTTCGACGCGTTCGTTCTCGAATCGCACGCTGCGCCAGTTGAGGCGCCCGAACGCGTACTCGAAGTACGCGTCGATCGGTCCGCTGTAGACGACCTTGGTGGCCTTTGCGCGCCAGTACTCCGGATCCTCGAGGAAGTCCGTCTCCAGTTCCACCGGAATGCCCTCCAGCATGCGCTCGAACATCGGCGTGTATCCGCGCACCGGAATGCCCTGATAGATATCGTCGAAGTAGGAGTCGTCGTAGGAATCGCGCACCGGTAGCCGCGTGATGATGCTTGCCGGCAGCAGCTTGGGATCGCAGCCCCACTGCTTCTTGGTGTAACCGCGGATGAACGCCTCGTACAGTTCCCGGCCGACGAGGCTGGTCGCCTTCTCTTCGAGGTTTTTCGGCTGGAGGATGTCGCCGCGCTTGCTCGCCAGGAATGCCTTCACTTCGCTGGGCCGGAGATTCAAGCCGTAGAACGCATTGATCGTGCCGAGGTTGATCGGCATCGAATACACTTTGGAACGGCACGTCGTCAGCACGCGATGCTGGTAGCGGTTGAAACCCGTGAAGCGGTTCACGTAGTTCCAGATGTCCGTATCGCTGGTATGGAAGATGTGGGTGCCGTACGCGTGGACGTTGATCTTGGTGTCCTCGAAGTCGTACGAGAAGCAGTTCCCCCCGATGTGGTCGCGCTTCTCGATCATCTTCACGCTGCGCCCGGCTTCGCGCGCCTGTTGGGCGAACACCGAGCCGAACAGGCCGCAACCGACCACGAGATAGTCGTACATGATTCCTTCCTTCAGGCGCTCGCCGGCGAACCGGCCGGGTCGGTCGCGCCGAGCCGCTGCAGGATCTGCGCAAAGCCGCGGACGATGCCCTGTTGTTCGAGACTCGCGCTGAGCACGCCGAAGGCATTGCTTCGGATGCGCTCGCAGCGCTCCGGGTCTGCCAGCAACCCGGCCAGCGTGGCTTCGAGATCGGCGTAGTCCCACCGCACCGGCACGTACGTCTCGTTCGGGACGAAGAGGTCGGGGGCGGTCTCCACGTGCGACATGTCCGGCTTGACCAGCACGCACCCGCAGAGCACGGCTTCGAAGTCCCGCCAGCAGATCTCGCCATAGCCGAACGGGCTCACGCAGATCCGGCTGCGAAGCATCTCCTCGTAGTACACGTCCTGGGCCACGCGTTGCTCCGGCGCCAGCACGCGGTAGTTCGCGCCCATCGCGTTGATCCGCGGGATCACCGCAGATCGCAACGGGTAGATCCAGGACTTCGGATTCACGGTCGCGCGGCAGACGACGTCGATGTCCTTCGCGGCGGTCGCGATCCGTTCGGGGTGCGCCCCGTGGAACGCGCGGATCTTGTCATCGAGTCCGACGTTCCAGCCGAGCACGATCTTGTCGAGCTGCGCTTCGTCCACCGGCTCGCTCGTCGGAATGATGTCGTCGGCAAAGCTGATGCCGAACTCTCTTGCCACGTAGTCGGTGAGATTGGTCTTTCCAATGCGGCTCTCGAGATACGCGGATCGATCCCGGAAGCAGTGCTTCTTGACGTACAGATCGACGCACGGGAGCAGCTTCGGCCACTGCACACACAGATCATCGTCGCCATCGAAGTAGACGAGCTTCCCGTTTGCGGCGAGCGCACTCTTGATGGTGTTCGCGATCCGCACGACCTCCGCCTCGGGCGTGCGGAAGCCGAGCTTCAAACCGACGATGTCGTAGTGCCGCAGCAGGCGGCTCGGCAGCAACAGCGCATCGGACAGCAGTTGGCGATGGAACGCGACGCCCAGCCGTTCGCGAATCCGGCCCCGGCCGGCGAACAGCGGGGCGAACTGCTGCTCGTTGGTGTAGGACGCCTGGTCAGAGACCAGCAGGACCCTGCGCATCCGCTGACGTCCGCCCGCAGCCGCCGTCCTGGCAACGTCGGTGGCATAGCGAATCGGCTCCAACACCCGGAATTGGAGCGACCTGCGGAGCGAATCCCGGACCCTGGCCAGCTCACTCATGTCGAGCGCAGCCACGAACGCCCCGCGTCACGGTGTCCCTCCCGAGCCATCGACAAGAGCACATCGTCTTCCCATCGGTGATCTGTAGCGATGGACGAGGGCCGGAATCGGCCGCGCAGACCCGAGACCCGAGAGACCGACGATTCCACGCGGGGACCGCGTCGTCCGCTCCGCCGTCGCGCCTTGCAAAGTCCGCAAAGTGCATGGCTGTCTACCGGATGTCGTCGCGGTGGGGAATCCCTTCATCGAGTCTGATCGGCGAAATTGGAGCGCTCGCTAGCCGAATTCCTGCTGGAACCGGATCGTTCCCGCCGCGAGCCCGCGCAGCACCACGTCGGCACCACCCGATTTCATCATCCATTCGAGCCGGTGATCGCGGTACTGCCGCACGACCGGCATCGGCGCGGCGCCCGGACCGCCTGCCAGGTTTTCCTTCATCCACGTCGCCAGCTGATCGGCATCCGCGCGAACGGCGGGCTGCTCTGCGCAGCGCGCGGCCCAGTCTGCGAGCCGCTCGAACTTCGCATCGAGCGGCATGCCGAAGAAGGCCGAGCCGCTGATGTGCGGATACACCGCCGCGTCGCCGCGACCGAACTCCGAGCCGTTCATCCACGCGCGGCCCTGTAACTCGCGCTCGAGTCGGCCCCAGAATCGCAGCCACTGGTCGCGCGCATGGGCCAGCAGCGCATCGGCCTGCGGGCCTTCCGCGCGCTTGAAGAAGCGCACCTCCATCAACCCCCAGTTCACCGCTTCGACCTGCGTATCGCAGAACTCCTCGAGCATCCGCACGCGCGCGCGTTCGGCCGGCGACGCGGGCAACGACGGCTTCGCGGGCCACTTCTCTTCGACGTAGTCGAGCATGATCGTCGAGTCGAAGACGGTGGTGCCGTCGTCATCGACGAAGCACGGCACCTCGAGTCGAGGGCTCGCGGCAACAAAATCCCGGAACGACGGAGACGTCGTGTCCATCGGAGAGACGAAGATCGGCTGATACGGGACGCCCTTCTGCGCGAGCACGATCTTCACCTTGCGCGCATACGGCGACAGCGGGTGTTCGAAGAGTCGCAGCATCGGACGATCTCCTTGCGCGGGCGCGCCGTTTCGCGCGAGTCTACGCACGCAGCGCTTGCGGCGCCGCCCTGCTCTGCGAGGCTAGGCGCCGCGACACGGGAGGAATGACGATGACGAGGCTCGGTCGATTGGGAGTCTGGACGCACGTCGACGCGATGCCGGCGGCGAGCGCAGCGGCGTTCGCGAAGCGCGTCGAGGCGTGGGGCTACGAAGCGATGTGGCTGCCCGAAGCCGTCGGTCGCGATCCGTTCGTGACGATCACGTACCTCGCCGCCCACACGACGCGCCTTCGCTACGCCACCGGCATCGCAAATCTCTACGCGCGCGACCCGATGGCGATGAACGCGCTGCGCCTCACCACCGGCGAGGTGAGTGGCAACCGCTTCGTTCTCGGAATCGGCGTCTCGCACGGGCATCTCGTCGCGAAGGTGCGCGGGCACGACTACGGCAAACCGGTCACGACGATGCGCAGCTATCTCGACGCGATGGGCAAGGGTCTGTTCCTGGCGCCGAAGCCCACCGAAGACGTGCCGATCGTACTCGCCGCGCTGCGACCGAAGATGTTGGCGCTCGCCGCCGAGCGCGCATCGGGCGCGCATCCCTACTTCGTGCCGCCCGAGCACACCGCGCGCGCGAGAGAGATCCTCGGCAAGGACAAGATCCTCGCGCCGGAACAGAAGGTGCTGCTCTGTACCGACGCCGCGAAGGCCCGCGGTGTCGCACGCGCGGCGATGAAGATCTACGCAGGTCTGCCCAACTACCAGAACAACCTGAAGTGGCTCGGCTACACGGACGCGGATTTCGCGGGCGGCTGCAGCGACCGCCTCGTCGACGCGATCGTCGCATGGGGCGACGAGGGCGCGATCCGCAAGCGCATCCAGCAACACTACGACGCGGGCGCCGATCACGTCTGCATCCAACCGCTGAATCCCGAGAACGCGCTGCTGCCGGACGAGAAGGTGCTTGCGCTACTCGCGCCCGCGAAGCAATGACGACGACGACCCGCCGTCGCAAGTTCTGGGGCTGGGGCTACGAGGACGCCGGCCCCTCGGTCGAACAGCAAGCCGGCATCGTGCGCGCACTGTCACAGCGATTCGGCGCCCCACTGGACCTTCTCGCGGTTCCGCGCGAGGACGAGATCGCGCTGGCAGCGCCGCGGGTGCAGCCTCCCGAAACGCTGCGCGAAATCTGTTCGGCCGCGCCGCGCGATCGACTCGGCCACACCTACGGCAAGAGCTTTCGCGACGTGGTGCGCGCATTGCGCCGCGACTTCTCGCCGGCGCCCGACCAGGTGGCGTTCCCGCGCAACGAGCGCGAAGTCAGCGCGGTTCTCGATTGGTGCGCCGGCCAGCACATCGCCTGCATTCCGTACGGCGGCGGCTCGAGCGTGGTCGGCGGCGTCGAAGCGCGCGCCCTCGACGGCTACGCGGGCGCCGTGTCGCTCGATCTCGGCAAACTCGATCGCGTGCTCGAGATCGATCGCGACTCGCGCGCGGCGCGGATCGAGGGCGGCGTGCTCGGACCCGCACTCGAAGATCAACTGCGCCCGCACGCGCTGACGCTTCGCCACTACCCGCAGTCTTTCGAGTTCTCGACGCTCGGCGGCTGGATCGCGACGCGCTCGGGCGGGCACTACGCGACGCTCTACACCCACGTCGATGATTTCGTCGAGTCGCTACGCGTGGTGACGCCGTCCGGCGTCGTCGAGACGCGACGACTGCCCGGCTCCGGCGCGGGCCCTGCGCCCGATCGCCTCTTCATCGGATCCGAAGGTTCACTCGGCGTGATCACCGAGGCATGGATGCGGCTCCAGGATCGCCCACGCTTCCGCGCGTCGGCGTCGGTGCGCTTCCCGGGCGCCGATGGATTCGCGCGCGGCGCAGAGGCGGTGCGCCTGCTCGCGCAGTCGGGCCTCAACCCGTCGAACTGCCGATTGCTCGACGCCCTCGAAGCCGCCAACGCGGGAGCGGGCGACGACGCGGTGCTGCTCGTCGCGTTCGAGTCAGCCGATCATCCGCTCGATGCTTGGATCGCGCGCGCGCTCGAGATCGCAGCCGGCGTGGGTGGTGTGTTGCCCGAAGCGAGCGCGAAGACGAAGGCAGGCGGCGAAGGCGCGCGCGAAGGCGCGGCCGGTGCGTGGCGCGACGCGTTCGTGAACGCTCCCTACCTGCGCGACGTGCTGGCGCGCGCCGGTGTGGTGTCGGAGACCTTCGAGACGGCGATCCCCTGGAATCGCTTCGCCGCGTTTCACGAGGGTGTAATGCAGGCGACGCGTGACGCCGTGCAGCGTGTGTGCGGCGCGGGCACCGTCTCCTGCCGCTTCACGCACGCGTATCCCGATGGGCCCGCGCCGTACTACACGATCCTCGCTCCGGGCCGCCGCGGCTCCGAACTCGAGCAGTGGGACGAGATCAAGACGGCCGCGAGCGAAGCGCTGATCCGGCTCGGTGGCACGATCACGCATCACCACGCGGTCGGTCGCGATCATCGGCCGGGCTACGACCGCGAGATCCCCGCGCTGTTTCGCAGCGCGCTCGGCGCTGCGAAGCGCGCGCTCGACCCCGCCGGCGTGCTGAATCCGGGCGTGCTGCTCGACCCGCAACCGGTGCGCTGAAAACCACCGTGTCCGCGTCTGCGCTGCCCCGCGCTTCCTCGCCCTCGCCTCGCAGCGCCTTGCATCGCGCGGCGGCGGTGGCGCTTGGTGTCGTGCTCGCACTGGGATGCCTCGAACTCGGCATGCGCCAGGTCTACTGGCTGCTCTCGGCGCGGGATGTCGATTTCGGAATGGGCCCACGTCCCGGCAGCCCCGTTCGTTGGTGGCGCGAAGGGCACGGCCTCAGTCACTGGACCGAGCACGGCGTCCGGGGCGCGTCGCTGCCCGCCGCGGGGAGCCACCCGATCCTCGTAGTCGGCGACTCGTTCACCGAAGCCTTCAACGTCGACGACGATGCGGTGTTCACGCAGCGACTCGAAGCGCTGCTCCCGGAGGCCGGAATCGCGGTGCCGGTGTTGAACGCCGGGCGCTCGGGCCTGTCGCCCGCAGACTATGTCGCGAATGCACAGCGCCATCGGGAACTCTTCGCGCCCCGCTGGACGATCGTGCAACTGCGCGCGCCGGATCTCGAGGCGGAGGGATTCGACGCATCGACGACGCACTTCGAGCGCGCTGGAAGCGGCAAGCTCGAGGTCGTGCGGGTCCAGCCCGCGCTCAGTCGGCTCTACCCGTGGCTGCTGCCGTTTCGCAGCCGTTCCACGCTCATCAACTATGGGATCGTGCGCGGTCTCGAGTACCTGGCCGCGATGAAAGAGGAACCACCGCTGTTCCGAGCCGGCTCGGCGATGCCGCGGGCGCCGCACAGTGCGCGCGAACCACAGCCGATCGCCGAGGTTCTGGAACTCGTGACGCAAAGCTGGGAGAACCGCCTGACGCTGCTCTTCCTGCCCGACTTCGACCTGCGCACGCCGCGGCTCGTGACCAGCGAGTCGGAACCCATCTTCGCGTCACTCTGCGCCCAGCACGGCTGGAGCTGCGTGAACCTGCGCGATGCATTCCCTGCATTCGCCGAGCGCTGCGAGTCGCCCTACGGCTTCCCGAACAGCGCGTGGAACCAGGGCCACATGAACGCGGCCGGGCATGCGGCGACGGCGCTGCTGCTGCGCGATGAAGTCGCGAGGCGGCTCTCGCCGTGATCTTCTCGAGTCCGCGATTCTTCGTCTTCCTGGTACTCGTGCTGCTGCTGCTGGCGCCGAGATTCAGGCTGCGCCTGAAGCTCGACCTGTTGCTGTTCGCTTCGTGCCTGTTCTACGCGGCCTGGGATTGGCGCTACCTCGGTTTGCTGCTCTTCGTCAGCGCGGCCAACTACGAGTGCGGTAAACGCATCCATGCGAGCGACGATGCCCGCACGCGCAAGCGCTGGCTGCTCGCGAGCGTCGCGGTGAGCCTCGGCACGCTCGGCTATTTCAAATACACCGGCTTCTTCCTCGCGAACCTGAACGCGCTGCTCGCGTCGCTCGGCGTCGCGCTTCCGGTCGTGTCGATGCTGCTGCCCGCGGGCATCTCGTTCTACACCTTCAAGACGATGAGCTACACGATCGACATCTACCGTCGCGAACTCGCACCGAGCCGTTCGCTGATGTCCTACTCCACCTTCGTCACGTTCTTCCCCGAGCTGATCGCCGGGCCGATCGTGCGCGCATCGGTGTTCCTGCCGCAAATGGAACGCGTGATCGGGCCGACGCCGGAGCGACTGCGCGTCGGCGCCAGCATCTTCCTGCTCGGGCTCACCAAGAAACTGGGGATTGCCGATCGCATGGCGGCCGTCGCGGATCCGATCTTCGCGGCGCCCGACCTGTTTGCGCCGGCGACGCTCTGGATGGGCGCGCTCGCCTACACGATCCAGATCTACTGCGACTTCTCGGGCTACTCGGACATGGCGGTAGGCGTCGCGAAGATGGTCGGCTACGACCTGCCCCGGAACTTCCGGATGCCCTACCTGTCGGTGAACGTCGCAGAATTCTGGCGACGCTGGCACATCACGCTGTCGACCTGGCTGCGTGACTACCTCTACATCCCGCTCGGCGGCAATCGCGACGGCCGCGTGCGTACCTACTGGAACCTGATGTTGACGATGCTGCTCGGTGGGCTCTGGCACGGCGCGAGCTGGAACTTCGTGCTGTGGGGCGGCCTGCACGGCGTCGCGCTCGCACTCCACCGCGCGCTGAAAGAGGCGACCGGCGAACGCAAGCTGCTCCCCGCACCGATCGGAGTCGCGGTGACCTTCGTGTTCGTGCTGCTGTGCTGGGTCCCGTTTCGCTCAGCCGACTGGGCAGCCACCACGGTGATGCTGAGCCGGATGCTGCAGCCCGGCGTCGCGGGCGTGCACTTCGTGCCATACGCGCTGCTCTGGTGCGGCGCGCTGCTGGGCCTCGGTCACGTGGTCGGTGCCGCACTCGACGCGTCGGTCGAGCGGCCGAGCCCACGCGTCGCCCGCTGGCTCGAGCGACTCGGCTTCGAGTTGCGCCACGACGCGATCTCGGGCTGGTACGTCGTCTTCGGTCTGCGCACCGCGCTCGGCGCATTCACGCTGACCGTCTGGGTGCTCGGGCTCTATTACTTCGCCCCGACCGGCACGAGCCCGTTCATCTACTTCCAGTTCTAGTCGATCTGCGGCGCCGCCGGCGCGGGATCCCGATGCTAGGCTGCGCGGTCGATGGCGCGCATCAACGATCACTACCAGAAACTCGCTGCCGGCTACCTGTTCCCCGAAATCGGGCGACGCGTGAAAGCGTTTGCCGACGGCCACCCCGACGCGAAGATCATCCGCCTCGGGATCGGCGACGTGACGTTGCCACTGGTGCCCGCGGTCGTGGAGGCGATGCGTCGCGCCGTCGACGAGATGGGCACGGCCGCGGGGTTCCGCGGCTACGCGCCCGATCAAGGCTACGAGTTCCTGCTCGACGCGATCCGCGAAGACGACTACGCGAGCCGCGGCGTCACGACCTTGCGCGAGACGATCTTCGTCTCGGACGGCTCGAAGCAGGACAGCGGCAACATCCAGGAGATCTTCGGGCACGAGATCCGCATCGCGGTCACCGATCCCGTCTACCCCGTCTACGTCGATACCAACGTGATGGCCGGCCGCACCGGTGCGGTGGACGAGCGCGGCTACTACGGCGGCATCCTCTACCTGCCTGCGACTGAGGCCAACGGCTTCGTGCCCGAACCGCCGGCCGAGCGGGCCGATGTCGCCTATCTGTGTTTCCCGAACAATCCCACCGGCGCCGTCGCGACGCGCGAGCAGCTGGTGCGCTGGGTGGCCTGGGCACGCGATGCCGACGCCGTGCTGATCTACGACGCCGCCTACGACGCCTACATCCAGGACCCCGCGATCCCGCGTTCGATCTACGAGATCCCCGGCGCCGAGACTTGCGCGATCGAGATGCGATCATATTCGAAACGTGCTGGCTTCACCGGTGTGCGCTGCGCCTACACGGTGATCCCGAAGGGCGTCACCGGCATCGCGCCGTCCGGCGAACGCGTTTCGCTGCACGCGCTGTGGGCACGGCGCCAGGCGACCAAGTTCAACGGCGTTCCGTACGTGATCCAGCGCGCCGCCTGGGCTGTGCATTCGCCCGACGGCAAGAAGCAGACGGCCGAGCAGGTCGCCTATTACATGGAAAACGCGCGACGCTTGCGCGAGGAACTCGGCGGCGCCGGCTTCCACGTCTTCGGCGGCGTGCACGCGCCCTACATCTGGATGCGTGTGCCGGCGGGCATGACGTCGTGGGGCTTCTTCGACGAGCTGCTCACGAAGGCCCATGTGGTCGGTACGCCGGGCGCCGGCTTCGGCCCCGCTGGCGAGGGCTACCTGCGCCTGTCCGCTTTCAACTCCCGCGCCAATGTGGACGACGCGCTCGTGCGTATCCGCCGCGTCTTCGCGGCAAGCGGGTGAAACGAGCGCGCAGCGAGCCGCAGACGAGCGAAGTTCATCAGGACGCAGTCGCACACCTCCTCTTCATTTCCTGTACCGCCACCCTCTTCGCGATCGCCGTCGAATCGCCGCACTACGCCAACGCGCTCGGCCTCGACACACCCGCCGCCGCGCGCGGTGATCGCTTCGCGGTTGCGTGGCTGCTGATCGCGAAGTCGCTGCTGCCGCTGTTTCCGTTCCAGGCGCTCGCAATCGTCGGCGCGCGCTTTGGATTCGGCAGGCTGGCGCGACGGCTGCTTGCCGTTGCGACCTCGATCGCGGCCGCATGGCTGGCGGTCGACGTCTTCGTGCAGTCCCAGTACGGCGCGCATCTCGCGACCTATCTGCCCTTCGCGGCTTCCGTGCTGCACAGTCGTGACCAGATGCAGTGGGTGGGCGACCCGGGCCCGCTCGCCATGGCGCTCGCGAAACTGCTCGCTGCGACCGCGATCGCGTGCGGCGTTCTCCGCGCCCTTGCGGAGCTCGTGACGCGCGCCGTCTACACGCGACTCTCCCTGGCGTCAGCGCGTCGACTCGCCGTCGCGGCAGCCTCGAGCTACGCCGCGGTGGTGCTCGCTGCCTTCCCCGCCCAACGCCTCTTCGTCGCGCCCGAGATGCAGAAGCGCGTAGCGATGACGCTTCCGTACGGGACGGACTGGGCGCTCCTGGGGGCGTCGGCATCCGCGCCGGACGACTTGCATCTGCTCGGTCTGGTTCCATGGCCATGGGGCTCGGCGGACAGGACCGAGGTGATGATCCACAACCCGGCGCGTGCGCCTCGTTCGGCGGAGGGCTGGCAGATCGAGAATGCGGCGGGGCAACGCGAACCGCTGCACGGGGAGATCGCCGCCGGAGCGACGCGCCACTTCGAGATCGAGCGCGTTCGTTTTGCGCTCTCGCGCCAGCAAGACGCCGTCGTGTTGAAGGGGCCGAAGGGCGATGTGCGCGGTCGCGTCGCCTATCGCGACGAGGACGTGAAGCGCGGCGCGGTGCTGTGGAACCCGCTCCCGTCGCGCGACACCGAGATCGCAGTGGCGCAGATCGGCGACGCGGCGAGTGGCGCCTATGCGCGCGCCTTCTCGTCGATCGTCACGGCGCGGCCTGCAACGTTGAGCTCCGCCGCGCAGACACCGCGGGCGGACGCGCCGAACGTGATCTTGCTGGTGGTCGAGAGTTTTCGGCACGAGATCGTCGGCCCGTCGCTGCTGACGCGGCTGGCCGCGCTCGGCGAAAGCGGGCTCAGCGCGCCGCGCCACTACTCCGGGAGCAACTCGTCGCACCTCGGTCTCTTCTCGCTGCTCGATTCGCGACTCCCGCTCGTCTACGACGCCGTCCTGGATCACGGCGGCCCGCCGACCGCGGCCTTGCTATTCCGCCAACTCGGCTACCGGAGCGCATTCGTCAGCAGCGGCGAGATCGATGCGTGGAAGCGGATGGACCAGTTCCTCGGCAAGCCCGCCTTCGACGAGGTGATCCTCCACACGGCGAAGCAGGCCCCGCTGTGGAAGCAATGGCCCGACTGCGATCGCCAGACGCTGGCGTCGATCCGCGTGCTCGCGGGTCAGCCGGGCCCGCATTTCATCGTCGGCTTCCTGATGACGACGCATTTCCCGTATCCGTTCCCAAACGAGTTCGAGCACTTCGGCCCGGTGTCGCACGAGGACGACCTGCCGAGCTGGGATCAACTCTTCCGCGCGCCGCTCGACCGCGAGAAGCTGTGGAACCGCTATCGCAACGCGGCGTTGTCGCTGGAAGCGCAGCTGATGGACTTCGTCGCGGCACTCGATCCCGCGCGCAACGTGATCGCGATCACCGGCGACCACGGCGAGTCGTTCGGCGAAGACGGGGCGCTGGTGCACGGCTCCCGCGCATCGGACGCGCAGACGCGCGTTCCGCTGCTGATCGTCGGACCCGGCGTCGATCCGCGCACGGTCGCTGGCCCGACGTCGCACATGGACGTGTTGCCGACACTGCTGCACGCCGCAACCGGTGTCGCCGATCCGGTGCGCGGTCTCGACGGTCGAGATCTACTCGCGGCGTCGCCACCGCGCGAGGGCATCTTCGTCGCACCCTACAAACTCACCCAGCCATACGACCTGCTGTGGATCTGGAACGATCGCCGCCTGCTGTTCCGCGTTCGCACCGACCGCCCGCGCTTCGACGCGTTCGCCTTCGTCGACGACACGGGATTTCCGCTGCGCACGCCCGACCCATCGATCCTCGAGGATGCCGATCACCTGAGCGAGGCGATCCGCAGCGAGGTCGCGCGACTCGGCGGTGACGAAGTCGCGCCGGTCTCGGCGAACGCTCGCTAGTCTGTTCATTCCATCCGGGAGGACATTTGCATGCGACGAACGATTCTCGCGGTCGGCGCGGCACTCGCGCTCGCGAGCGGCTGCACGCAGGAAACGCAGAACCAGATCGGGCGCTCGATCCAGAACTGGACCGGCACGAGCGGCGTGCTCGACGTCTACGCCGGCGAGAAACTCGCGATGCGCTTCATCCAGATCGACAAACTCTCGACCGCGCTCGGCACCAGCGACGGGATGCCCCGCCCGTATCGCTTCGGTTATGGCGTTCTCGACGAGAACCAGAACTACCACGCAGATCCGGGCGAGCGGAAGGTCTACTTCGAAGTCAGCGACTACTCGACGCCGTACGTGTTCTACGAGAGCCCGCGCTGAGCGGGTCTCAGTGCGCGATCTTCTTGTAGTGGAGACGATGCGGCTGATCGGCGTCGGCGCCGAGTCTGCGGTGCCGATCCGCCTCGTAGTCTTCGAAGTTGCCTTCGAACCACTCGACGTGGCTATCGCCTTCGAATGCCAGGATGTGCGTCGCGATCCGGTCGAGGAACCAGCGATCGTGGGTGATCACGACGACGCAGCCGGCGAAGCCGAGCAGCGCTTCTTCGAGCGCACGCAGCGTATCGACGTCTAGGTCGTTGGTCGGCTCGTCGAGCAGCAACACGTTGCCGCCGCTCTTCAGCAGCTTCGCGAGGTGCAGCCGATTGCGCTCGCCGCCCGAGAGCGAACCGACCAGCTTCTGCTGTTCGGGACCCTTGAAGCCGAATGACGACACGTAGGCGCGCGACGGCACTTCGCGCCGGCCGAGTTTCAGGATGTCGTGGCCGCCGCTGATCTCGGCCCAGACGTTCTTGGTGCCGTCGAGCGCGTCGCGACTCTGATCGACGTACGAAAGCTGCACGGTATCGCCGAGCTTCAGCGAGCCGGAGTCGGGCTTTTCTACGCCGACGAGCATCTTGAAGAGCGTCGTCTTGCCGGCGCCGTTCGCACCG
>JANLTC010000273.1:0-1564 GCA_031362725.1 Deltaproteobacteria bacterium | reverse complement strand
TGCTGGGCATCTGCCTCGGCATGCAGCTGCTCGCAAGCACGAGTGAGGAATTCGGGTTTCACGACGGGCTCAACCTAGTTCCCGGTGCAGTGCTGGCAATGCCGCGACAGAATTCGAGCGGCGACCGCCTAAAGGTCCCATTCATCGGTTGGGCGCCCCTGGGCCTCGAGAACACCGAGTCAGTCGCACATAGTTGCTTGCGGAACGTCGGTTCTCGATCCCTGTACTTGGTGCATTCGTTTCACGTCGTTCCGAAGCATCCAAGCCATTTGATGGCGACCTACGACTATGGCGGGCACCGCATCACAGCGGCCATCCGGAGCGGGAACACTACAGGGGTCCAGTTCCACCCGGAAAAGAGCGGCGCCGTCGGATTGCAAATAATCAGCGACTTCGTGAGTTTCGGCTGAGCCGCCAGCGTGCGCCACGTCACTGAGTCCGCCGGACAAGTTCGCGGACGATGCGGTCTGTGACCAAACGCGCTCCTGCGGCGGAGAGATGATCGTCGTCGTAGTAATACAGCAAGCGTTCGGTCTGAACCACGCACCGGCCCGAGACCAGCGTGTTACAGAACAGCGCCTCCGGGCGAACCGCGCTGTAATTGGGAGACCTGACGGCGTCGAGAATTCGCTCCACCTCGGCATTACGTCGCTGCATGCGTGGCCAGGACGTGGCGATGACAGCAGGCGGTGCATCGCCACGAGCAATCGCGGTGACGTTGATTCGCGTTGGGTTCCAACCTACCTCGGGCACGGGGTGCACCACGACAGTTGGTTTGGCGGCAGAGAGCGTCGACAGGTAGGTGGTAAGCGCGCGAACTTTGGGTTCGGCTGCGTTCGTGGTCTGGCCTCCGCTCATCGTCAGGTTTTCCCGAAACGGTGCGTCGACTTCGATGCCGCCTTCCCCATTGTCGAAAGCGGGCAGATCCCAAGGCTCGCTTAGCGGATAGAGGCGCATGGTCCAGCGGATCGAGACAATCACGCCTTCAATCGATGGCCGCCCTACGAATGCGAGTAATCGCCGGTTCGCTTCGGCGCAAAAGGCGATGCGCTCGCGGCTCGTCGGTTCTCGACTGTCGAAGACCCCTGGTATGGGATGACAGTCGGTGTGCACGAGCACGCCTGCCCTGCCCTCGCGCGCAAGTGATTTCCCGAGCTCGTCGGCGATTGCGTATGCGTGGGAGTCCCCGAGAAGGACAATCGTGGCGTCCACGCCCGACTTGCCCAGTCGGCACACGTGCAACCATGCGTCTCTGGACGGACAGCCTTCAATCGACGTTTTTTCGGGCGAGAGCAGCGGCAATACTCTTGCGTCGAAGCGCCCCGGAGCGCCGTCTGTGGCCACCAGGAAACTACCCACGACGATGGCAAACAGCGATACGGCTGCCGACAGAGCGAAAACACCGCGCTGCGACCAGCGGCGTCGATCGCGGAACGGCGCTTCCACATAACGCCACGAGAGATATGCGAGACCTAATGCCGCGAGCGCCAGTACGCCAAAGAGCCATGGCGGCGCGACACCCGGAGTCATCAGGTGCGTGAAGGCGAAGAGCGGCTGGTGCCAT
>JANLTC010000240.1:0-1573 GCA_031362725.1 Deltaproteobacteria bacterium | reverse complement strand
GCATTGTCGGGTCGCGCTCACGTCAATTCAGAAGACACCATTTTTGAAGACCCGATGGCGATTTCGATGTTGATCGACATTTTCTCCGAGCGAGGTTTCCACGCCGTCGTCGACAAGCACATTCGAGAAGTCCCCGAATGGGTCGATCTTGAAACCGGACGAATCCATGCGCGAATGAAGTTCATCTATCGCATCCAGATTCACTTCAAAGGCTCAAAAATCCGCAGAGGTTAAATCTGCGCGCCGAAGCGGCAAGGGCGTAGGCGAGTCGCTCCCGCGGCTCGCATTCCGATCACAGGTTATCGATCTTCAGGTTGATGTTTGCGCAAGGACGATCAGCCGGAACGCGTTAGCGTCCGGTTCGTGCCGGGGACGACGGAGAATTCGACGTCACTGGACTTCAGCAGCTTGATCAAGATCGGCACGGCGGGAGCCGCTCGGTCGCGCAGCTTGGCCAACAGGCTGAGTGCCTGGCCGCGCTGAGCGGAGCTGGCCGTGACGTCGTGGAATTTTCCTTCGAGGATCATCGTCGGCACTTTGGCGCGGATGTCCGAAAGCTTGCCGTCGAACTTGATGCCGCCGCGGTTGATGATGATGACGCGGTCGCAGATCTTCTCCACGTCCGGCAGGTGGTGGCTGGAGAAGAGCACGGTGTGCTGGCCGCCGAGTTCGCGGATGGCCGCGAGCGTCTCCTCCTGCTGCACGGGGTCGAGGCCCGAGAGCGGTTCGTCGAGGATCAGCACCGGCGGATCGGCCAGCAGCGTGTCCGCCAGGCCGACGCGCTGGCGATAGCCCTTCGAGAGCGTGCCGAGCAATCGCCGGCGAACCTCACGGATGCGGCAGCGATCGAGGCAGTATTCGATCCGCTTCGTGCGGATGGTGCGGTCCACATTCTTGAGCTTGGCGCGATAAGCGAGGTATTCTTCGACCCGCATTTCGGGGTAAAGCGGCACGCTCTCCGGCAGGTAGCCGAGGCGGGCCCGCACTTCGTGCGACTGATACATGACGTCGAAGCCCGCCACGGAGGCGGTGCCGGAGCGTGCCGGCATGAAGGTGGTGAGCACCCGCATGGTGGTGGACTTGCCAGCCCCGTTGTTGCCGAGGAAGCCGACGAGTTCGCCCGGGGCGACGTTGAACGAGATGCCATCGACGGCGCGGACGGCGCCGAAGAACTTCGAAAGATCGCTGACCTGAATCGCGTGCGTCATCCAAGCATCGTAGGATTCAAGGGAGAAGTGAGTAGTGGCAATGATCACCTATCACGCCCGTTACATCTTCCCGGTTGCGTCGATGCCATTGGAACGTGGCACGATCACGATTGAGGGCGAACGTATCGTTGCCGTGGAACCGCACGGCCTTCGCAAGGCCGACGTCGATCTCGGCAACGTCGCGATCATCCCCGGCCTGGTGAACGCGCACACGCATCTGGACCTGAGTGGCGCACGGGGAACGATCCCGCCGACGGATCCGGAGCACTTCACCGATTGGCTGATGCGCGTGATTGCGTATCGGCGGAGCCGCACGCCGGAGCAGGTGCAAGAGGATATCCGCACGGGTCTGAAAGAGTGTTTGA
>JANLTC010000232.1:0-2815 GCA_031362725.1 Deltaproteobacteria bacterium | reverse complement strand
GACGATCCAGAAGAAGTGAGCGATGGACGCCCACCAGCGTACGATCGCGCGAGAAGTCGCGCGGCGACGCACTTTCGCGATCATCTCGCATCCCGACGCGGGCAAGACCACGCTGACCGAGAAGCTGCTGCTCTACGGCGGCGCGCTGCGGGAAGCCGGCGCCGTGCGCGCGCAGAAGGCCGCGCGCTACGCCACCAGCGACTGGCTCGCGATCGAGAAGCAGCGCGGCATCTCGGTGTCGTCGTCGGTGCTGCAGTTCGAGCACCACGGTGCGCGCGTGAATCTGCTCGACACGCCGGGCCATCGCGATTTCAGCGAGGACACCTACCGCACGCTCGTCGCCGCCGATTCCGCGGTGATGCTGATCGACGCCGCGAAGGGTGTCGAAGCGCAGACGCGCAAGCTCTTCGAGGTCTGCCGGCTGCGCCACATCCCGATCTTCACCTTCGTCAACAAGATGGATCGCCAGGGCCGCGAGCCGCTCGATCTGCTCGCGGAGATCGAGGACGTGCTCGGCATCGACGCGATTCCGATGAACTGGCCGATCGGGATGGGCAGTGACTTTCGCGGCGTCTATGACCGCGTGGATCGCTGCGCGCTGCTCTATGAAGGCGGGCACCACGGGACGCTGCGCGTCGACGAGACACGCATCGAGGGCGCGCCCGACGATCCGGCGCTGCGCGCAGCGTTCGGTCCGTTCGCGGCGTCGGTCATCGATTCGCTGGCGCTGCTCGAAGGCGCGGGCGCGGTCTTCGATCCCGCGCTGGTTGCCCGCGGATTGCAGACGCCGACGTTCTTCGGCTCGGCGCTGACCAACTACGGTGTATTGACGTTCCTCGATCGCTTCCTCGAACTTGCGCCGCCGCCCGGCGCGCGCACGTCGACGCGCGGCCCGATCGATCCGGTCACGAATCCGTTCTCGGGATTCGTGTTCAAGATCCAGGCGAACATGGATCCCGACCACCGGGATCGCGTCGCGTTCCTGCGCGTCTGCTCGGGACAGTTCGTGCGCGGCGAGACGGCGCTGCACGTGCGCACCGGCAAGCCGGTGCGCGTCACGCGCTCGACGCTGGTGCAGGCGCAGGAGCGCGAGATCGTCGAAGAGGCGTTTCCGGGCGACGTGGTCGGACTCTTCGATCCGGGCATCTTCCGGATCGGCGACACGCTCTCGGCCGAAGGGAATTTTGCCTTCGACGGCATCCCGAGTTTCTCGCCGGAGCATTTCTCGCGCGTCGAAGTCGCGCTGGTGCTGAATCGCAAGGCGCTCGCGAAGGGACTGTCGCAGCTGTCGCAAGAAGGTGTGGTGCAGATCTTCACGGAGCCGGGATCGGGCTCCGCGGCGATGATCCTCGGCGCGGTGGGTCCTTTGCAGTTCGAGGTGCTCGAGCATCGACTGAAGGCCGAGTACGGTGTCGCGCTGAAGCTGACGCCGCTGCCGTACCAGCTCGCGCGCTGGCCGCGCAGTGGCTTCGACGCGGAGGCGTTTCGCTATTCCGAGTCGGTGAAGATCGTCGAGGATCGCGATCACCGGCCGGTACTGCTGTTCCGCACAACGTGGAACCTCGACATGACGCGGCAGAAGAATCCTGATCTCGAGCTCGCGGAGACTGGGGATGCGGTGCTGGCGTCGGAGGGGGAGCCGGCGGCGGAGGAGTGAGTGCGGGCTCTTGAGGGGCGCGCGGGGCGGCGTGTCCTCCGCCGGCGGGCCGATCGAGGGGGCGTTCGGGGTTTGCGCCGGGGAGCTTTGATCGGACCTTCGGTGGCGTTTTGGTTTGGGGGAGCGAGCTTCGATTGGGTCCCCGTATCGCCATGGGTACCGGCTCGATCTGCGGGGGCTTCTGCACGAAGCGGCCCGCCGGCGGAGGACACGCCGCCCCGCGCGACGCTGTTTTGCGTTTCTCGATTTGGAGAGCGGAGCGCAGTAGCGGCGCTTGCGCTCCGGCTTGGGGCTCGGGCATGCTCGCGGGGTGACGTCGATCCAGCGCGCGCCTTGCCCGGCGCTTCGGCCGTTCATTCGAACCCTTTGGGTCTCCGAGGGCGATCGCGGTTCTGCGACCGGGGGGACGCAGCGCGAACACGTTCTGCCGACGGGCTGTGTACACGTCGTGTTCCGGCTCGCGGGTCCGGCGCTGCGGCTCTTCGACGGTCCGGACGACCGCGTCGGGCATACGATGGGATCGGCGATCGCGGGCGGTGCGCGTTCGGGTCACTACGTGCGAGACGTCTCGGAGCCGGTCTGGTCGGTGGGCGCGGAACTGTTGCCGGGTGCGGCGCCATTGCTGCTTGGTGTGCCGGCGGACGCGGTCGCCGAGCGCCACACGCGGCTCGAGGATCTTTGGGGCAGCGGTGTTCCCGAACTCACCGAGCGACTCGCGCTCTTCGAGCGCGATCTTTGCGGAACGCATGCCGCGATTGCCGAAGCGCTCGCGGCCGGCTACCGCGACCAGTCGCCCTTCAACCGCGAGTTCCGCGAGTTCGCGGGCGTGACACCCGGCCACTACCGGGATCTCGCTCCTATCGAAACGCATCACGTACCGGTTCGCGCGTAGGTCAAGTTCACTCCATACCGGCGCGGCTGCGTCTGGCAGACTGGGCCCGCCCCTTTCAAAGGAGTCCCGCATGGCCATCCACGACTTGTTCGCGTATCTCCGTGTGAGGGACGCTGCCACTGCGATCGCGTACTACGAGCAGGCTTTCGGAGCCACCGAGAAGTTCCGCCTCTGCGAGCCGAGTGGCCGCATCGGACACGCCGAGCTCGATTTCGGCGGCACGACGCTGATGCTGTCCGACGAGTTCCCGGAGTTCGACATCAAGG
>JANLTC010000188.1:0-6492 GCA_031362725.1 Deltaproteobacteria bacterium | reverse complement strand
CGGCTATCAGTGGTGGACCGGCACTGCGGATTGGCACGGCAGGAAGGTCGCGTGGAGCGCCGGCTTCGGGAATGGCGGTCAGCGACTCTTCGTCGTGCCGGAACTGGACCTGACGGTGGTGATCACGGCGGGGGACTACGGCTCGCGAGAGATCGCGCACACGGCGAATCATCTGCTCGAGCAAATTGTCTCGACGCTGCAGCCGTGACGGACGCCGGCCGCGACTCACGCCACCCATGAGGCCTCGATGAACCAGACCGCAATCTTCGGCCCCGTGTTCGCGACGATCTTCCTGACGCTGCTCGTGTGGGTCTACATGTACGTCCGGCGGATCCGCTTCATCAACGGCAACAACCTCAGTCCCAAAGAACTGGCCGTGCCCGGCGCGCTCGCGCAGCTCTCGCCTCCCGAGGTGTCGAATCCCTCGGACAACTTGAAGAACTTGTTCGAGATGCCGGTGCTGTTCTATGCGCTCGCGCTGTATCTGTTCGTCACGAACCAGGTGGATGCCGTGTACCTCTGGGCCGCCTGGATCTTCGTCGCATTCCGCGTGTTCCACAGCGCAGTCCACTGCACTTTCAATCTGGTGATGCTGCGCTTCTACCTGTACTTGTTCTCGACGCTGGCCGTGTGGTTCATTGCCATTCGCGCGGCGCTTTCGTACTGGGGTTGACGCGATGCCGCGTATCAAAGACCGCTTGCATGAGCTCGGATTGGCGCTACCGCCGCCGATCCAGCTTCCGCCCGGGATCGTCTTTCCGTTCGCGTTCGTCCGCATCGTCGGCCGCCGCGCGCTGATCTCCGGCCATGGACCGCAGAACCCGGACGGGTCGCTCGCGCAGCCACTCGGGAAGGTCGGGCGCGAGGTCAGCGTCGAGCATGGCTACACCGCAGCGCGGCTGACGGCGCTGTCGATCCTCGGAAGTCTCGCGCGCGCGCTCGGCGACCTCGACCGCATCGCCGCGTGGGGACGCGTGTTCGGCATGGTGAACTCGGCACCCGGGTTCAACCGACAGCCGATGGTGATCAATGGCTTCTCGGATCTGATCCTCGAACTCTTCGGTGCGGAGACGGGCGCACACAGCCGCAGCGCCGTCGGCATGGCGGAGCTTCCCTTCGACATCCCCGTCGAGATCGAAGCGGAGCTCGAACTCCTCTGACACCCATGCGCGTGCGCAGCTTCGCGCCGATCGTGGACCGGTCGAGCCGCGTGCTGATCCTCGGTTCGATGCCCGGCATCGCATCGCTGCGGGCCGGCGAGTACTACGCGCACCCGCGCAACGCGTTCTGGACGATCCTCGGCGCGCTACTCGAGATCGATGCGAGCGCGCCGTACGCGCGCCGCGTCGCTGCGCTCCGGAAGCGGCGCGTCGCGCTCTGGGACGTGCTGGCATCGTGCGCGCGCGCGTCGAGCCTCGACTCCGACATCGAGGAGTCGTCGATCGTCGTCAACGGATTCGCGGCGTTCTTCGGGGCGCATCCGCAGATCCGGACGATCTGCTTCAACGGAGCCAAGGCGGAAAGCTGCTATCGCAAACATGTGCTGCCAAAGCTCGACGACGCGGGCGACTTCGCGTACCACAGGCTCCCGTCCACCAGTCCTGCCCACGCAGCGATGCCGCTTGCCGCAAAAGTCGAGGCATGGCGCGCGGTGCTGGTTCCGATCCAAATGCACGACGCGAGGAGGGAAGCTTGAAACCCGCGCTCCAACTCCACTACTTCCCGGGGAACGCGAGCATGGCACCGCACATGCTTCTCGAGGAACTCGGCGTGCCGTTCGAGCTTCAGCTCGTCGACCGCACGCAGCACGTGCACAAGTCGGACGCGTATCTACAGCTCAACCTCAACGGCCTCATCCCGGTAATCGTCGATGGCGATCTCGTGCTGTACGAGACGGCGGCGATCTGCCTGCACCTGGTCGACACGCATCCGCAAGCGGCGTTCGCGCCCGCCACCGGTACACCCGAACGCGCGCACTTCTACAAGTGGCTGGTGTGGCTGACCAACACGCTGCAGGCGGCGTTGATCGTCTACTTCTATCCGGAGCGCTGGGCCGACTCGCCCGATGCCGTCGGACAGGTGAAGGCGCACGCCGAGGCCAAGGTCGGCGGCATGCTCGATCAGCTCGATCTCGAACTCGCACGACACGGCGGCGCGTGGCTTCTCGGCGATCACTTCACCGCGCTGGACCCGTACGCACTGATGCTCTGTCGCTGGACGCGCGGCTTCTCTCGGCCCGCGCGCAGCCTGCCGCAACTCGGCCCGTACTTGCAGCGCGTGCTGGCAAGACCTGCCGTGCAGCGGGTGTTCGAGAAGGAAGGGTTGGTGGCGCCGCTGGTCTGAGCGCGGTCGATCTCAGCGCAGCAGCGCGTTCATCTCGCCGTAGTCGGCGCGCGTCTCGGACATCGCGCCATACGTGCCCTCGTCGAGGAACTCGACCGCCGCGCGACGCGCGAAACCGTATGCCGTCTGCGCGATCGCCGAGCCCGCAGAAACGCGCCGCACGCCGAGGCGCTGCAGCTCGTCGATCGGCGCGAGCCCCGGTACCACCAACACGTTCAGCGGTAGCGACGTCGCCGCAACGAGCGCGCGGATCGCCGCGGCGTCGGCGACCTTCGGCACGAAGAAGCCGTCGCAGCCCGCCGCCTGATAGCGGCGACCCCGCTCGATCGACTCGGCCACCGCGCGCGCGGGCGGTACGAGGCCGCGCAGGAAGACGTCGGTGCGTGCGTTCACGAACAGATCGATGCCGGCGCGCAGGGCGGCGCTCTTCGCCGCTTCGATCTTCGCGCACGTCAGGTCGACGGACGCGGCGCCGTCCTCGAGGTTCACGCCGACCGCGCCCGCGCCCAGCACCGCGGTGATCATCTCGCCGACCGCGCGCGGATCGGCCGCGTAGCCACCTTCCACGTCGGCGCTGAGCGGCACCGACAGCACGCGCGTGATCTCCGCGATGGCAGCCGCCAGCAGGCGCGGCGGAATGACGTCGCCGTCCGCGTAGCCATGTGACCAGGCGAGCCCAGCACTGGTCGTTGCGATCGCCGCGGCGCCGGCCGACTCGATCAATCGCGCGCTACCGGCGTCCCAGGCGTTCGCGATTCGAAGCAATCGCCCCGGCGCGTGGAGCTCGCGAAACGTCCTTGCGTTCGTCGGGGATTCGTTGCTCATGCGACTTGCCTCCGCATGCGCCGCGCCGATGCCGCGCGCGCGTCGTGTTCGTGATCGAGCAGCCAGCGCTTGCGCTCGATGCCGCCGGCGTATCCGGTCAGCGAGCCATCGGCGCCGATCACGCGGTGACACGGTACGACGATCGCGATCGGGTTCGCGCCGTTGGCGAACCCGACCGCCCGCGACGCCGTCGGCGTGCCGATCCTGCGCGCGACTTCGCCGTAGCTGTTGGTGACACCACTCGGGATCTCACGCAGCGCGCTCCACACGCGCCGCTGGAACGGCGTTCCGCCCGTACGGACCTCGATCGAGTCGAGCGCGTCCACTTCGCCCACGAAGAATGCGGCGAGCGCATCGGCAACGGCAGTCGAGGCGCGGCCCGCGGAGAGCTCGAAGCCGCGCTCGCCGCAGTGGACGCGCAGCAGCCGCTGCATGCGCTCCTCGAAATAATGGAAGTCGAGCGCGCGCAGCCGTTGCGCTTCGTCGCACACGACGAGCAACGGACCGAGCGGCGACGCGAGGCGATCGATCTGTAGTCGTTCGGGCTGCGGAATCATCCGGGGGCCTCCTGGCAAGGTGCGGAGCACCTGGTGTCGTGGTTGATGCGATGCGGCGGTTCGCGGTACGCGATCCCACCACTGGAACTCCACAGATGCTGCGCGGCGTAAGCGCGCCACGGACGCCAACGTTCGGCGCGCTCGAGCAGCGCGGCGGGCGTCGGGCGCTCCTCGCCGCGTCCCGTCATCGCGCGGAGCAAGCCGATGTCGGCCGCAGGGAATGCATCGGGCTCGCGGAGTGCGCGCATCGCGATGTACTGCGCGGTCCACTCGCCGATGCCGGGCAACGCGCGCAGTCGCGCCAGTTTCGCATCGAGATCGCCGTCGCTGCCGAGGAGCTCCGGATCGGCGGCCACGGCGACGGCGATCCCGCGCAACGTGGCGATACGCGCGCGCGGCATCGGCAACGCGAGCGCGTCCGTCGCGATCCGATCGGGGCGCGGAAACACCGTCGTGAGTGCGCCGTCCGGGCCGGACGCCAGCGGCGCGCCGTGCGCGGCCACCAACTTCGCGGCCAGCAGGCGAGCAGCCGTCACGGTGATCTGTTGGCCGAGCACCGCGCGCACCGCGAGTTCGAACGGGTCCCAGGCGCCGGGCACGCGCAGCCCCGGTCGCGCTGCGACGAGCGGCGCGAGGGCAGGGTCCTCTGCGAGCTGTGCATGGATCGCGGCGATGTCGCTGCCGAGATCGAAGAGACTGCGGATGCGGCCGATGATCGCCGGCAACGCGCGCACATCGGCGAAGCGGATCGTTGCCGCGAGGGCATTGCGGCGGCGCATCGGTGCGACTTCGATGACGCCATGGCTGCCGTGCAGATCGATCGTGCGCCGATAGCGGTCGCCGGCCACTTCCTCGACGCCGGGGATCGCGCGTGCGGCGAAGAACGAGAGCATCGCCGGCCAGTCGTACGGCAGCGCGAAGCTCAACGTCAGCGTGATCGGCGAGTCCGCGCGGACGTTCGTCGTCGCGACGGTCGTTTCGCGCCGCAGCGCGGTCGGGGCACGGCCGTAGAGGCGATGGAAGGTTGCGTTGAAGCGGCGCAAGCTGCCGAAGCCGGCCGCGAAGGCGACATCGACCATCTTCATCGATGTCTCGTGGAGCAATTGCTTCGCGAGCAGCACGCGCCGCGTCTGCGCGACGGCGATCGGCGACGCACCGAGGTGTTTTTCGAAGAGACGGCGAAGCTGGCGTTCGCCGACCCCGAGACGCAAGGCCAGACCGTCGACATCGCCGTCGTCGAGTGCGCCCTCGGCGATCAGCCCGAGCGCGCGTGACACCGTTCGCGAGGTTGCGCGCCAGCCTGCGAGGTCGGGCGCGCATTCGGGCCGGCAGCGCAGGCACGGGCGGAAACCGGCGTCTTGTGCAGATGCGGCGCTGGCGTGGAAGACGATGTTTTCGAGTTTCGGGCAGCGCGCCGGGCAGATCGGGCGGCAGTAGATGCCGGTCGTGCGCACCGCGACGAAGAAGCGGCCATCGAAGCGCGCGTCGCGTGCGCGGATCGCGCGGTAGCAGGCGTCGCGGTCGAGTTCCATCTGGGGCATGTTGCCAGCACCGGGACGCTTCGGCTCGCCACAATCGGACGCGACGATCGATGCCCGCCAAACAAGTTGACGCCAAACAAGTTGACGCCGGGCTCCGGCTTGCGGGCGCCGCGGATTGCGCGCGGCTGGCCGGGCTCGTCGTGGCGTTTCGCGATTTTCTGGGACGCGCCGAGCCGGCCGCCGAGTCGATCGCGGGTTCGGTCGCGCGGCTACTCGACGATCCCGGTACCGATTTCGTGATTGCGTGCGCGGACGACCGGGCGATCGGCTACTGCCAGCTCCGCTATCGCTTCTCGCTCTGGTGCGCCGGCATCGAGGCGCATATCGACGACTTCTTCGTCGAGGCTGGGGTGCGCGGACGCGGCGTCGGCGCGCAACTGCTCGCCGCGTCGCTCGAGCGCGCGCGCGCGCGCGATGCCCGCGTCGTGGGGCTCACCACGAATGAGCGCAATGTGGATGCGCTGCGTCTCTATCGGCGCGCCGGCTTCGCGGCCGATCGGTCGCGCTGGGACGGCGGTCGCCAGCTCTGGCTGGAACTCGAACCCCAACAACCTGACAGGAAATAACCTGACGCCCGGCACCGGTCGACCCGCGCTGCGTCTCCCGAAGTTGGTCGAAGCTGATCCGCGCGCGGAGCAGTTGGTGCTCGACTTGTCTTTGCATGCGACCCCGCTCTGGAGCGGCAGCGAGGTGCGAGTTCCCGTGGCGTCGATGAGCGATGCGCTCGCGGCTGCGCTGAGCAGCGCCTACAGCGCGAGTCGCGTGGTGCGCGGCATGGAGGGCGCGGAGCAGACGCTCGCAGCGGAAGAGCGCGGTCTGCAGCTTGCGGATCGACAGAGCGGTGCGCCGCGCGGGGTGCGCGTGTCGCGGCTGCTGATTCTCGCGAGCGACGGGGCGGAGCGTTTCTACCGACAGGTGGAGTCGCTGTTGCGACGCCACGGTCCGCGCGTGCTCGCGGTGCGCGTCGCGATCGACGCGGAAGCGCTCGGCGCGCTGCTCTTCGGCCCGGGTCGTCGCGCAAGACTTCTGATGCTCGAGCACAAGGACGCCGTCGCCGCGGTACTGTTGGCGATGGCCGGCCACTGGGACGACGGCGAACCGGATTCGCAGCCAAGGAGCCATTGATGAACGATCATGCGACGCGAACGCTCGGTGCGATCCTCTACGACCGCTTCGAGGCGCTCGACTACTACGCACCCGTCGAGATGTTCGGCGGTGTCGGCCCC
>JANLTC010000171.1:0-8018 GCA_031362725.1 Deltaproteobacteria bacterium | reverse complement strand
TGCGTTCGCGCAGCTGCGCGAAGACCCGCAGGTCGGCGTCGTGCTCTTCACTGGCGAGGGCGACGAGGCGTTCTGCTCCGGCGGCGATCAGCGCGTGCGGGGCGACGCGGGCTACGTGGGCGACGACGGGGTCCCGCGGCTCAACGCGCTCGACCTGCAGCGCGTGATCCGAACGCTTCCGAAGCCGGTGATCGCGCTGGTCGCGGGTTACGCAATCGGCGGCGGTCACGTGCTGCATCTCGTCTGCGATCTGACGATCGCCGCCGAGAATTCGCGCTTCGGGCAGACCGGTCCCCGCGTCGGCAGCTTCGACGCGGGCTTCGGCTCGGCCTATCTGGCGCGTGTCGTCGGCCAGAAGAAGGCGCGCGAGATCTGGTACCTCTGCGAGCAATACGACGCGGCGGACGCACTCGCGATGGGACTGGTGAACAAGGTCGTTGCGCTCGATCAGCTCGAAGCGAGCGGCGTGGCCTGGGCGCGGCGGATCCTTTCGCACTCTCCGCTCGCGATCCGCTGTCTCAAGTCTGCGTTCAACGCGGACTGCGATGGCCAGGCAGGCATCCAGGAACTCGCCGGCAACGCGACGATGCTGTTCTACATGAGTGAGGAGGCGCAGGAAGGTCGCGACGCGTATCTGGAAAAGCGCCCGCCGGACTTCGCGCGCTTTCCGTGGCGACCGTGAGCGCCGCGCAGGCGCCGAGCGGCCTTCGTGCGCTCGCGCTGGCGACGCGGCCGCGTACGCTCCCTGCCGCGGTGGCTCCGGTGTGTGTCGGCACGGCGCTCGCGGCAGCGCACGGCTCGCTGCGACCGACGACGGCCGCCGCGGCGCTCGCGGTCGCGCTGCTGCTGCAGGTCGTCGCGAATTTCGCGAACGACCTCTTCGACTTCGAGCGCGGTGCCGACACCGATGCGCGGATGGGTCCGCTGCGCGCGACCCAGCAAGGCTGGATCTCGCCGACCCGGATGCGTCTCGCCATCGCTGTGGCGATCGCTGCGGCCATCGTGCCCGGTCTCCATCTGGTCGTGCTGGGCGGCTGGCCGATCGCCATTGCCGGTGTTCTCGCGATCGCGGCGGCGCTCGCGTACACCGGCGGGCCGCTTCCGTTCGGCTATCTCGGGCTCGGTGAAGTCGGCGTCTTCGCGTTCTTCGGTGTCGTCGCGGTCTGCGGCACGTACTTCGTGCAGGCAGGCGCGGTGCCTCCATTGGTGATCGCCGCGTCGCTGGCGGTCGGCGCGCTCGCGAGCGCAATCCTGGTCGTCAACAACCTGCGCGACATCGAGTCCGACCGCGCGGCGGGCAAGCGGACGCTCGCCGTGCGCTTCGGCGCACGCGGCGCGCGCATCGAGTTCGTTGGGATGCTCGCGTTCGCGTATGCGGTGCCGCTCGCGATGGTGATCTCCGGCGCCACGTCGCGATGGGCGCTCGCGCCGCTGCTCACGCTGCCGCGGGCATCGATGCTGGGTTTCGACGTCGCGCGTTCGAGCGGCCGTGAACTCAACCCGCTGCTGGCGACGACGGCCCGGCTCGAGCTGGCGTTCTGTGCGCTCTTCGCATTCGGCCTCGCCGCGTGAAGATCATCGCCGCGCGGGTTTCGCGTTTCCGGCTGCCGCTTGCGGCGGCGCTGATGACCGCGCACGGCGTGATCGTCGCGCGCTCCGGCGTGCTCCTCGAACTCGATACAGCAAGCGGTCTCCGCGGTTTTGGCGAGGCGATGCCGCTGCCGGGGTTCGGCTTGGAGTCGATCGAGGAAGCGGACGGCGCGTTGCGCCAGATCGCGCGCGCGCTGCTCGGCTGCGATGCGCGTGACCTCGCTGGGAACCTCGCCGGTTCGCGCGCGGTGGCGCCCGCTGCGCCTGCCGCGCGTTCTGCCGCCGACTGCGCGCTGCACGATCTCGCCGCGCGCCTTCGCGGGGTTTCGATCGCACGCTTGCTCGCCGGCGACCGCGCGCCGCTCGCGCAGCTCCGCGTCAGCGCGCTGATCGGCGATCGAGAGCCGACGGCCGCAGCTGCGCGCGCGCGGGAACGCGTCGCGCGCGGCTACGACACACTGAAGCTCAAGCTGGGCGCGGACCTCGATCGCGACATCGCGCGGATCGCGGCGGTTCGCGCGGCGCTGCCGCGCGTCGTTCGTGTGCGGCTCGATGCCAACGGTGCGTTTTGCGAGCGCGAAGCGCTGCGCGCGCTGGCGCACTGCGCGCGCTTCGATCCCGAGTTCGTCGAGCAGCCGATCGCGGCGCACGATGTGGCGAGTTGGTCGCGGCTGCGCGCGCGGTCGCCGGTTGCGATTGCGGCCGACGAGGCAGCGCGCGACGAGGCTTCGGCTCTCGCGCTGCTCGATCGCGGCGCGGTCGATCGCTTGATTCTCAAGCCGGCGGCGCAGGGTGGGCTCGACGTCGCATTCCGCATCGCTGCGCGGGCGCGTGACTACGGCGTCGGCGTCGTCGTGACTTCGTTTCTCGATTCAGCGATCGGGCGTCGCGCCGCGCTACATCTGGCCGCCGCGATCGAAGCTGACGAAGCGGCGGCCGGTCTCGCAACGGGGTCACTACTGGCGACCGATCTCGCACACGCGCCGGATGCACCGCGGCTCGCAGTGCCGGTCGGCGCCGGGCTCGGCATCGCGCCCGACCCGATCGCGCTGCTGCACTGCGCGGTGGGCGCAGCCTTGGAAGTGGCGGCGTGACGGGAATGCACGCGGCGCTCTGCGCACGGGCGGCGCGAACGCCGGAGCTACCCGCTCTGGTGTGGCGGGAGCGCGCAATCTCGTTCGGGATGCTTGCAGAACGCGCCGTCCGGGTGGCGGGCACGCTGCATGCGCTCGGCGTGCAACCGGGGGATCGCGTCGCGGCGCTGCTTCCCAACGGAATGGCATTCGTCGATCTGCTTCACGGTGCGATCGCGTGCGGCGCGGTGCTCGTCCCGATCAATACGCGGCTCGCGCCGCCGGAACTCTCGCAGCTGCTGGTCGATGCAGAGCCGCGGCTGCTGATCCACGGGAGCGGCGATCTCGCGTCGCTCGCGCGCGCGGCGGCGTGTGCGCCGTTGCGACGGCTGGAACTTGGGGACGCATGGGCAGCGGAGGCCACAGCGCTCTCGCCTCCGGCAGTCCCCGTTGGCGAGGATCCGATTCTCGCATTGCTCTACACGTCGGGAACGACCGGGCAGCCGAAGGGCGTGATGCTCTCGGACGCGAATCTGCGTGCGAGCGCGGAGGCGTCGCAGCGCCATCTCGGCGTTCGGCGAGGCGATCGCGTGCTCGCGTGCCTGCCGCTCTTTCATGTCGGCGGCCTGGCGTTGCTGCTGCGCAGCGTGATCGACGGCAGCTGCGTCGTGCTGCACGAGCGCTTCGACGCGGCGCGCGTCAACGCTGCGCTCGATGCGGACGGGATCGCGTTCGCATCGCTGGTCCCGACTGGACTCGATCGCGTGCTGCGCGATCGCGGCGATCGACCCGCGCCGGGCACGCTGCGCGCGATCCTTCTCGGCGGCGCGGCGGCACCGGCGGCGCTCGTCGCACGGGCGCAGGCGCTCGGGTTTCCGATTGCGCCGACCTATGGACTCACGGAGGCCGCATCGCAGGTCGCAACGCGCCGGCCCGGCGCGCGCAACCCCGGCCTCACGCCGCTTCCGGGAACGCGCGTGCGGATCGTCGGTGCGCGCGGCGAGGAGTGCCCGCCCGGGACGCCCGGCGAGATTCTCGTCGCCGGTCGAAGCGTGATGCGCGGCTACTGGCGTCGCCCCGAAGAGACCGCACGCGCACTCGCGGGCGGCTGGCTGCACACGGGCGACGTCGGTTCGCTCGACGCAAGCGGGAGTCTGCACGTCCTTGCGCGCCGCAGCGACCTGATCGTGTCGGGCGGCGAGAACGTGTACCCGGCCGAAGTGGAGGCGGTGTTGGCTGCGCATCCGCACGTCGACGAGGTTGCGGTCGCGGGCATTTCCGATGCGGAGTTCGGCGCCCGACCGGCGGCATGGATCGTCGCAGCGCGCGCGACGTCGCCCGAAGCACTGCGCCGCTTCTGCCGCGCGCGTCTAGCGGGATTCAAGGTTCCGGTCGCGTTCCACTTCGTCACTGCGTTGCCGCGCAACGCGAGCGGAAAGGTGCTGCGCGATCGGCTCGCAGCGCCTCAATCGGTGTAGCTCGGCTTGCGACCTTCCTTGCGCGCGCGGATCGCCTCATCGAGATTGTTCGTGGTGAGTCGCACCAGCAACTGGTTGCGCGCTTCGAGATCCATCGCGGCGTGCAAGCTGCCGGTCTCGAGGTTCGACCAGAGCACCTGCTTGGTCATCGCGACGCCGTGCGCGCTGTGGGCGCTGATCTGTTCCGCCGTCGCGAGCGCGAGATCGAGCAGCTGCGCATCGGGCACGACGCGCGACACCAGCCCGATGCGCTCCGCATCGCGCGCATCGACCTCGCGCCCGGTGAGGATCAGCTCGAAGGCGTGCGCGCTGCCGATCATGCGCGGCAGGATCCACGAGATGCCGAGTTCCGTGCCGGTGAGGCCATTCTTGATGCCGGCGCCGCAGAAGGTCGCCGACTCGGCGCCGAAGCGGATGTCGCAGGCGACCGCGAGGCAGAGACCGCCGCCGTAGGCGGGACCGTTGATCGCGCCGATGATCGGCTGCGGGATGTTGCGCATCGCCGGCACCAGGTCCGAGAACACCGCCATCGCGCGCGTCGCGATCCGCGACATCGGCAGCCCGGCGATGTTCGGCGGAATGCCGTGGTCTTCGAGGTCGAGCCCCGAGCAGAAGCCGCGGCCGGCGCCCGTCAGCACGACGGCGAAGGTGTCGTTGTCGGCGCCGACTTCGAGAATGGCATCGTGCAGCGGCTTCACGGTGTCGAACGAGAGCGCGTTCATGCGCTCGGGGCGGCAGAGCGTGATGAGGGAAACGTGCGGACGCGGTTTGGTGATTTCGATGTAGGCCATGGCGCGGCAGTCTAGATGGCTGTCGCGACGCTGCTAGCGTCGTCGCGTGGGAAGTCTCGATCTCGATACGAAGCTCGTCGGCGATGCGGGCCGCTACATCACGGCGATCTCACCCGACTGGAAGATCTGGGGGCCGAACGGCGGCTACATGGCGGCGCTCGCGCTGCGCGCGGCGGCTACCGCGAGTCGCTTCGCGCGGCCCGCGAGCTTCGCCTGCCACTTCCTCAGCGTCGGCACCTTCGAGCCCGCGAACGTCACGGTGACCGCGCTGCGCAGCGCGCGCACCGCCGAGTCGCTGCGCGCGACGATCGCGCAGAACGATCGCGTGCTGCTCGACGCGCAGGTCTGGACGATCGCCGACGGCGCCGGGCTCGAACACGACTTCGCGCCGATGCCCGATGTCGCGCCGCCTTCGCAGCTCGATCCGTTCGAGAAACTCGAAGGCTTCGAGAATCGCTCGACGTTCCCGTTCTGGGACAACCTCGAAGGGCGCCCGACCGACTGGGTTCCGCGGGCGCAGTGGAAACCCGGCGCGCCGCAACTGCGCTGCTGGTACCGCTTCCGCCCCGAATCACAATTCGACGATCCCAGCCTCGACGCCGCGCGCGCGCTGATCCTGATCGACACGCTGTCGTGGCCGGCCGCTTGCCGCGCGCACGATGAAGCCACCAATCCGTGGATGGCGCAGAGTCTCGATCTCCACGCGCGCTTCCACCGCGCGCCGCCGTACTCCGAGTGGCTGCTCGTCGAGGCGTGCGCCGACGTCGCGACCGAGGGACTCGTCGGCTTCCACAATCGCGTGTGGGACGAGGCGGGACGCGTGGTCGCATCGGGCGGCGGGCAATTGCTGTGCCGGCCGCGACCGGCGGGCGTCTAGTCGCATCGCCGTGCAGCGCGCGCCGGCTGCGGCGAGACCGGCGTGCGCGGCTCCCGACTAGACGTACTTCTCGCCGCGCACGACATCGACGGTCTGCGCGTAGGCGATCAGCGCGAAGTTCCGGAAGTAGTGTTCGGCAAGGTGGTCGAGCACGCGTTCGGCCACGTCCGGCGCGACCAGCGTCTCGATGCGCACGTTGCCGCCCTCGAGCCCGCTGGTGCGGGTTCCGCGCGAGCCCTCGCCGCGCACGTGGGAGGTCGTCCAACCGCGGGCACCGAGCTGGCCCAGCTCGCGCAGCAGTCGCTCCTCGAGCACCGCCTCGGCGACGATCGTCACGAGTCGGAGCTGCGTCCGGCGAGACTGCGTGGTGTCGTTCGGTTTCATCGCTGCATCCATTGCGCCATCGCGTAGTAGAGGGGGATCCCGATCGTCAGGTTGAACGGGAAGGTAATCGCCAGCGAGGCGGTGAGATAGAACGCGGGGTTCGCCTCCGGGATCCCGACTCGCACGGCGGCCGGCGCCGCGATGTACGAAGCGCTCGCCGCCATCGCGCCGAGTACCGTGGCCCCGGCCAGCGAGAGGCCCGCGAGCGTACCCACCGCGACGCGGAGCGCGCCGTTCGCAATCGGCGCGGCGATCGCGAAAGCGACGAGGAACGCGCCGACGCTCGCGAGGTCGCGGAAACGCCGCGCCGCGGTCATGCCCATCTCGAGCAGGAAGAGGCAGAGCGCGCCCTTGAACGGATCGACGAAGAAGGGCTTCACCTCGGCGAGGCCGCGTGCGCCCGACGCGAAGCCGATCGCGAGGCCGCCGAGCAGCAGCACGATGCTCTTGCCGGTGACGATCTCGCGCAGCGCCTCGCTCCAGCCGCCCTCGCTGGCGCCGCGGTGGCGGCGCGCAATCAGCAGTGCGAGCACGATGGCGGGCACCTCGAGCACGGCGACGAGCGCGGGCAGGAAACCCTCGGGCTGCGCACCGACCGCTTCGAGGAACGCGAGGCTCGCGATGAAGGTGACCGCCGAGACCGAGCCGTAGTGTGCGGCGAGCGCGGCTGCGTCGGCGACGCTGAAGCCGCCCAGGCGACGCAGCGCCGCGTAGCACCACAATGGCACCCCGACGCCGAGTGCAAGGGTGCCGAGGCCTGGCCGCCAGAACGCCGCGAACGAGGTCTCCGAAAGCGCCGCGCCGCCCTTGAGCCCGATCGCGAGCAGCAGGTAGATCGAGAGCGCGGAGTAGAGATCCTCGGGAATCCGCAGGTCGCTGCGCGCCAGCGTCGCGAAGATGCCGAGCAGGAACGCCAGCACCATCGGCGAGAGCAGGTTTGCGCGGACGAGTTCCAGGGAATCCACGACGGGCACGCTAACGCTCGCGTCAGCAGTTGCGAAGCGAGCGCGCCGTCGCGAGCGCTCGATCCACGGTGGCCGCATGCACGCTGAAGTGTCCCATCTTGCGGCGCGGTCGAGGCTCGCCCTTGCCGTACAGCACCAACTCGGAGATCGACGGATCGGGGCGCGCTTCGACCAACGCGGGCGGCGGCGCGCCGTTGCGACAATGTTCGCCGAACAGGTTGGCCATGCAGAAGGCGCCCGTGCGCACGAGCTGCGGTGGCTCGAGCGGAACACCGAGGAGCACACGCGCCAGCGCGTCGAACTGATCCATGCTGCACGCAACACGCGTCACATGTCCCGAGTTGTGCGGGCGCGGCGCGATCTCGTTGACCAGCAGGGTTGCGCCTTCGAGCGCTTCGCCGAGGCCGCCGCGCGGCGCGCTGCGGGCAACGAAGAACTCGACGGTCAGGAGTCCGACGGCACCGAGCGCGCGCGCAGCGGCGGTCGCGATGCGCTGGGCGGCCGCTGCGATGGCGACCGAAACACGCGCCGGCACGATGCTGAAGTCGAGCGCGTGGTCGCGGTGGAGGTTCTCGAAGACCGGGAAGACGACCTCCTCCCCGGGCCCGGACCGCGCGACGATGCAGGAGATCTCGCCGTCGAGGTCGATGCGCTCTTCGAGCACGAAGCAGGCGTCCCCGAAGCCCGCGCGGTACGCGTCCGCGGCGAATGCGGCGAGCTCCGCCGGCGACGTCACCGTTCGCTGTCCCTTGCCGTCGTAGCCGCCGACGGCCGTCTTCACGACCAGCGGATAGCCGAGCGCTTCGGCTGCGCCGCGCAGCTCCTCGGCGCGACGGGTCGCCGCAAAGCGCGCGAGCGGG
>JANLTC010000160.1:0-6393 GCA_031362725.1 Deltaproteobacteria bacterium | reverse complement strand
GGCCCGCGTCGCCTGCGAACTCGGCGAGACGCTCGCCGCCGGCGCAGCGCCGCCGGTGCGCGCGCGGGCGCTGCTGACCGAGTCGCTCGCGGTCGCCGAGTCGATCGGGCTGGCGGCGCTCGCGACACGCGTCCGGGTTGGGCTCGAAGTCTTACCAGACGTACGAGGAACCTGATCGCGGATGAGATCGATGCTCGAGGAACCGCAATTCCAGCTGCTGCGCACGATCGCGACGCCATTCGCGATCTGCGACGCGTGCGGATGGACGGCTTCGACATAGCCGGTACCGCGCCGGATCGGCCGCTTGGTTCCGCGACCAGCACGATGACGCGACCCGTCGGCGTCGGCGGCATTTCACGCCGCTGCGCGAGCGCTGAAATGCGCGAGCCCCAGGACACGCTACCGGGGGGGTAAGCGCGCGCCCCGGGGCCGCGGTCGAATTGAGTGTCTGGCGGTCGATCAATTGGCGTCACCGGTATGTGCCGCCGAAGCGGGACTTGGTTACGTCGGGGCGGCCAAAGCGCAGCGGCGGGCCGCACGCGGACCCGATCAGCGGGGCGCGACTAGCGCTTCGTAGTCCGGGAATCGCTCGGTCTCCGCGACGCCCGCTGCCGTCCATTCGCGCATTGGGACGAGCGACCAGAGGGCGTCTGCGTACGCATGCGCGCGGGGCGGAAGCGGCACCGAATAGGACCGGAAGCGCGTAACGACCGGCGCGAACATCGCGTCCGCGATCGTGAAGCGGCCGAACAGGAGGTCGCCATCCGCAGCGTGCCGTGCCCGGCACTCCTCGAAGATCGCGGTGATGCGCGCGATGTCGGCCTCGACTGCCGCGGACGGCGGCGCGGCAGGCTTCGCGCGCTCGATGCGCAAGTTCATCGGCATCGCGCTGCGCAACGCGCCGAATCCCGCGTGCATCTCGGCGCTGATCGACCGCGCGTGCGCGCGCTCGGCGCGGTCGGCCGGCCAGAGTCCCGCCTCCGGCGCCAGTTCGGCGACGTACTCGCAGATCGCGAGCGAGTCCCAGATCGTGACGTCGGCATTGTGGAGCACCGGCACGCGACCCGCGGGCGAGTGGCGCAGGATCGCCTCGTGGCTGCCCGGTCCGTAGAGCGGAATCCGCACTTCGTCGAAATCGAGGCCCGCCATCCGCAGCGCGAGCCAGGGTCGCAGCGACCACGAGGAGTAGTTCTTGTTGCCGACCACGAGCGTGAGTCGAGACATGCGAGGGGCCTCCCGGTGCGAGTGTCCGATTAAACGTCACCGGGGCGGGAACCGCCGCCCAGATCCGGGGTGCTTGACGAGGTCTCGGGTCCTTAGCTAGTAAACGCTTACTCAATGACTGCAACCCTCCCTACCGCGCCCGGCCGCCGCCTCCCCGCCGACGAGCGTCGCTCGCAGGTGCTCCGCGAGGCCTCCCGTCTCTTTGGAAGCCACGGCTTCAACGGGACCACCACGCGCGACATCGCCGCCGCCGTCGGGATCACCGAGGCCGCGCTGTATCGCTACTTCCCGAGCAAGGAAGCGATGTACGCGGCGATCCTCGACGAGCGGATGGCCTCGCCCGACCTGCTCGAACCGATCGAGCCGATCGCGCGCGCTGGCGACGATCGCGCCGTCTTCAGCGTGCTCGCGCTGACGCTGCTGCGCAGCGTCGATGCCGACCCCTCGATCCTGCGGCTGATTCTCTACTCCGCGCTCGAAGGCCACGAGCTGGCGCGGCCGTTCCAGGAGAAGCGGATTCTCAGGCTCCGCGAGTTCCTGACCCGCTACATCGAGCGGCGTACCCAGGAAGGCGCATTCCGTGCAATCGATCCCGCCCTTGCTGCGCGCGCGTTCATGGGAATGGTGGTCGACCACCTGATCGTCCGGCACGTGTTCGCGCAGCACGAGCACTACCCGCAGTCGCCGGAGGAAGTCGCCGAGACCTTCGTCTCGATCTTCCTCGATGGCATGCGCGCCGCGCCGACCGAGATCCCGCAGAGGAGCCGCCGTGGCTGAAGCCACTCTTTCCAATCGCGAAGCGCGCGCGCACATCGGCGTCCGCCCGGTACTACTCGGCGTCGCGGCAATCGCAATCGTCGCGACCGTCTCGTACTGGGCGCTGGTGCTGCGCGGCTTCGAGCGCACCAACGACGCCTTCATCGAAGGTCACCTGGTGTTCCTCTCGCCGCGCGTCGGCGGGCAGGTTGCCGAGGTGCTGGTGCAGGAAAACCAACATGTGCGCGCCGGCGAAACGATCGTGCGACTCGACCCCGCGGACTTCGAGGTGCGCGTCGCGCGCGCCCGCGCGGATCTCGACGCCGCCCACAACCGGATGGCGCAGACGCACGCGTCCGCGGATGCGGCAGCCGCGCAAGTCGCTGCCGTCGAAGTGAAATTACGCCACGCGGAGCAGGAGTTCGGGCGCGCGAAGGAGCTATTTGCGAACGGCGTCGCGAGTCGCACCGCGCTCGATTCTGCGGTCGCGGCGCGCGACGGCGCCGCCGCCGAACTGCACGCCGCGCAAGAACAGGAGCGCGCCGAACGCGCCGCGCTCGGCAATGAAGCGCCGGTGCGACAAGCGGAGGCGATGCTGCGCGAGGCGGAGCTGGCGCTGTCGCATGCGGTCGTGGTTTCGCCCTTCGATGGCGTGGTGGGCCGCAAGAGCGTCGAGGTCGGCGCCAACGTCGCGCCCGGACAGCCACTCGTTGCGATCGCCGAAGACGCCGCGAACTGGGTCACCGCGAACTTCAAGGAAACCCAGATCGAGCAGATGAACGCGGGCGACCTTGCCGAGATCCGCGTCGACGCGTTCCCGGATGCCGTCTTCCGGGGCCACGTCGAATCGATCTCGCCGGCGACCGGCGCCAAATACGCGTTGCTGCCACCCGACAACGCGACCGGCAATTTCACGAAGGTGGTGCAGCGCCTACCGGTGCGGATTGCTCTCGATGCGGCGCAGGTCGACCTCGCAAAGCTCTCCGTCGGTCTCTCGGTCGACGTCCGTGTCCGCGTCCACTGAAGCCAACGCGATCCCCATTTCGCCCGCGTCGGGACTCACGTCGCGCGAATGGCTGATGATCATCGGCGTGATGCTCGCGGTCATCCTCGAGATCCTCGACACCAGCATCGTCAACGTCGCGCTGCCGACGATGATGGGAAATCTCGGCGCCACCGTGGACGAGATCTCGTGGGTCGCGACGTCCTACATCGTCGCCAACGTGATCGTGATCCCGATGACCAGCTTCTTTGCCGCGAGCTTCGGGCGGCGCCGCTACTTCGTCGGCTCGATCATCTTGTTCACGGTGGCGTCGTTCCTGTGCGGCGCCGCGCGCACGCTGCCCGAGTTGGTGGCGTTCCGCGTGATCCAGGGCCTCGGCGGCGGCGCGCTGCTCGCGCTCGGGCAGTCGATCATGGTCGAGACGTTCCCGCCCGAGCGACAGGGCACCGGACAAGCCATTTTCGGCGTCGGCGCGATGCTCGGTCCGAGCCTGGGCCCGACGCTCGGCGGCTGGATCACCGACGTCTGGGCCTGGCCGTGGATCTTCTACGTCAACGTGCCGCTCGGCATCGCCGCCGCAATTCTGTGCTGGAACTACCTACCGACGCCGCGCGCGGGCACGGTGCGTCGCTTCGTCCGCGTCGATTGGGGCGGGATCGCGCTGCTCGTGGTGGGCATCGCGACGCTGCAGATCCTCTTGGAAACCGGTCACCGGCTCGACTGGTTCGACAGTGACCTGATCGTCGCGCTCGGCGCCGTCGCGTCGATCTCGCTGGTGTGGTTCGTCTGGCACGAGCTCCACACCGAGCACCCGGTCGTCGATCTGCGCGTGTTCCGCCATCGCGCACTCGTAGTCGGTTGCACCTACGGCACCGCGATGGGGATCGGGCTCTACGGCAGCGTCTTCCTGTTCCCCCTCTTCACACAGAGCGTGATGCGCATGACGTCGTGGCAGTCGGGCATCACGATGCTGCCGTCTACCTTTGCTACGGCGCTGATGATGCCGATCGCGGGACGCCTCGTGTGGCGACTCGGTCCCGCGCCGCTCTTCGCGATGGGCATCGCCATCTTCTTGCCCGCGCTCTGGAGCATGAGCCAGTGGTCCGCGCAGAGCGGCTATTGGGATCTCTTCGGGCCGCAGGTCGCGCGCGGCCTCGCGATGGGATTGATGTTCGTCCCGCTCTCCACCGCGACGTTGCGCGGGCTGCCGCCGCGGGACGTGCTGCAGGGCGCCGGCCTCTACAACCTGTTCCGGCAAACCGGAGGAAGCCTCGGCATTGCGATGCTCGCGACGTTGATCGATCACCGCGGCGCGCTGCACCACGCCCATCTCGCCGAGTCGGTATCGCCGTTCTCCGAGATCACGCGACAACGCCTCGCGCAACTCGCGGCCGGCCTGCAAGCGCGCGGTCTGGATGCCGCCGACGCCGTCGCGGGCGCGCACAAGCTGATCGAGCAGACGATCACGGCGCAATCGGCCGTGCTCGCGTTTCGCGACTGCTATCTGCTGATCTTCTGCATCTTCCTGCTGCTCGCGCCGCTCGTGCCGCTGCTGCGCCGCCCTGGCTCGCCGGGGTCCCCGTCAGCGGCGCGCTAGTTTCGCGCTCGATGCGCGTGCACGTCTTCCAGCACGTTCCCTTCGAAGGACTCGGCGCAATCGAGCCGTGGCTCGCAGCGCGGAATGCGTCGATCACCTGGACGCGCTTCTTTGCCGATCCGCGCATCCCCGTGCCCGATGCGTACGACTGGCTGATCGTGATGGGCGGCCCGATGAGCGTGAACGATGAAGTGGCGCTGCCGTGGCTCCGCGCCGAGAAGCGCGCGATCGCCGCGGCGATCGACGCCGGCAAGACCGTCCTCGGTGTCTGCCTCGGCGCGCAACTGATCGCGAGCGCGCGCGGCGCCGTGGTGACACCGAATCGCGAGCGCGAGATCGGCTGGTTCGAGATCGAACGCATCGCCGATCCGGCGGCGTATCCCATCGCGCGGGCGTTGCCATCGCACGCCGAAGTCTTCCACTGGCACGGGGAGACCTTCGCGCTGCCGGCCGGTGCCGTTCCGCTCGCGCGCAGCGAGGCATGCGAATCGCAAGCGTTCGCGCTCGGGCCGCGCGTCGTGGGCTTGCAGTTCCATCTCGAAACGACGCCCGAGAGCGCCGCCGCGTTGGTGCGTCACTGCCCCGAAGATCTCGCCGCGGGTCGCTGGGTGCAGTCGAGCGGCGAAATGCTCGGCGACGCCTCTCGCTTCACGCGACTGCACGCATTGCTCGAAGCGCTGCTCGACGCGTTGGCAAGCTGAGCGCGCCGCTTCACCCCGCTCCGAACGAAAGCCCGCACTCGGCACACTCGGTCGCGTCGGCGCCGAGTTCAGAGCCACAGCCGGGACACGCTTCGACCTCGCCCCACTCGCCGGCCTGGTCATCCGGCAGATCCGGCACCTGCGTGCGCGCAAACTCGGCGTCCACGCGCGCGGCAGCCGCCGCATCCTCGGGTCGCACGTAGAGGTTGCAGCGGATCGCGCCCATGCCGCGGCTCTGCACGGTCTGGTCCTCGCGACGCGGCAACTCGACGCGGCTCGGGATGCCCGCTTCGGCGAGCGCGTGCGCGAGCCCGTCGATCCACGACACCTCGGCATTGCGCAGCGCGACGAGTTCCTCGGCCGGCGGCAGCTCGAGCGCAACCGCATCGACCGGCGCGTCGCTGCCGAGCGGCACGTCGCAGTCGCGGCAACGCTGCATCGTGTGCACGTATTCCTCGCCGCAGCGCGGACAAATCTTGGGCGGCAATTGCACCATCACGTTCTCCCGGCGAGCCAGCGCGCAGTGCATTCGGCGACGTGACGCCCGTGGGCGCGCGCGGCGACGAGATGCGCGTCGGTCGGTCCTGCTTTGCCTTGTCGCGGGTTGGTCCACGCGACGGGTCCCCAGTGACAGCCCGCGGCCGCGAAGCCCTCGAGCCGGTTCGGCATCGACACCAGCAACATGCCGTGTTCGGCGAGATTCGCGAGCAGCGAGAGCAACGCCAGCTCGGCGCCGCCGCGCGCGCCGGCACCGGCCGTGACGAATGCGGCACCGAGTTTCCCAGCCAGCGAGCCGCGCAGCCACGCGGGCGCGAGTCGCTCACAGAAGACGCGCATCGACGACTCGACGCCGCCCATGTGCACGCCACTGCCGAGGATCAGCGCATCGGCCGCGCGTACTTCGTCTTCGCCGGCTTCGTCCGCGCGCAGCGACGTCACGGCGGCGCCAACTTCGCGCGCGCCCTCGGCCACCGCTTCCGCCATCCGCGCCGTGCGCCCACTCGCCGATGCCGTGACGATCACGATCCGCATGGCGATCGACGGTAGCGTCACGCGAGCAGGCGGGCGCAGGCTTCCGCGAAGTCGGCTGCGTCGGGACTCTCGGCCTCGAT
>JANLTC010000155.1:0-3625 GCA_031362725.1 Deltaproteobacteria bacterium | reverse complement strand
GCACGAGCACCACGACGTTGCCTTCGGTGGTGACCCTGCCGCGCGCGAATCCGCGCACCTCCCAGGGCAGCTCGTCGCCCACGATGTCGTCGACCGGGTTGGCCTCGCCCACGAACGGACCATCGACTCCGTACATCGAGTGGAACGCGATCAGTACCGGCGGAGGCCGATGATGGCCGTGATGGCCGTGATGGCGTCCGGCCCCGTTCGCGTAGGCGGCGCCCGAAACCACGATGCCCGCCGCGAGCAGCAGGATCGAAGCCGTGGAGATGCGTGTCATTGAGAGTTCCTTTCCAGCGCCTGGCGCCGAGAGAGGGAAGCAGCCGCCACTACCGCGCAACCGACGCGGCCGCGGCGCTCCCGACGAGCGTGTCTACGCGGGCGTCGCGGCGGCAGATCTGCGAGGCGGCGCTGCAAGATGGACGCAAGGCCGAACACGCCGTTCGGCAGGCGGCGTTCGGGCTGTTGCACAACCGATTTGCGAGTGGAGGCGGACGTCGCGTTCATTCCGCTGTAAGACGTTCTCGCGCAAAGCTCGGACGACGCGCGACTCCATCCGGTGCTCGCTCGCCCGCAGACGACCCGCGAGGCGCCCCGCCGCCGCGCGTTGTCGACGACGAGGACCCCCGGGTCGGCGCGCGCTGCTGCTCCTGGGCGCGGCGGATCTTCCGCGACGCTGAGCTTGCCGTCGCGCAGTGTGACGATCGGGCACTACGACCCGAGATCGCGCCTCGTCCACCAGGTGCCGTGAAGCCGCTCGCTGGCGCGAGAGAACCGATACTCCGCGAGCGGCGTCCGCAGATAGCGCGGGGAGCATCGGGAAACGCGTTCGTCTCGAGCAGGCCCGAGACGTCGGGAGAGCCTTCGAGGAGCCGCGCGAGCAATGCATGGAGCCACGCTTCGTGCTCGCAGCTGCCGAGCCCCGCGAACCACATCTGCCGATCGAGGCGCTGCCTGTGTGGCGCCGCTCGATCTCGGCGGCGGTATTTCTGGTTGGGTGTGAACCGGCATTCTCGACAGGATCCCCAATGGGCCGCGGTGCGGAATCCTGGAGCAGGCGAAGCGAGGTGAGCCGAGCGGCGCTTCGTGTACACGGCGTTACCCACGAAAGGTGTACGGACGACCGCGAATCGCGTCGGGGCGAGCGCCTGGGGCCCGAACAGCGCTCGTTCCCCACGGCATGAAATTGGCAAGTCGACACGCTGGATCGCAGGCAGGACAGGGGCGAGGCGGCCCAGCAGAAGCGCGAGGATGGACTCGCCAACGAGGGCGACGATGACGCGGCCGAGGACGAGGACAACGCAAAAGGTCGAGCGCGAGAGCAATCCCTGAGCTTCGGCTCGCGGCGCGAGTGGCGCGTCGCCGGGACCCACGCTGGCCCGGAATCACGAGGCCGCCCATTCGCTTCGCCCCGTGGGCGAAACCCTCCTGTCATGTGGGGAAGGCATAACTTGCGGCTCCTGGGAACACCCGCTCGCGCGGGGAGGGGGAGGTGTACGTGCGTGCGGCAGCTGCGCTCGCGGCGCGAAAGGGCGATCCGGCGCGTCGTGTCGAGAGCGCCATCGCTCTGCTCGCGCTCAGTCTCCTGATCTTGCAGACGAATCTGAGCTGTTCGCTGCCTCAGACCATGGCCTTTCCCGGTGCCCAGGGCTTTGGCGCGATCGCCGAGGGTGGTCGAGGTGGCCGCGTCATCGAGGTGACCAATCTCGATGACATCAATCCCGCGACGGGTGGCGCCGCAGCGGGAAGTCTGCGGGCAGCAATCGAGGCAACGGGGCCGAGAATCGTCGTCTTCCGCGTGAGCGGAACCATCAACGTCTGCGAACTGAACAGCAAGCTCGTGATCCAGCAGCCCTACATCACGATCGCAGGGCAGACCGCTCCGGGTGGCGGAATCACGCTGCGGCTGGATCCATCGTGCACCGGGTCGGCACTGACGATCTGGGCGCATGACGTCGTCATCCGCCACATCCGGATTCGCCCCGGTTCGAATCCCGGCGTCGATCTCGGAGGCAGCGATGCGGTCACCATCGCGAACGCCCACGAAGTCATCATCGATCATTGCTCATTCAGCTGGGCCACGGACGAGAACGTCGACATCAGCTGGGGCGCAAGAAACATCACCGTCCAGTATTCGATCATCTCCGAGGCACTGAAGGATGCTACGCGCGTCAAGGTGGGACCATCCGGGGGATACGGGATGTTGATCGCCGAAGGAGACCCGCTGGGGGAGCACACGCGGCAGATCAGCGTTCATCACAACCTCTTCGCGCACAACTGGTACCGCAACCCGCAGGTCAGCACGGACGGGCTCGTCGATCTCCGCAACAACGTCGTCTATGACTGGGGACTGCATGGGCTTCGGGTACTGGACATCTACGGGCCCACCCGGATCAACATCATCGGAAACTATTCGAAAGCCGGTCCGTCGACCGCACCTCCCGCGGATGTGAGGGAGAACTGGACGCTTCACTCGATCGGGCAGATCCCGTTCTCGTACTTCGTTCGCGACAACCTCGGTCCGCGGCGTCCGAGCACCAGCCTTCCCCAACTCGACAGCGTCTATTGCCGGGAGGCCTACGACGACATTCCGAATTCGGGCGTCGATTGCAATCCGGCGACCTTCTCCAGGTCTACAGCCTTTACTGTCACTCACGTCGCCACCTCGAGCCCCACGACGGCCTACGACGATGTGCTCGCAAGAGCCGGAGCGAATCTGCCCGCTCGAGACGCGGTCGACCTCCGCGTCGTCGCGGAGGTACGAGACCGAACCGGCGGTCAGATACCCGATCCCGCCAACGTCGGTGGGTGGCCGTGGATCTCGTCGACCACGGCACCCGCCGATGGCGACCACGATGGAATGCCCAACTCGTGGGAGATTCAGTACGGCCTCAACAGCAACGATGCATCCGATGGCAGCCTCGATGCCGACGCGGACAGCTTTACGAACATAGAGGAATTCCTGAACGCAACGAATCCTCTCGTGCCCGACCTATCAGAGATCGATGCTGCGCCACCTGGGTAGGCCGTGCGAACTCGACCTCGGCCTCGCCCAGGCTGACCCCGAAGACACATGCCGAGGCGATCGAGGAAAACGGGGCAGGCCTCTCATCCGTTGGTCTCGCGCTGCGCCGGGCGTCGATCGATCCGTTGCGAATCCCGAATCCGCTTCCACACCACGGCGAGTCGATGGCGATCCCGTCTGCGCAACCGCTTCGGAGACGCCGAACTCCACCTCGATCTAGATGCGCGGTTCGATGCGGCGAGTGGTTAGAGTGTGTGGACCATGAAGAGACCCCATCGCCTGCTGCTCTTCGGCGTCGCCTCGTCGCTCGTGGTGATCCTCGCGCCGATCCCCACCCGCGCCGACATCGTCTACGTCTCGAACGCAGGCGACAACACGATCTGGAAGTTCGCGGCGGGCGGCGCAGGCACGCTCTTCGCCGATCTCGATCTGGACTCACCCTACGGCCTCGCCTTCGACAGCATGGGCAATCTCTATGTGGCCAACAGCGGCAACAACACGATCGAGGTGTTCACGCCGGGCGGCGTCGGCACGCTCTTCGCCGACACGGGATTGACCACGCCGACGACGCTCGCTTTCGACAGCGAGGGGAATCTCTTC
>JANLTC010000133.1:0-8898 GCA_031362725.1 Deltaproteobacteria bacterium | reverse complement strand
TGCGGCCACCGGCGCTGCCGACCCGGTGCGCCGCCGGGCGCCGGCCGACGCCCGGCGCGGGCGAAGCAGGAGCGTTCGAGAAGGTCTGCACCTTGCTTGGTGTCGGACTCGCGTTCGCGCGCTCGCGCGCATCGGCGCGGTGCTCGGCGGGGACGCCCTGCAGGTCTTGTGTGTAGTGGGCGCGCCCGTCGGCATCCGTCCAAGTATAGATCTCGCCCGCATTCGAAACCGGCGCCACGAGTGCCCAGACGACGCAGGCCGTGGCGACCGCGGTGCGCAGCTTCAACTGGGACATCAGCACTCCTCCGCGATCCCCCGATCGGTCGGTCGCCGAGTGCGCTTGATCCGCCGTCAGTCGCTTTGGGACTCGATTGGATCGGAGACCACGGATCCCCCGGGTCCTTCGAGTGCGGCGAAGAAGGACCGGATCCGTTGCGCGTCCCCCGTCGAGATGCCTTCGACGCTGGCGAGTTGCAGGGCGCCTGCCTCGCGCACGCCGCGCAGCGACCCCAGTTCTCGCAGCAGGCTTCGCCGCTTGCGGGGGCCGATCCCGCCGATTTCCTCGAGGATCGACGTCAGGTGCACGCGCTGGCGGAGTTTGCGCTGGAACTCGATCGCGAAGCGGTGCGCTTCGTCCCGAATGCGCTGAAGCAGCAGCAGCGCGGCGCTGCTGGGCGCCAGTAGCAACGCATCTTTGCGCGCCGGCAGATGCAGCTGCTCCGCCTTGAGCCCGCCATGGCGCTTCACGCGTTTCGCGTCGCCAGCGCCGTCGCGCTCCTTCGAGATCCCGACCGTGTCGAGAGTCACGCCTGCGTCATGCAGCGCGGCGACAGTGACACCGAGCTGCCCCCTGCCGCCATCGACCATCAGCAGGTCCGGTAGAGGATCGCTCTCGCTCCTCGCCAGCCGGCGCGAAAGCACTTCCCGCAGGCACGCGAAGTCGTCGCCAGCCGCGGCCTCGCGGATCCGGTAGCGCCGGTAACCATTCTTGTCCGGCTTCCCGTCTTCGAACGCAACCCGACTCGCGACCGCGAGCGTGCCGCCGAGCGTCGAGACGTCGTAGCACTCGATGCGGCGCGGGAGCCGCGCAAGGCCGAGTCGCTGCTGCAGCTCGCCGAGCGTCGCGAGCACGCTCGCGTGCGCGTCGAGTCGCTGCGCGAGCTGCAGCTCTGCGTTGGCGTTCGCCATCCCGACCAACTCGCGCAGCGACCCGCGTTGCGGTGCGCGCAGCGCGACACGGCGTCCGGCGCGTTCGCGGAGCAGTTCGCGCAGCGGGTCCGGATCGGCCGGCTCGATTGCGACCAGCACCTCGCCCGGCACCACGCGATCGGGCACCGCGTAGTACTGACCGAGGAAGGAACCGAAAGCCTCGGCGTCGTCGATCTGGATGGCGGAGAACGCATGCGAGACGTGACCGACGACGCGCCCCGCACGCACGTGCAGCACGGCGACCTCGACGTCGCCGCCGCGGCGCGCCCAGCCGAATACGTCGCGATCGATCGCGTGCGCGCCGACGATCTGCTGGCGTTGCACGGTCTGCTCGACGGCGCCAATCCGATCGCGCAGTCGAGCGGCTTCCTCGTAGCGCTCCTCCGCAGCGGCGCGTTCCATCGTCGCGGTGAGTTCGCGCAGCAGCTCGTCGGAGCGCCCGCGCAGGAACAATACGGTGCCCTCGACCAGTTGCGCGTAGCTCGCGGGATCGATCCGTTCACAACACGGACCGAGACAGCGCTTCATCTCGTACTCGATGCATGGGCGACCGCGGCGGGCGTAGTCGCGGAACACCGGATCGGAACACGAACGCAGCGGAAAGATCCGTCGCAGATTCGAGATCGCGTCGCGCAGCGATTGACTCGACGTGTAGGGTCCGAAGTACGCGGCGCCGTCCTCCTTGAAGCGTCGCACCGGCGTCGGTCGCGGCCACGCCTCGCGCACGTCGAGGCGTAGGCCGAGATACTGCTTGTCGTCGCGGAAACGGACGTTGAAGGGCGGCTTGTGGCGTTTGATCAACTCGTTCTCGAGCAGCAACGCGTCCTTCGCGGACGGCGTCACGACGACGTCGAGATCGACCACGCGCTCCATCAGCTGCGGAATCTGCACGCGCCCGTCGCCGCCGCCGCGAAAGTACGAGCGGACGCGGCTCTTCAGGTTCTGCGCCTTGCCGACGTAGAGCACGCGCCCCCGCGCGTTGCGGAACAGGTAGACGCCCGGCCCGGTGGGCAGCGCCTCGACTCGCTCTTCGAGATCCACGACGCGGAAGCTAGCCGGTGGTGCGGGGGGCGCGGGCGGGGGACTCGGCCGAAAAGTCCTCGGCGGCTGGTGTCGTGGCTTCGCGGCGAGAGGTGCTGAGCGCCTGCGGATTATTTCGGCCGAGTCCCCCGCCCGCGCTCAGCCATCGCAAACTGGCAAGAGCCTGGTCAGAGTCGAATGGCAAGGAGCGGGGGCGGGACGTTCGGCCAGAACCCGCGAAGCCCTCCGCTCATCAGGCCCGCAGGCGCCTCGACGCGCTGAAGCGAAGCTACACCGCCCGCCGCGGTGGACGTTCTGGACCACCGCCCCGCCCCCGCGCCCCGCCTCACCGAGCTAGCCAACCCGGAGCCGCTCTTCCTCCAAGCTCCGGATGCGGTCGCGCAGCGCGGCGGCGCGTTCGAAGTCGAGATCCTTCGCGGCGACTTGCATCTCGCGACGCAGCCCCGCGATCAGCGCGGGGATCTCGTGCAGCGGAATCTCGGCTTCGGGACGCTCGCGCACGGTCGCGACCGTCACGTAGTCCTTCTCCCAGATCGAGTCGCGTAGGCTGCCGATCTTCTTGACGATGCTGCGCGGCGTGATGCCGTGTTCCGCGTTGTAGGCGTGTTGTCGGGCGCGGCGCCGATCGGTCTCGTCCAGCGTTGCGCGGATCGAGTTGGTCTCCTTGTCGGCGTAGAGGATCACCGTGCCGTTCACGTTGCGCGCGGCGCGGCCGATCGTCTGGATCAGCGAACGCGTCGAACGCAGGAACCCCTCCTTGTCGGCGTCGAGGATCGCGACCAGCGAGACCTCTGGGATGTCGAGCCCCTCGCGCAACAGGTTGATGCCGACGAGGACGTCGAAGCCGCCCTCGCGCAGTTCGCGGATGATCTCGGTGCGCTCGATGGTCTGGATGTCGCTGTGCAGGTAGCGAACGCGCACGCCGTGCTCGCCGTAGTACGTGGTGAGCTCTTCGGCCATGCGCTTGGTGAGCGTCGTCACGAGCACACGCTCCGCCTTTTCGACACGCGCGCGGATCTCGCCGAGCAGGTGATCCACCTGGCCGGTGGCCGGTCGCACCTCCACCTGCGGGTCGATCAGGCCCGTCGGCCGGATGATCTGTTCGACCACTACGCCGCCGGATTGTGTCAGCTCCCAATCGCCCGGCGTCGCCGACGCGAAGAGCATCTGGCCGGCGCGCTCGTACCACTCGTCGAAACGCAGCGGACGATTGTCGAGCGCCGAGGGCAACCGGAAGCCGTAGTTGACGAGCGTCTCCTTGCGCGCGCGATCACCGCGGTACATCGCGCCGATCTGCGGCACCGTGATGTGGCTCTCGTCGAGCACCAGCAGGAAGTCGTCCGGGAAGTAGTCGTAGAGCGTGAAGGGCGACTGGCCCGCATCGCGGCCGTCGAGCCAGCGCGAGTAGTTCTCGACGCCGTGGCAGAAGCCCATCTGCTCGAGCATCTCGAGGTCGTAGAGCGTGCGCTGCTCGAGGCGCTGGGCTTCGAGCAGCTTGTTGTCGCGCTGAAAGCTGGCCAGGCGCTCCTGCAGCTCGACGCGGATGCCCTGGATCGCGCGACGCAGGACGTCCGCGTTCGCGACGTAGTGGCTCGCCGGGTAGATCAGCGTGCGACTCGGCCGCGACAGCACCTTGCCGCGAAGCGGATCGATCTCGGCGATGCCCTCGACCTCGTCGCCGAAGAACTCGATGCGAATGGCGCGTTCGCTCTCGTACTGCGGAAACACCTCGACGACGTCGCCGCGTACGCGGAACGTGCCGCGATGGAAGTCCATGTCATTGCGCTCGTAGAGCATATCGACGAGACGGCGCAGCAGGTCGTCGCGCGAGAGTCGCGTGCCCTTCTCCACGTAGACGTGCATCGAGCCGTAAGTCACCGGTGCGCCGAGGCCGTAGATGCAGGACACGCTCGCAACCACCAGCACGTCACGGCGCGTCAGGAGCGAGTGCGTGGCCGAGTGCCGCAGTTTGTCGATCTCGTCGTAGAACGACGAGTCATTCTCGATGTAGGTGTCGGTTGTCGGGATGTACGCTTCGGGCTGGTAGTAGTCGTAATACGAGACGAAGTACTCGACGGCGTTGGCCGGGAACAATCCCTTGAACTCCGCGTAGAGCTGGGCCGCGAGCGTCTTGTTCGGCGCCATCACCAGTGTCGGCCGATTCACCGCTTCGACGACGCAAGCCATCGTGAACGACTTGCCGCTGCCGGTAACGCCGAGAAGTGTCTGATGCCGGTCGCCGCGTTCGAGACCGGCGACCAGCTCGCCGATCGCTCGTGGCTGATCGCCCTGCGGCGTGAACTCGGTCACCAACTGGAAGGGCGTGTCGGCCGCGCGGCCCGGCAGCGCGGCGCCCGGCGCCGGTGCGGACCCCCTGCCCGTGCCACTGGCGCGCTTCACCGCGCGCGCTTCCACTTGGAGCCGTCCTTGGCATCCTGGATCTCGATTCCCTCGGCGTCGAGCTCTGCGCGGATGCGATCGGCTGTGGCGAAGTCGCGCGCCTGGCGCGCCGCGAAGCGCTCGGCGACCAGCGCGTCGATGCGCGGATCGCTTTCCTGGACCTCGCCCCGCGGCACTTCGGTCGCGAGACCGAGACCGAGCCAGGCATCGAACTCGAACAGCAGCGCGCGCTGCGCGGGCGCTGACAGCTCGCTGCGTGCGACCTCCCACGCGACGGCGAGCGCGCGCGGCGCGTTCAGGTCGTCATGCACCGCCTCCCAGAAACGCGTGCGCAGTGCCGCGATCGCGGCGTCCTCGATGCCGGCCGGATCGCCCGCCGCGTCCCGCACTGCCGCAGCGGCGCGCAGCAGCCGCCGGTAGCCGGTCGCCGCGGCGCCCATCTCGTCCCACGAGAACGCCTGCTGCTGGCGGTAGACGGCCTGCAAGAAGAAGTAGCGGTACGCGAGCGGCTCGAAGCCGTGCTCGATCAGATCGTCGAGCACCAGTGTGTGTCCCTTCGACTTCGAGAGCTTCTCGCCGCCGAAATCGAGGAACTCGTTGTGCATCCAAATGTTCACCCACGGGTGTACGTCGAACGCGCACTCGCTCTGGGCGATTTCGTTGGTGTGGTGGACCGGGATGTGATCGACGCCGCCGGTGTGGATGTCGAAGTGGGTTCCGAGGTAGCGGACGCTCATCGCCGAGCACTCGAGATGCCAGCCGGGAAAGCCGCGTCCCCATGGCGAATCCCACTCTTGCTGTCGCGCGACGCCCGGCGCGGCGAACTTCCACAGCGCGAAGTCCTGCGGAGCGCGCTTGCCCGCGACATCGCCGATGCGCGCGCCAGCATTCTGGCCCGAGAGGTCGAGGCGCGCGAACGCAGCGTAGTCAGGAAACTTTTCGGTGTCGAAGTACAGGCCGTCCCCGATGCGATACGTATAGCCTTTCGCTTCGAGGCGCTGCGCCAGCGCGATCTGCTCGGGGATGTGCTCAGTGGCCCTGCACAGTTGCTCGGCGTCGAGGCAGTGGAGGCGACGGCGATCTTGCAGCCATTGTTCGGTGTAGAACGCCGCGATCTGCCCGGCGGTCTTCCCGCTGAGCGCTGCGGCGCGCTCCATCTTGTCCTCGCCGGTGTCGGCGTCGGACGCGAGATGACCGACGTCGGTGATGTTGATCACGTGCGTCACGCGCAGCCCTTCGGCGAGCAGCGCGCGCTTCAGCAGGTCGGCGAACAGGTAGGGCCGCAGGTTCCCGAGGTGCTGCGGCGCGTAGACCGTGGGGCCGCACGAGTAGACGCGCGCGTGTCCGGGCTCGATCGGATCGAACGCCTCCTTCTGGCGCGTTCGCGTATTGAAGAGCCGCAGCGTCACTCCGACTCCACCTGCTCGAGGAGCACGACCGCCTGCGCGGCGATCCCATCGCCGCGCCCGATCGCGCCGAGTCCATCCGTACTGGTGACCTTCACGCTCACACATTCGGGATCGACATCGAGACAGCGCGCGACACCGCGCACCATCGCGTCGCGGAACGGCGCCAGCCGCGGCACCTGCGCGATCACCGTCGCGTCGACGTTTCCGATCGCAAAGCCGCGCTCGCGCACGAGTTCCATGACCTGCTCGACCAGATCCCGGCTCGCGACGCCGTGCCAGCGCGGATCCGACGACGGAAAGTGCGTGCCGAGATCGCCCGCGCCGAGCGCGCCGAGCACTGCACTCGCCACCGCGTGCAGCAACACATCGCCATCGGAGTGACCTTCGAGACCGCGCTCGAACGGAATCTCGACGCCGCCGAGCCGCAGCGGACGACTGGCGACCAGCCGATGCGTATCGATGCCATGTCCCACCCGCACGCGGCTCATCTCGTGTCCTCAACGCGGCGTTCCCGGACGCACGCTTCGGCCCAGGCGAGGTCCGCCGGCCAGGTGATCTTCAGATTGCTGGGATCGCCTTCGACGATCTCGACCGCGCAGCCGAGTCGCTCGACGAGTTGCGCGTCGTCGGTGCCCTGGAAGCCATCGGCTTCGGCCTTGGCGAGCGCCTCGCGCAGCAGCCCCGCGCGGAATACCTGCGGCGTCTGGGCGGCCCAGAGTCCTTCGCGCGGCGGCGTCTCCACGACGCGACCATCGCGCACGCGCTTCAACGTGTCGCGCACCGGCACCGCGAGGAGCGCTGCGCCGGAGCGCTCGGCAGCGGCGACGACGCGCGCGATGTCACGCGGAAGCACCAGCGGTCGTGCGGCGTCGTGGATCGCGACCAGTTCCACGTCCGCCGGAAGCACGGTCAATCCGGCGCGCATCGAGTCCTGGCGTTCGGCGCCGCCCGCGACGGACGCGACGATCTTGCGCGCCGCGTTCGCGCTCCACTGCGCTGTAGCAAGGCGGCCGATCTCCGCCGCGGGTAGCACCGCCACGATCCAGTCGATCGCGTTGCACGCGGCCAGTGCTTCGACGGCGTGGACCACGAGCGGCCTCCCCGCGAGTGGCAGGAACGCCTTCGCTTGTCCAGCGCCGAACCGCTCACCGCGGCCAGCCGCGAGCACGAGAGCGGCGACGCGCATTGCGCGACGATAGCCGTTCAGATCTTGGGTTGCGGCACTTCGCGGGCTAGTGTGCGGCCCGATCGCGGATCACGAGGGGGGTCTCGTATGCGACGCGGCGTCGCCTGGCTTGTGGCCATCTGCTTTGCGACCGCGGTTCCGCACGTCGCGAGCGCAGAGGAGCCGCTTGCATCCGTGCTTCCGGAGCGCGGCGAGACACTGCCACTGCAGGACGGCGTGCTCAAGCTTTCGTTGATCGAAGCGGTTCGACTCTCGGTCCAGCGCAGCCTCGACGTCCAGCTTTTGCGCTTCGATCCGTACATCGCCAAAGAAGATCTCGGCGCGGCCTGGGGTGCGTATGACCCTGCGCTGTATGGCGAGGGCGGCTACCGGAACGACGAGAACCCGACGGCCTCGCAGATCCTCGGAAACACCCTGCTCACCCAGGAGAAGTGGTCCGGCGAGGCGGGCCTGCGCGGGCTCATCCCCTGGCTCGGCGGGTCCTATCAGGCCGGCTACGCGGGTTCGGAGCTGGTGACCAATTCGCGCATCTCGGTGCTCTCGCCGGAGTTCCGCTCGGGCTTCACCGCAACGTTGCGGTTGCCACTGCTGCGCGGCCTCTTCTGGAGCGAGGAGTGGACGCTGGTGCGCGTCCGCAATATCGGCGTGTCGGCTTCGCAAGACAAGTTCGACTCCGAGTTGATGAACCAGGTACAAGACACCGAGAACGCCTACTGGGGATTGATCGCCGCCCAGGACAGCACCCGCGTCGCGATCAAGAGCTTGGAGACGGCGAATGCGCTGCTGTCACAGACGCAGGCGCAGTACGAGGTCGGCGTGGTTTCGCGCGTGGAGGTCGTGCAATCCGAAGCCGGCGTCGCGGACCGCGAGTTCAAGTTGATCCGCGCACAGGCGATCGAACGCAACGCGCAGGATGCGCTGATCGACACCGTACTCGGTCCCTACCTGGAGCCCGAGTCCGAGATCACCGTCGAGCCGACGGACCGTCCGGATGAGATGCCGGTCAAGGCCGTGAGCGCAGCCGCGGCGACCGAACACGCGATGGCGCGCCGCCCGGAGATCCAGCTCGCGCGTTCGGATATCGAGCGCCGCAAGGTCGAGGTCAAGGCCACCGGTAACAAGCGACTGCCGCAGCTCGATGTCGTCGGGGACTACGGCAAGGCGGGGCTCGCGGGCCGTGTCAGCCCGAGCTGCGTCGATTTCACGAGTGGCGTTTCCTGCATCGAGCCGCCCGGGATCCGGCCGGACTACGGCGACTCGGACCGCAATCTGTTCGACGGGAAATCCGCTGAGAGCTACGGGATCCACGGAATCCTTTCGATTCCGCTCGGCAACAACACCGCGCGCCATCAGCACGCCAAGGCAGAGTTCGAGCTGCGTCGTTCCGAGACCGCGCTGCTGCGCCTCGAGCAATCGATCGTCAGCGAGATCCGGAGGGCTGCCCGCAACCTGATCTCGTCGGTCCAGGGCATCGAAGCGGCCAACCGAGCCGAGTCTGCCGCCGCCGAGCAGCTGCGCGCCGAGCGCGTGCGGCTCGAGCACGGCGAGTCGACCCCCTTCGACGTGCTGCTGCGCGAACAGGATCTGGTGCAGGCGCAGTCCCAGAAGATCTTCGCCCAGAAGACCTATCACAACTCGATCAGCGCGCTCGAC
>JANLTC010000131.1:0-9227 GCA_031362725.1 Deltaproteobacteria bacterium | reverse complement strand
GCGCGTTCGCGACGACCGCCCTCACGCTGCCCACCACCGATCCTGCCAACTTCCCGATCGAGGCTCAGCAGATCACGGTGCAGAATGGTGCGGGCAGCCCGCTGCTACCGGGCGGTGTCATGGGGCTGCTCGGATCGCTGCGGCTTTGCCTCTTTGGGGGGCAGATGTGCCAGCCGCCGGGTGCCCCGGCTGCCAACATCGTCGTGCCCCTCGGCGTCGTCGGCGTAGGCGGCGCGGCGACTGCCGCCGGCGCCGTGAATGTGACCGTGACGGGCGCGCCGTGGACGACGGGCACCGTGGCGATCGGCGCGGTCACGGCCATGGGATTTCGACACGGACCGGCGTCGGCGCCGTCGAGTACGGCGATGCCGTCGGGGGTCCTGCAACTGGTGACGCCGATCTTCATCAGCACCAGCGTTCCCGCGGATGGGGGGAGCCCCGCCGCATTCGGAATCCTGACGCTGCACTTCGTGCCCGAACCCGCGACGCTGCTGCTGCTCGGCGCCAGCGTCGTGACGCTCGGCGCCGCGGGCCGTCGCCGGAAGCGGTCACGCGACTGACGGAGCGCTGACGAAGCTCCGCCGCGCGACGAGAACCCGCCCCGCGAGCGCCCCTAGCGCGACGAAGCCGATCGCGAGCGCAGTCGGCTCCGGAACCACGACCGTGATCGCCTCGGCGGTGAACTCGGAAGTGTTGCCATCGGCGTCGGTCGCGGTGGCGACGACGCCGTCGCCGACCAGCACCGCACCGATCGCCGTGAAGCTCTTCGTCGCGTTGCCGGCCGCAAAGTCGCTCGCGTCGTAGCTGAGCGTACCCAGGTAGAACTCGCCTTCCTGATCGTCGAGGTCGGTGCCGTAGAAATCGACGAGCAATGGGTACGTCGCGTTGGCCGGATCGGTGGAGACGGCGAAGATCGCGGTGACCCGGTTGACGGCTGCGGCGTACGCGACATCCACGATCACGGGCGTATTCTGGAGACGATTCGAACCGCTGTCCGGATCGCCCGGGTCGTTCGGGTTCTCGAAGAACGCGCCGAGTTCGATGCCGAGTTCGCCGTCGCCGCTCATCGAGTTGGCGCGGATCGAATTCCGGATCGAGGTGGCCCCGTCCACCCGGACGCCACTGGTTCCGTTGGCGCGAATCTGATTGGGCGCGGCGATCGTGCCGACCGTGTTCTGCGTCGCGCCGTTCAGGAGCGAAACCCCTGCCCCATCGTTGGGGAGCGCCGCGGTGTCTGCGGCGTTCGAACCGATTCGATTGCCGAGCACCGTGTTGCCGATCGCGGTGCCGACATCGAAGAGGACGCCGCCTTCGGTATTGCCCGAGATCAGATTGTCAGCGATGTCGTTGATCGCACCGCGCACGACGACGCCATTGAAATTGTCGAGCCGGTCGGCGCCGCCGAGATCGGTGCCGATGAAGTTCCCCTGCACGGCGTTGTCCGACGAGGCGGCGTCGATCAACACACCGGCGACCGCGTTCGCGGAGATCACGTTGCGATCGGAAACGTCCGGGCCTCCGATCACCGCGAGCGTGCTGCCGACGAGGCGAACGCCGACGCCGAGGTTTCCGTAGTCCAGCGAACCCGTGCTGTCGGTTCCGATGAAGTTGCACTCGATGCGGACGCCCGATGCGTCGTTCAGCTGGATCCCGTCCCCCGAGAAGGAGTTGACGACGAGACCGCGCACCAGGACGCCGTTGCCGTTGATGCTGAGTCCGTCGCTGGCCGCGGGCGTCGTCGCGTCGCCGGCGATCTCGACGAGCAGCGTCGGCGGCCACGTCGCGCAGCTCGCACCGGACTGCGTCGTGCCGTCGATCGTCACGCCGGCTGCGATCGGCGGCAGTGCAGTCGCCGGACTGATCGTCTGGACGCCGGTTTCTGCGATCGCGAAGTGGATCGCGTCGCCCGAGACCGCCGCCGCGAGCGCCGCGCGCAGCGAACCGACCCCGACGTCGTCCGTGTTGGTGACGTTGATCACGTCGGCCGGCGCGGTTGCGGCAAGAGCACCGGCGAGCAGCACGATCATCACGCACGACGGGCAATGACGGAGCATTCACTTCTCCTCTTGGTGTTTCGGATACCGGGCGTCAGGTTATTCCTTGTCCCGTCGCGGCAACAACCTGACAGAAAAATAACCTGACGCCCGGCACCTCGTGCGGCGCTTGACGGAGGCTTCGCGACCGCGATGCTCCCGGCCCGGAGGATCGTTGGAGCACGCGCAAGCACTTCCTTGGTGGTCGGCACTGCCGTTTGCGGGCATGTTGCTGTCGATTGCGGTGGTGCCGCTCGCGGCCGGTCATTTCTGGGAGTTGAACCGCAACAAGGCTCTCGTCGCGGCGCTCTTCGCGATCCCGACCGCGCTCTATCTGGTCTTCGGCCTCGGCGCCGCCGGTGTCCACGAACTCGGCCACAAGGCGCTCGAGTACGCGTCGTTCATGGCGCTGCTCGGCTCGCTGTTCGTGATCAGCGGCGGCATCGTCGTGCGCGGCTCGCTGGCCGGCACGCCGATCGTCAACACGGCGCTGCTCGGGCTCGGCGCGATTCTCGCCAGCTGGATCGGCACGACCGGCGCGTCGGTGCTGCTGATCCGCCCGCTGCTGCGCGCGAACGAGGAGCGCCAGCACAAGGTCCACGTCGTCGTGTTCTTCATCTTCGTCGTGTCGAACTGCGGCGGGCTGCTGACACCGCTCGGCGATCCCCCGCTCTTCCTCGGCTTCCTGAAGGGCGTTCCGTTCGGCTGGACCTTCGGGCTGTGGAAGGAATGGCTGTTCGTGAACGGTACGCTGCTCGTCGTCTTCAACATCTGGGACCAGATCGCGCTCAGCCGCGAGCAGGCTGCGACGACGGAACCGCTGCTCGAGGAACTGATCGAGCACGCGCCGCTGCGCATCGAAGGCGCGCACAACTTCGTGTTCCTGGCCGGCATCGTCGCGGTGATCTTTGCCTCGGGAAGCGGTCTCGGGAGCGGCGGCGAGCCGTGGCTCACCGGCATCCAGGAAGTCGCGATGATCGCGATCGCGGTAGCAGCCTTCGCGACCACGCCGGCCCGACTGCGCGCCGCGAACCGCTTCCGCTTCGGCCCGATCATCGAGGTGGCGGTGCTGTTCGCGGGGATCTTCGTCACGATGGCGCCCGCCTTGCTGCTGCTGAACCAGAACGCGGCGAGCCTGCCGGTGCGCGATCCATGGCAGTTCTTCTGGGCGAGCGGCCTGCTGTCGAGCTTCCTAGACAACGCGCCCACCTACCTGACCTTCGCCGCCGCCGCGTGCGGGCTCGACGGCATCGCGCTCGAGGGTCGCTACCTCGCCGACTATCTCGCGCTCGGCTCGAAAGCGGCGGAGACGCTCGCGGCGATCTCGTGCGGCGCGGTCTTCATGGGCGCCAACTCGTACATCGGGAACGGTCCGAACTTCATGGTGAAGGCGATCGCCGAGGAGAACGGCGTGCGCATGCCCAGTTTTTTTGGCTACATGGCCTACTCGACCGCGATCCTGATCCCGATCTTCGTGGTCACGACGTTCTTGTTCTTCCGCTGACCGCAATCGGAGGCCCCATGCTCGTCATCGCCGGTGAAATCGAGATCGACCCCAACAAGCGCGAAGCCGCGGCGGCCGCTGCGCTTCGAATGATGGCCGAGACCCGCAAGGAAGTGGGCTGCATCAGCTACTCGCTCTCCGGCGATCTCGCCCAGAGCGGCTTGTTTCGCATCTTCGAGGAGTGGGAGTCGCAGCAGGCGCTCGATGCGCACTTCGCGTCGCCGCACATGGCGACCTTCCAGGCAGCCGTCGGCGGACTCGGCGTCAAGCGGATGAAGATCCAGCGCTACGAGGTGAGCGCGGTCGGCCCGCTGCGCTGAAGGACGCCTCGGCTAAGCTGCGCGGCCGTGCGCGCACCCATCCTCCGCCTGATTCCCGTCGCCTTGCTGGTCACGACGATCGCCGCGTTCGCGAGCGGATGCGCGCCATCGCGCGGCCCGCGCGGCTCCGCGAACCTCAGTGGCACCATCACCTATCGCGAGCGCATCGCGCTGCCGCCGAACGCGCGCGTCGAAGTCCAGCTCGTCGACGCCACCGACGAGAACGTGCCTTCGCCGCTCGTTGCCGAGCGCCTGATCGACACGCCCGGCCAGATCCCGATCGCGTTCTCGCTCGCCTACGATCCCGCTTCGATCCGCGCGAGCCACACCTACGCGTTGCGCGTTCGGATCCGCGTCGACCAGGACATCTGGTTCGCGAGCCCATTCGATGTGCGCGTGCTGACGGCGGGCAATCCGACGCAAGTGGAACTGCAACTCAATCGCGTCAGCGCCAGCGGAGCGATCGTCCCCGCGGCGGCGTTGCGCGGCGATGACCCCGACCCGCCCGGGCTGGATCCGCGCGCGAAGTCGGCTCGCGACGAGGCGCGCGCGATCGATGCGCGACTCGACCGCCTCGACATGCGCGAGGTCACCGACGGTCCCGAGCGAACCGGCTTCGAACCCCGGCGCCTGCGGCTTTGGGTTCGCGACGACCAACCGGTGAAGCTCACCGTGATCGAAGCCGCTCGCGCCGGTGGCACCGCGACGGCAGTCTCCTACTACCTTCGCGATGGTCAGCTCTTCTGGGTGCGAGCCCCCTCCGGCGGCTACCTCTTCGAAGGCAATGCACTGACGCTTTCCCTCGATGCGCACTTGCAGCCGAGCGCGAAGGCGGCCAGCGCAGAGGCCCAACAAGCCCGGCTGCAAGCCGAACTCCGCTCCGCGCTGGCCGAGTTCGGAGTCGAGTAGCCCCCCGCCACTCGACTCCGATTCCCGTCTCTCAAGACTTCATTACAGCGCCCCATCGGATCGCTCGCCGGTGCGGATGCGCACCGCATCGACGACGTCGCTGACGAAGATCTTGCCGTCACCGATCCGCCCCGTGCGCGCCGACTCGGTGATCACGAGTATCGCCTTCTCGAGCAACGGATCGGGAACGACGGCTTCGATCTTCACCTTGGGGATGAAGTCGACCACGTACTCCGCACCCCGGTACAACTCGGTGTGACCCTTCTGGCGGCCGAAGCCGCGGGCCTCGGTCACCGTCAGTCCCTGGACACCGATTTCCATCAGCGCCCCCTTCACCTCTTCGAGCTTGAAGGGCTTGATGATCGCTTCGATCTTCTTCATGACGCGTTCTCCTCTCGCCTACGGCTTCGCGGTGGCGGGCGTCTGCGCCGTTGCCAGCGCGCGGGCCTGTGCCAGTGCCGGCATCCCCGAGCCACCGAAGGAACTCGCGTGCGTCGCGAAGTCCGGGTAGGCCTGGTTGCCGTGCTCGCCGATGTCGAGTCCTTCGAACTCCTCTTCCTCCGAAACGCGCACGCCCATCGTGAGCTTGATCGCGGTCCAGAAGAGCATCGAGAGGCCGAATGCGAAGGCGCCCACATAGACGACGCCCTTCAGTTGCACCATGAACTGTGCGCCGCGTGACAGGCCCGTCGCCAGCGCGGCGATGTGGGTCGCCACGTCGTTGTCGTAGAAGATGCCGAGCGCGAGCGTTCCCCAGACACCGTTCACCAGATGTACCGAGAGCGCGCCGACGGGATCGTCGAGCTTGACCTTGTCGAAGGCCACGACCGCGAGCACCGCGATCACGCCGCCGACCAGACCGATCAATGCGGACGCACCGATCGACACGAACGCGCACGGAGCGGTGACCGCGACGAGACCGGCGAGGCATCCGTTCAGGATCATCGACAGATCCGGCTTTCCCAGCAGCACCCACGCCGCAACGGTCGCGCCGAGCGCACCGGTCGCCGCCGCCATGTTGGTCGCCACCAGGATGTGTGCGATGGCCGTCCCGTTCATCGCCGCCATCGTCGAGCCCGGGTTGAAGCCGAACCAGCCGAGCCACAGGATGAACACGCCGAGTGCGGCCGAGGTCATGCTGTGACCGGGAATCGGATTCACCTTGCCGTCCTTGCCATACTTCCCGAGCCGCGGCCCGAGCACGATGATGCCCGCGAGCGCCGCCCAACCGCCGACCGAGTGCACGACCGACGATCCCGCGAAGTCGCGGAAGTTGTTGGCGCCGAGCAGCCCGGCGCCCCAGATCCAGTGGCCCGTGATCGGGTAGACGAACGCCACCAGCAGGAAGCTGAAGACCAGGAACGAGCCGAACTTGATCCGCTCAGCCACGGCGCCCGACACGATCGTCGCGCAGGTCCCCGCGAACACGAGCTGGAAGAAGAACTTCGCCCAGAGCGGAACGGGGGTCCAGTTGATCGCCGAGTACACACCCGAATACACGGTCGTCGAGAACGGGTTCATCGCTGCGTAGGCCTCACCGAGCGCGGGTGAGTTGTCGGCGCCACCCAGGAAGAAGAGACCCTGCAGTCCGACGAAGGCATTGCCGTCCCCGAACATCAGGCCCCAACCGATCGCCCAGAAGGAGAGCGTCGAGGCGGCGAACACGACGAAGTTCTTGGCGAGAATGTTGGTGGTGTTCTTGGCCTGACACAGCCCGCTCTCGACGAGCGCGAAGCCGGCGTTCATCCAGAACACCAACATCGCCGTGAGCAGCACCCAGACCGTGTCGATTCCGATGCGAAGATCCGAGGCGTTTGCGGTGAACTTCGCAATTACATCCGGCGCCGCTTCCGCTTCCGCGAACGCGGGCACCGCGCACAAGACCAGCGCAGCCGTCAGCGCCGCCCAACGATTCCACTTGCTCATGGGTTCCTCCCGGGAGTTGAATTCCGCGGAGAGTCACCAGAGCAATCAGCGTGCCGACTCTCGCATGTACGAGATCGCGCCAAACTGTGCTCGATTCGGCGCGACTCGCGCCGCGTTGCGCCGATCGCTGCCCGTCCGCGCCGCAGAGTTGCCCAGCAAACAGGCGCGACATCGAGCGAGCCGAGGCGGCGCAGAGGCGCCCGCGCAGTGGACGCCTAGAACGGGCGTTGCGCAGCCCGTGCAGGCGGCCGTCGCATCGCACAGACGAGCGCAGCAATCGACACCGCAAACAGCACGCCCTTCACGCACACGACGAAGAGCCCGGACTGCCCGGACACGTCGACCGCACGCCACTGCTCGAGCTGCCCGAAGAAACTCCCGTAGAGGCCGCCTGTGAGAACTCCCCACGCAGCGGCGAGCCACACGTCGGCATTCGGACGCTCGCGCGACGCAGCGCGCGCCGCGACGAGCAACAGCGCACCCGCAATCAAGTCGTCGACATACGACGCGATCGGATGAAAATTCGTCTTGCGTCGGAGGACTTCCAGGAGCGGCAGCACGACGCCCATGCCCCAGGCCGCGGCGACTTCGAAGCGCATGCGGCTCACCCTTCGACCGACACGAGCGATGTTGCGCCGACCCGCTGCGGTCGTCGCGCGCGTCGGGCCACGATGCGCAGCGCCAGTGCTGCGAGCGCCAAACCGAAGAGCGGCGCGAACTCGGCATGATCGCCGAAGGTCCGCTTGGCGTAGCTCACGGTGAACACGAACCAGAGCCAGTAGATGCCGACCTTGTGCAGGCGCAGCCAGTTGCGACCGAGAAGGCGCAGCGCGGCGTCGTTCGAGGTGAGGGCCATCGCGAACATCACCAGATAGGCGCCGCCACCCACCAGCAGCGTGACCGCATCGGGGCGCTCCCCCGCCACGACGTTGCGCGTCATGAGCGCGGCGAGATGAATCGTGTGCGCGGTGGCGAACGCAAGACCGAGCGCGCGACGGCGCTGGACGAGGAATCGCGAAACGCGGCTCGGCCACAGCCGATTCCAGGAACTCGCGACGAAGACCAGCACGAAGATCGGGAACGCGAGGCGCGCCGTATAGCGCGCCGCAAGCAGCCAGCGCTCTTCGGGCGTGGCACCCAGGCTGTAGCCAAACAGCCCGACGACCGTCGCGCCGATCGCAGCCGCCGCGCAGAAGGCCGGAATCGACGACGAGGTCCGAGGCGGGGCATTGCGGAGGAAGGCGGCGGTCATCAGCGAACACTCCTCGAAAAACCCTGCTGGAACGGGTTGGAAGAATTGCATACGCTCCGTATGCAAAAACATACGCGAGGTATGGAAGTGGCGTCAAGGCGTTCGCGGCGCGCCCCGCGCACGAACGAAGCGATTACCGCCGAGACGCGGCGCCAGCTGCTGGCCGTCGGCCGGCGGCTGTTTGCCGCAAGCGGCTACGCGGAGACCTCGGCCGACGCGATCGGTGCCGAAGCGGGCCTCACGCGCGGCGCCCTCCACTACCACTTCGGCGACAAGCGAGGCCTCTTCGTCGCGGTGCTCGAGCAGCTGCTGCGCGAACTCGTCACGAGTCTCGCGGTAGACACCATGAAGGGCATTGCCGAAGGCACCGCGGAACTCGAGCGGGGCGCGGGGCTGCTGCTCGAGGCCTACGGGCGCCCCGAGATCCAACGCATCCTGCTGCGCGACGGACCCCCGGTGCTCGGCTGGCAGCGCTGGCTCGAGATCCAGGAGAAGTCGGGGCTGGCGGCCCTGCTCGATCACGCGCTCGCGCACTGGGTCGAAGCGGGCTGGATCGAGCGCCGCGCGGTGGAACCGACGCGCCGGCTGCTCTCCGGGGCGCTCGTCCATGCGGGCATCGCGATCGCCGAGGCTGCCGATCGCAAGGCCGCCCTCGCGCAGTTTCGCGAGCCCCTGCGACGCCTGGTGCGCGGCCTCGCACCACGCAGTGCCACGAGAGCTTCGCCGCGCCGCCGTCCTTCGTCGCAATAAGGCGTCGCGAGCGAACTACTTCGCTTCGCTCGATTGAAGAGACGGGGTATACCAGATCGGCGATGTCCAGGCGCGCTCTTGGATGGTTCGTGGCACGCGGGCATCACAGCAGGTCGCCAGATCGCGTGTGACGGTTTCTGGGCGAGCGCAGTCGACACCATTTCGGTTGCACAAGAACTGGTTCCAGCGACAGCTCGGGTTCTCGAGTACGCGGGCGTAGTAGAAAGCCGGCACTTCGGGATCGAAGCTCGGGTCGTTCCAGACCGTGCAGAGCTGGTCTGCGCCCTGGCCGCGCACTTCACAGGTTGCAAGATCTACGTCGGCGCCATTTGCGGGATCGCCGGCAACTTCGAAGACTCGCTCGTGCGCCTTGCCGCCGGCAGCCCAGCCCTTGACGATCTGAATACGCTGGAGCGGAGTCGACGGAGCACCCATCGTGTCTGCGTCCCGGCTGGCCGAAACGACGAAGCTCGGCCGTAGGAGTGCTCTGGGTCCAGCTGGCGGAGACGGCCGTAAGAGCTCACCGCCCATAG
>JANLTC010000121.1:0-3613 GCA_031362725.1 Deltaproteobacteria bacterium | reverse complement strand
CTCGAGGCGCCCGCGGGCCTGCTGTACGCGGGCCGTGTCCGCTGTGTGCGGGGTCATGCCATGCAGTTGATGGCATGGGAAGCGGGTCTGCGTGCGCTCTACAACGGTCGCCCGTTCTATGAAGCCGACCGGCTCGATCTGCGCGATAGCCGCGGAACTCCGCTCGACGTGGAGCGGTCGTTCACGCTCGAGGACGACCGCGAAGAGCTTCGGCACTTCCTCGACGTCGCCGGCTACCTGTTCGTTCGCGGCGTGTTCGGCGCGGGCGAAGTCGCGCTGTTCCGCGACGAAGCGGATGCGTTGCGAAGCGAGGCGCGCAAGGGCGACAGGCTGTCGTGGTGGGGCAAGAACGCCGCTGGCGAAGAGGTTCTGTGCCGCGTGACGCGTGCAGACCAGAAGCCGAAGCTCGCCTCGCTCGCGTCCGATCCCCGATTGCGCGTGCTGGCCGACCTCGCCAGCCAGCCGCTGGTTTCCAAGAGAGGCGAGGGCGGTGGCGTCAGGGTGATCTACAAACACCCGCAGATGGTCGAAGGACTCGGCGACCTGCCGTGGCACCGCGACTGCGGGATGGGGGGCCACGCCGTCCTGTGTCCAGTGTTGATCGCGTCGATCTATCTGAGCGCGGCGACGCCCGAGACAGGGACGCTCGCGATGCTGCCGGCGTCGCATCGGGCGTCGTTCGGCACGCGGCCCGCGAACCAGCCGGGGATGTCGGGAATCGCCACGCTGCGCGCACAGTCCGGCGATGTCTCGATCCACTACGGTGACACCATGCACGCCGCGCCGCCGCCGACCGACGTCTCATGCGACGGCTACCGGATTTCCGCGATCGTCGGTTTTGCGCGGCCGGGGGCCGCTCACCATCGCGGCGAGAAAAGCTACAACGACGTTCTCCACGGTCGCGAAGACGGTCAGGTGGAGCATCTCACGCGTGTCGCCGAGCGAGCCTAGAACCCGAGTCCATGCTGCGACCCGTCGGCTGGCGAGCTCAGCGTCGACGCAGCTGGGCGGCGCCGGTGATCCTCGGTAGGTCGAGTGGACTCAGCGGCCCTGGCCGCGCTCCGCACACCGCAGGAATCGCGTTGACGATGCGGTTCGCGGCGGTTGCGTTTCCGCCCCCCGCAGCACCCGGTTCGCCCGCCTCGGTGCCATGCACCGTCACCGTGAGATTTGGATGGCCCTTCAAGAGCACGCGATGCTCGCCACCAGGCGACGTTGATCGCGGCCACTCCGGCGCACAGTCGTCGTCGATTCTGGTGACGTGCTCGATCACGAGCAGCGCCTGGCCATCGACGATGCCCCGCACCTCGAAGCGGAACGCGCCCTGGGTGCCCTGCTCGAAGCTGCCCATGCCCGGCACATCGATGCTGCGCTCGAGCGCGCGGCGTTCGACATGGGTCGTGACCGCGTCGAGGCGAAGCTCGAGGAAATCGGCCAGCACGCGCAACATCGGCGCCCAGACCATCTCGAGCGAGAAATCGAGAAGCATCAGCGGCAGCTGGTCCATCGGCTTGCCGAAACCGATCACGTCACGCACCACCGCTGGCTGATCGTAGAGCGCGTAGTTGAACAGCTCCTGGGCGCGGATCTCGGTGATCCCGGCGCCGACCCCGCTGACGAGCGCCGGCAGGATGTCGAGCGCCCAGCCGGGATCGATCCCGGACACGAACACCGACGCAGCGCCGGCGGCGCACGCAGGCTCGATCACGTCGAGCAGCGCGCGCGGCGCGCTGCTCGGGTGCAGCAACGGATAGAATGCAGTCGACACCACGTTGCGTCCCGCTCGCAGGCAGCGCTCGAGGTCGGCGAGCGCGTCGGCGGGGCGCGTGTCGGCGGTAGCCGTGTACACGACCGCGTCGACGTCGCCCGCGAGCGCGACCGAAACGTCGTCGGTGGCAAAGATCCCGAGCGGCCCGATGCCGGCGAGCTCCCCCGCATCGCGACCGACCTTCGACGGGTTCGCTACCACCACGCCCGCCAACTCCAGGTCGCGATGCGCGGCAACCGCGCGCAGCGCAGGGCGACCCACATTGCCGGTTCCCCATACGACGACGCGGTAGCTCATGGAAACGCCTCGAGTCGGGTTCGACGCGTAAGCGCCAAAACTGCAGACGCCCGGAGCGTTCGAGCCTCCGGGCGTCTGCACTCGGTGGTAGCGGGGGGGCAATCTTGAAGATGCCCCCCAGCGCCAGCGGACTGCCGTGGGCAGCGTGATCCACGAGGGGGTCGGGAATGTCCCCGTAAGGGCTCAAAGAATCCAATGGTTCGCACAGTTGCGCCTAAGTCCCCGAAGAAGCATGACACCGAGCCACTAAGCCTTGTCGCCAGCTGCCCTCGCTTGGCGGTCTGGCGTCTCGTGGTCAGTTAGCGCGCGTGAAGGAGCTGCACCCAACGGGGCGAGCAACATCTCGGAGTCTCTATGCGTCTCCAGATCGAACGCGCTTCACTCGACGCAATAGAACGAGCACACCGACCAACTCAGCCCCTAAGCCGCACCCTCCGGTCGGGAGCTTTTCCGTGAAGCCATAAGGCGCTGTGCATTGAGGGTCTGGGGAGCCAAGGCCAGCGCCATCCCAATCAATCTTGCCATCGCCATCATTGTCGGCCCGGTCACTACACTCGGGGTCCTCATAGGGCCAGCCGCCGTTGAAGCAGCCGGAATCGGCAGTGTCCGTTAGCCCATCACCGTCGTTGTCAACACCATCAGAACAATCCAACCGCTCTGAGCGGTCGGATGCGGAGTAACACTCAGGATCGAGCAGATCCTTCTTGCCATCCCCATCGTTGTCGACCCCGTCGTCGCACGCGGGATTTTCAACGTTGAACGCTGCATTGCGGCAACCGGGATCGGCAGGGAAGTCAGCAAGGCCATCGCTGTCGTTGTCGATACCATCGTTACAGGCTGGTCCCTCGTGAGCATCCAATCGATCTAGGCAGGTCGGGTCGGCAAGGTCGACCAATCCATTTCCATCGTTGTCGATCCCGTCGGTGCACTTGGCACGCAGGCTCAGCACCCATCCCTCATAGTTGCCCTGGGGGTTTATCCCAATCCCAACGATAGTTGAAGCGTCGCTTGAGATATCCGTGGGTTGAAAGTAGTTCCAACCGCCGATCTGCAAGCCGTATTCGTCCGCGAGGAATGACCGCAGCGAGAGCATTCCCCGGGCTTCGGTCCATACGATGGCCTCGAGTGATAGGTCTGTGGCCAATTCATCACTGCCGACGACGACTGTTCCGTCGCCCGAAACACCGGCTGCGAAGCTGCCGAAGTATGCGCTCTCGGAGGTTCGCAAGAAGCGAAATCCCTGGTCGACGCTCCAGGCGTATGCATGGACGCTACCCGGGGAGTTTTGACGCCCCGTCTCCCCAACGACCACGGAACCGTCGGCGCTGAGGTCGCGCGCGTATGATGCGTAGGGGTAGCCCGAGGTCGGCACCTGCAGTTCTGGCGGAAGTATCGGTTCCCCCATGCTGTCCATGAGAAATACTGCCTGGTAGGCGCCATTCCCAACAATCTGCAACGTGTCTCCAGCGATAACCGCACCGTCCGAAGAAACTTTCAATCCGGACGAAAAGCAAACTCCAGGGGGGAGAGCGGCGCCGGTGTTCAAAT
>JANLTC010000090.1:0-2930 GCA_031362725.1 Deltaproteobacteria bacterium | reverse complement strand
GTCGACTACACCGTTGACCACGAAAAGTTCGCTGCATGTGTATTCAACTGGTCGGAGCAAGGCACCGCAGTTCGCGAAGTACTCGAGCCGCACCTGGGTCCAGAACGAACGGACCTTGTTCCGATCGAGGACCAGAACATTCCGCGACTTCAGTAGCGCCGCAGGCCCCCAGTCCCGATCATGCAGCCCTGCGATGCACGGCCTGACTGACCGATCGTGGACAGAGGGGCACAACATTGGGCGCTGGCGTGCGCACCCATCAGTCGACGCGGCGAGCGGGTTCGCGAAAGTTCAAGAGCTGTCCGGTTAGGTCCACTGGTCGTTGTGGATTTCACAACAGGTTCGGAACGCGGCCCCGTCTCGGCGAGAGCGACGCGAATCTTGGCGCCGAGTTCGATCGCGCTGTCTGACACGATTGGTCCGTGAAGCAACGGTTCCTGCGCATTGGCGACGAGCTGAGCGACGATGTCACCGTTGTTGTTCGTGGCGGCCTTCTCGTGGCTGAGGTCCTGGAGCGGGACGCGAGTCGCAACCATGAGATCTATGGGGTGTTCGGCATCTCGGTGTTTGCGGCTCGCGACCTGAGTGTCGATGAGCTGGCCCAGGTGACACCGCTGGTCCGTTTCGCATATCTGACGCTGATGCGCGTTGGCTGGTTGAGGGCGGCTGGGCTGACCCTTGAGCCGACCGGACGGAACGTGCGCCACTACGACGTCACGTTCGCAGATCTGAAATCCGGTGTTGCCGCGCTACTGGCCTGTGAGCGCGAGGTTGTGGAGAACCCTTATCATGAGGAGTGACGACGAGGAATGAAATGAACGAGCCTGATCTGATCGCAGACCTCAATGCCGAGGACGACGAAGGCTTCGGCTGGTCGTTGCTTCGCGAAGCGCGCTCTCCGGACCGAATCACGGTGGGCGCAATGGTGCTCGCCGGGAATGAGCAAGGCGTCGCAGTGGCTCGCATTGTCGCCGTGGACGCGGATGGGCAGGTGCATTTCGTCGTTCTGCCGGGCCCGGTGGCGAAGAATCGCCATTTGCTGGGCCATCAAGTCGCCTAGCCAGAGCTCCCGACGGTCAGACGTCTAAACGAGCCCGTGGCCTTGCCCGGTGGTCCGAAAAGTTAAAGAGCTGTGCGGTTAGGTCCACTCACCGTTGTGGTTTCTACAACGATACGTTTCGGCGGGGTCCACGTGTCCGGGGCTACCGGGTGCACGGACCTTATGAAAGGAAAGCGCCCTTCTCCTTGATACGGGGTCTGGCATTCAAGAGGGCTTGCATAGGCGCGTCGCTTAGGAACGACGAGGAGCGGCGTCCGTCCGGCTGGTCCGAAAGTTCAAGAGCTGTCCCGCTAGGTCCACTCGGTTGTTGTGCATTCCACAACGCAGGATTCGGTACTCGCCTTCGGCCGGACTCGAGAAATCACAGTTACTCGACTTCTCGAACCTCCTCGGTCAGGATTCGCAGTACTTCGTGGGCAGCCCACCGATTGGAGCGGCCGGGTAGGCCCGCTATCGGTCGCAGGATGTTGAGCCGCTCGAGTTGGCGTAGCAAGTTCGTCGCTCCCGCGCTGGTGACGCCCAGTCGAGTTCGTACCTGTGCGGTTGCGATCACTGGTGTGGCGATCAAGACGTCGATGAGTTCATGTGCTCGGCTCCGCGATCCCTGGAGACGGGATCGATAGGTCTCGGCGAGATCCGCGAGCTGCTCGCTCCGTCGCACTGCATCGTTCGCTTGCACGGCAATTCCCCGGAGGAAGTAGCGCAACCATGTCTGGACATCGCCCTTCTCGCGGACTCCTTGAAGAGCGTCGTAGTAGTCAGGCTTGTGCCTCTCGAAGTACGTGCTCATGTAGAGAAGTGGTGATGGGAGGTGACCCTGCTCGACGAGGTAGAGAACAATCAACAGACGCCCGAGCCTTCCGTTGCCGTCCAGAAAGGGATGCAACGTCTCGAACTGATAGTGCATGAGGGCGCACTTGATGAGTGGTGGCATGAGGAGGTTCTCCGACAGGAATGCTTCGAGGTCGGCGAGCGCATCTGGGAGAGCGGTGTGGGGCGGCGGGACGAAGCGCGCGGTGGCTGGATCGTTACCTCCGATCCAGTTCGGGCGGGTCCGAACGATGCCAGGTTGCTTGTCCTGGCCGCGGACCCCGACCAGGATCTGAGCATGTAGCTCAGCAATCATTGCGACAGTGATCGGACTCTCCGTGACGGCGCGAAGCCCGTAGTTCAACGCACTGATGTAGCTGAGGACCTCCTGGACGTCGTCACTGATGGCCCCTCCGGACTCGGCGTCGTAGAGATCGTCGAGCGTTGCCTGGGTCCCTTCGATACGCGTGCTTGCAACGGCCTCTCGTCGAATGAACAAGTCCGCCAAGTAGAACGGGTTCTTTAGGAGCCTTCCCGCTCCACCGAGGCGACCGAGCGCACGGTCGGCGTTCGAGAGCAACGCCATCGTCGGCTCGTCGAGGGCGATCGACCGGGGAATGCGCTTCGGCAGGTAGACGCAATAGGGTACCGGGGTGTCCGAGCGCCCCGGCCTTCCGAAATCGGAGTCGACGAAGTTGTTCGGGTCCACAGGCCGAAGCTACAACTGAAAGCACCGAATCGTTGGATCTCATGTCCGAGTTCCAACGATCGTGTGAGCTCCACCGTCACGACCGCGAACTCGTCAACCCGTCCTGTCGCTGAGAAGTTCAAGAGCTGTCCCGTTCGGTCCACATCCCCAGAGGCTCCGCCCCGTGAACCGCCGACCTCGTCGTGCCGGCTTGGGCCTTGGTCGCTCTGACAGCGACCCAGCGCGACAGACCCCCGCTGTGCGAAGGGGCTTTCGGCACTGTTCGTCCGGGCCTGCGTCTTCGTAGCCTGCAGGCGACAGCGAGAAAAGGTGGTGTCGCGTGAAGCCAACCATGTACGACGAGGTCGGAGG
>JANLTC010000083.1:0-13178 GCA_031362725.1 Deltaproteobacteria bacterium | reverse complement strand
GCAGCCCGGCGCGGCGGATGCGGTCCTTGCGCGGATCGGGATCGAGGATCGCGAGCAGCAGATTGCCGTGCAGCATCGACACGATGCCCATCGCGGTCGCCTCGGCTTCGTCGGGATCGTCGTAGAGCGGAAGCAGCGCATCGCGCACGTCGCGCGCGAACTGGTCGTGCAACACGAAGATCGGCTCGCGCAGCGATGCGCGCATCGACTCCGACTCGATCACCCAGCGCACGATCGCCTGGATTGCCGGCCGCTGTTCGGTGACGAAGCGCTCGTAGACGCCGAAGAGCTGGATCAGTCGCTGCGACGGATCGGCGTCTTCGAGCGAACGCGCGACCTCCTCGACGAACGGCACCAGCATGCGCCGGAAGGTCTCGCGGAACAGCGTGCTCTTGTCGCCGAAATGCCAGAACACTGCGGAGCGGCTGACACCGGCGCGTGCCGCAATCGCCGTGATGCTGGCGCCGTCATAGCCGCGCGCAGCGAAGAGTCCCGCGGCGGCGTCGAGGATGCGTTGCTGCGTCTGGCCCTTGTCGCCGGTCGCGCGACTCCGGGCGGCCTTGTGGACGTCGCCGCTCGCCTGCGGCTCGCTACGCGGGAAACGAGAATCGGAGCCCTGGTTCGTGGGCGGTGCTTCGATCACGATGGGGTTGCTCCGAGAGCGGCCCATCGCGCCAGCTCGGGACCGAGCACGCGCGGCACATGCCGCAGGTCATCGACGCGACGCGTTCCGGTGAGCGCCATCAGCGCGCGCACCGCTTCGGCGAGTCGTTCGGCGGTGTCGAGTACGGCCGGCGCGCCGCCGGCTGCATACGCGCGCAGGAAGGGCAGCGCGAGCCCGGCCGCGCGGGCGCCGAGCACGAGGGCGCGGACCACGTCGAGCGCGCTGCGAATGCCGCCCGACGCGATCGAGGGGATGCCCGCTCGCTCCGCGAAGAGCAGCGACGCGGCGGTCGGAATTCCCCATTCGCGCAGCGCTTCCCCGATCGCGCGCTGACGCGGCGAGCCGCGCAGCGCCTCGACGCCCGTCCACGTCGTCCCGCCCGCACCTGCGACGTCGACCAGCGCCACACCGATCGCGCGCATCCGCGCGAGCGCGGGCGGACCGAAGCCGCAGCCGGTCTCCTTGACGACGACGGGCACCGGGAGTTCTTCCACGAGTGTCGCGATCGTCGCGACGAGCCCGCGAAAATCGCGATCGCCCTCGTCCTGTACCAGTTCCTGAGCCGCATTCAGGTGGATGCAGATCGCGTCGGCACCGATCGCTCGCACCAACGCGGCGACGCGTTCGGGCCCGGCCTCGCGCGCCTGCACGGCACCGAGGTTTGCGAAGAGCAGCGCATCGGGTGCCGCGTCGCGCATCCGATACGAGTCCGCAAGCGCGGGATCCTGCAGCATCGCGCGCTGCGAACCGACACCGATCGCGAGGCCGACCTTCTGCGCTGCCGTCGCGAGTGCGAGGTTCACCGCGCGCGCTTCGGGCGCTCCGCCCGTCATGCCGGTGATGACGATCGGCGCCTGCAGGCGCCGGCCGAACAGCTCCACCGATGCATCGACCTCGTGCCACGCCAGCTCCGGCAGCGCTTCGTGCAGCAGCTGCACCTCGGAGAACAGCGTCGAGCGATGCGACTCGACATCGCGTTCGATGCAGAGTTCGAGGTGGGAGAGCTTCCGCTCGCGCACGTCGCTCATGCCGCGGCTCCGGCGCGCGCGCCGAGAAACGCGCCGGCTGCGAGAGCGAGCCTACGCGGCTTCGAGATCCGCAGCGACGGACCGAGGCACGGGAAGCCGCGCGCGTGCAGCTCGTCGAGCAGCGTCCGATAGATGCGCCCCATCGCCTCCGCCGGTCGCAGCACGCGCCGGTCCTCGGCCGGAAGCAGCCGCGCGGCGCTCTCGTAGCGGATCCGCGCGCGCTCGGCGTAGAGCGCGAGCAGCAGCCGGATCTCTTCGGTCATCTTGCCGTCACGCAGACTCGCCGGATCGACGCCCATCCGCACCAGATCTTCGCGCGCGAGGTAGATCCGGCCCGACGCCGCGTCTTCTCCGACGTCGCGGAGCACGTTCGTCAATTGCACGGCGATGCCCATCTGCCGGGCGTACTCGAGCGCATCGGGGTGTCGCGCTTCGAGCACGCGCACCAGCAGCAGGCCCACCGTCGATGCGACGCGATAGCAGTAGCGCTCGAGGTCCGCGAAGGTCTCGATCGCCTCGCCGTGCAGATCGGACTCGACGCCCCGCAACAGATCCAGGAATACGTCCTGCGGTAGCCGGAATCGCTGTACGGTGTCGGCGAGCGCGATACCGACCGGGTGCTCGGCGCAGCCCGCGTAGGCCGCTGCCAGCTCCTGGCGCCAGCGCTCGAGCAGGCGTCCGCGATCGCCCTGCACCGCCGGATCGTCGGCGATGTCATCGGCGAGCCGGCAGAATGCATAGATCGCATGCAGCGCGCGACGCCGCGGTTTCGGCAACATCCAGAACGCAGCCGCGAAACTCGAACCGCTGTTCCGCACCACCTCGGCGCAGTGCTGGTAGGCGGCGCGTAGCACGGGGTCCTGGGATTCGGTGACCATCGGCTACCTCGCGACCCCACGGCGCGGCCGCAATGGCTCTTCCCGAAGCGCGGCGAGCGTGCGCTGCACGATCGCATCGGCGTCGATGCCAGCAGCACGCCACTGGGCATCCGGCTCCGCGTGCTCGATGAAGCGATCACCGACACCGAGGCGGTGCACGTGCGTGCCCGGCGCGACGTCCGCGAGTGTTTCCAGCACCGCGCTGCCGAAACCGCCCGCGAGTGCGTGATCCTCGACGGTCAGGATCACGCGCACGCGACCCGCGAGATCGGCCAGTCGCTCTTCATCGAGCGGCTTCACGAAGCGCGCGTCCATCACCGCGACCGAGTAGCCGATCTCCGCAAGTCGCTCGGCGGCCTCTAGCGCCACTGGAACGGTCTTGCCGAGCGCGACGATCGCCGCGTCGCAGCCGTCGCGAAGCAGTTCGCCGCGACCGATCGCGAGCGGCTTGGGATCCGGGTCGAGCACCATGCCGGATGCGGCGCCGCGCGGGAAGCGGATCGCGAACGGCCGGCCCGATTCGATCGCGGTCGCGAGCAGGTGCTGCAACTCGTTCTCGTTGCGCGGCGCCGCGATCACCAGGTTCGGAATCGCGCGCAGGTACGAGAGGTCGAGCAGGCCGTGGTGCGTCGGGCCGTCGGCGCCGACGAGGCCGGCGCGATCGAGCACGAAGGTCACCGGCAGCTCTTGCAACGCCACGTCGTGCACGATCTGATCGAAGCCGCGCTGCAAGAACGTCGAGTAGATCGCGCACACCGGGCGAAGTCCTTCGGCGGCGAGACCGGCGGCGAACGTCACGGCGTGTTGCTCGGCGATGCCGACATCGTAGATGCGCTCCGGAAACTCCTGCGCGAAGCGGTCGAGTCCGGTGCCGTCGGGCATCGCGGCGGTGATCGCGACGACGCGCGCATCGCGGCGTGCAACCCGCGCCAGCGCATCGGCGAAGCACGCGGTCCAGCTCGGCGGACCCGCGGCGGCCACGCGGCGCGTTCCGGTCGCGACGTCGAAGGGTGTCGTCGCGTGCCACTTGAACGGATCTTCTTCGGCCGGCGCGAAACCACGACCCTTGCGCGTGCGCACGTGGAGCAGCGTCGGACCGGGCGTCGCGCGCATTGCAGCGAGCGCGTCGACCAGCGCTTCGACGTCGTGCCCGTCGATCGGCCCCGCGTAGCGAACGCCGAGCGATTCGGCGTAGCCGCGCACATCGCCACCGCGCGACAAGCCGCCCACGTTGGGCGCAATCGACATGCCGTTGTCGTTGTAGACGACGCGCAGCGCAGGGCCGTGTTCGGCGAGCTGGCCGGCGTGGTTCAGCGCCTCGAACGACATGCCCGCGGTCGCGGCGCCGTCGCCGATCACGGCAACCACCTGCGACGCGTCGCCGCGTCGCCGCAACGCCTCGGCGATGCCGAGTCCCGCAGACACCGAAGTTCCGGCATGGCCCGCACCGAATACATCGAAGCAGCTCTCGCTGCGGCGCAGGAATCCGCTGGGGCCGTCCTCCTGGCGAATTCTGGCGAGCGCCTCGCGACGGCCCGTCAGCACCTTGTGCCCGTACGCTTGATGGCCGACGTCCCAGATCACGCGATCGGTCGGCGTATCGAAGACGTAATGCAACGCGATGGTCAGCTCGACCGTGCCGAGGCTGCCCGCAAAGTGACCGCCGCGAGCAGCGCCGCGCGCAATCAGTTCCGCGCGAAGCTCCGCGGCGGCGCGGACCAGCATCGTGCGCGGTAGTTGGCGTAGATCCGCCGGCTCATGGATCGTGTCGAGCAGCGCCAGTCCCCCCAGGCTCTGTCGATGGATGTGAGCAACCTCACACTCGTCTCACGATGCGGCAAGCGCTTTCGCTGACCGGAAAGCGGGTATCGGTCAGCCAACTCATGACGTCGCCGCTCGCCTGCGGCTCGCTACGCGGGACGATGGGGTTTCGGGAGTTGGTTGCTGGATCGCGCGCGCGTTGTGAACTCGCCGCTCGCCTGCGGCTCGCTACGCGGGACGATGGGGTTTCGGGAGTTGGTTGCTGGATCGCGCGCGCGTTGTGAACTCGCCGCTCGCCTGCGGCTCGCTACGCGGGAGCGGGGCTCGCTATTCGAGCGCGGTCGCGATGCGCTGTGCGAGTACGGCGAGCTTTGCATCGTCGGCGCGCTGACGTCCGTGCAGGTTGAACGCGGATCCCGTCATGCGCGGAATCAGGTGCGCGTGATAGTGAAAGACGGTCTGGCCGGCGGCCGCGCCATTCAACTGAAACATCATCAGGCCGTCGGGCGCGAGCGATGCCTGGATCGCGCGCGCGACGCGTCGGACCAGCAGGTGCACGCCCGGTAGAGACTCGGGCGTCGATTCGAAGACGTTCTCGTAGTGGATCTTCGGGATCACCAGCGCGTGGCCCTCGCTCGCCGGGAACAGATCCATGAACGCGAGCGCGTCGTCGGTCTCGGTGATCTTCACCGCCGACGCGGCGCCCGAGACGATCTTGCAGAAGATGCAATCGGGATTGCTGCTCATCGTTCCTCCATGACGGACTGCGCGGCGCGCGCACCGGAAGCGAGCGCCTCGCCGAACGCGACGCCGTCGAGATGGCTGCCCACGAGCGCGAGGCGCGGAAAGCGCGCGAGGCGCGCACGAACCCCTGCAACGAGACGCGGATGATCGCGACCGGGCTGCGCCACCGCGCGCGGCCAGCGTGTGATCGCGAGCACGCGCGGCGCCTCGCGCAGACCGAGCACCGGCTCGATCTCGGCGAGTAGCGCCGCGACGAGTCTCTCGTCGCTCCAATCGATTGCGTCTGGCTTGCGCATGCCTCCGGCCAGCAGCGTCACCAGCTCGCGACCGGCCGGAGCGCGGCCCGCGAAGAGCTGACTCGAGAACAGACAACCAAGCAGCAACACACCTTCGCCGCGCGGCACCAGATAGCCGAACCCACGCAGCGGAACGCGCGTCGCATCGCGGGCGATCGAGAGCGCAACGCTCGCGACCGGTGCGGACTCGACCGCGCCGATCGCGTCGGCCGCATCGCGATCGAGCGCGCCGAGCAGCTCCGCGGCAGGCTGCGCGGGCAGCGCCAGCACGAGGCCCCTGCAGCGGATCGTGCGAGAACCAGATTCCGCTTCGACTTCGATGCGATAGGAACCGTCCTCGAAAGCGACCTTCGAAGCCCGCGCACAGAGCCGCAGCGAGCCGTCCAGCGGGACGGCGAGCGCATCGGTCAGCCCCGAGATGCCATTCGCGGTCGACCAGGTGCCGCCCCAGCTTCCCTTCGATCCAGCGCCGCGCAACGCGTTCGCGAGCAAGCCGCGCACGATCGAACCACTGCGGCGCTCGGCAGCGACGAGCGTCGGAAACACCGCTTCCGCGCCGAGCTGGTTCTCGTCGCCCGCATAGACGCCAGTCAGGAACGGCGCGACGAGACCGTCGCGCGCTTCACAGCCGAGGCGCCGCTTGGTGAACTCCGCGACCGATTCGCCGGTGGGATCGCCAGCGGGCTGGAATGGTTCTGCGAGCAGGCGGAGCTTGCCTCCGCGCGTCAGCAACGGCGTGCGCGCGAACGCGACGAGGCCCATCGGCACCGGCACGAGCTGGCCCGCGCGCACCAGGAATCGTTCGCTGCTCGCCGGCTCGGCCTTTTGCAAACGCGACGCGAGTCCGTGTTCGCGGAGGAACGCGCCCATCGCCGGCGGGATCCGGAACGTGTTGGGTCCGCGCTCGACGAGGTGTCCGCCGATGCGCTCGCTCCACGCGGAGCCACCCGCCCGCGCGCCCGCTTCGAGCACGATCACTTCGCGACCCTGGCTGCGCAGCGTCGCGGCCGCAGCGAGGCCCGCAATGCCGGCGCCGACTACTACACACTCGACGTCCGTCATGTCAAAGTGCGCGCGGCGTCCGTGAAGGCCCGCACGCCTTCGACCGGCGTTTCCGGAAGACAACCGTGGCCGAGGTTCAGCACGTGGCCGCGCGCGGCACGGCCAGCGTCGCGCAGCTCACGCACCCACGCGGCGATGCGTGCGGGCTCGGCGGCAAGCGCGCACGGATCGAGGTTGCCCTGCACGGCGGCGCGCTTCCCGATGCGGCGCGAGGCTTCGGCGAAATCGACGCGCCAGTCGAGCGACAGCACGTCGGCGCCGGCTTCGATCATCGCATCGAGCACGTGGGCGCCACCGTTCACGTAGAGGATCAACGGCGCTGCGTCGCGGTGCAGCCGTCGCGCGATCGTCTGGTGCACCGGCAGGATCCACTCGCGGTAATCCGCAGCGGACAGCAGACCCGCCCATGTGTCGAAGAGCTGCACGGCTTGCGCGCCCGCTTCGATCTGTGCGTTCAAGTACGCGACGGTCATCTCGGTGAGCCGGTCGAGCAGTGCGCGCAAAACGCCGGGTTCGCGATACATCATTCGCTTCAGCGCACCGAAGTCTTTCGAGCCCTTCCCCTCCACGAGATAGGCGGCGAGTGTGAACGGCGCCCCCGCGAAGCCGAGCAGCGGCACCTGTTCGGCTTCGAGTTCGCTGCGCAAGCGGCGCAGGATCTCGAAGACATACGGCACCGTGCCGCGCGGATCCGCGACATCGAGTTTCTCGACGTCCGCGAGCGTACGGATCGGCTTTGCGATCACCGGGCCCGGACTGAAATCGAGATCGACACCCATCCCGAGCACCGGGATGAAGATGTCGGAGAACAGGATCACCGCCTCGGTGCCGACGAGGCGCAGCGGTTGCAGCGAGATCTCGACCGCGCGATCGACGTCCCGACACGCTTCGAGGAACGAGACGCCCGCGCGCGCGGCGCGGTACGCGGGCAGATAGCGGCCCGCCTGGCGCATCAACCACACCGGCGGCCGATCGACCGGCTCACCGCGACAGGCGCGCAGAAAGCGCTCGCTACGAGTGGGCTCGCTCAATAGCCGGAAAGCCGCGCGAAGCGTTCGCGGTGCCAGGCGGCGTCGCCAAGCGTCATTTCGGCAACGCGCGCGCGCTTAAGGTAGAAGCCGACATCGTACTCGTCGGTCATGCCGACGCCGCCGAACATCTGCACGGCTTCGTTGGCGGCGAGCACGAACGCATCCGAGCAGCGCGCCTTCGCCATCGTGACCAGCTTCTCGAAATCCGCATCACTCGCATCCGCCGCGCGCGACGCCGCCATCACCGCCGATCGCGCCAGCTCGATCTCCATGAAGACCTTCGCTGCGCGATGCTTGAGCGCCTGGAACGAGCCGATCGGCACGCCGAACTGCAGCCGCGTCTTCAGGTAGTTCACGGTGTCGTCGAAGACCTGGCTCATCGCGCCGAGCATCTCGGCGCAGAGGCCCACGGTGGCGCCGTCGAGCACCTGCTGGAGCAGCGCAGCGCCCTGCCCCACGGTCCCGATCACCGCATCCTTGCCGACACGCACACCGTCGAGGTTCACCAGCGCGGCGTTGCGGTGGTCGATGCGCGTCTGCGGTGTGATCGCGAGGCCCGCCGCGTCGCCCGGCACCAGGAACAGCGTGAGACCCTCGGCGCTGCGATCGCCGCCGCTGCTGCGCGCGACCACGATCATCGCATCCGCGACGCGTGCGCCTTCCACCTGGATCTTCTGCCCGTCGAGCCGGAAGCCGTCGCCGTCGGCGCGCGCGGTCGTCGCGATGCGGAACGGATCGTGGCGGCTCTGCGCTTCGGGATGCGCGAATGCGAGCAGCCTGTCGCCCTCGCAGATCCCGGGTAGCCAGGCCTTTTTCTGCGCATCGCTGCCACCGAGCAGGATCGCGCGACCGCCGAGCAGCACCGTCGACGCGAACGGCTCGGGCGCGAGCGTGCGGCCGAGCGCTTCGAGCACCACCGCGAGATCCGCGAATCCCATGCCCGCGCCGCCGTACTCCTCGGGGAACACGATGCCGACCCAGCCGAGTTCGGCCATCTGCTTCCACAGCGGGCGTGAGAAACCGGTCGCGTCGTTCGTGTCGCGGAGCTGGCGCACGCGCGAAACCGGTGAGTGTTCGCGGACCCAATCGCTCGCGGTCTTGGCCAGCAGTTCCTGATCTTCGCTGAGGACGAGCTGCATCGTTGTGTCTCTAGTCCGGCAGGCCGAGCACGCGCTTGGCGATGATGTTGAGCTGCACTTCGCTGGTGCCGCCTTCGATGGTGTTGGCGCGCGAGCGCAGCCAGTCGCGCGTCATCCCGAGTTCGCGATCCTCGAAGCCGGCGCCCTCCCAGCCGAGCGCCTGCGGACCCGCGATCGACAGCATCAGCTCGAGCCGCCGCTGGTTCAGCTCGGTGCCGTAGACCTTGAACATCGAGGACTCGGAACCCGGCGCGTGGCCCGCTTTCGCTGCGTCGCGCGAACGCTGCGTGGTGAGCAGGAACGCGCGCGTGTCCATCTCGGTCTGCGCGATGCGGTGGCGCAGCGACGCGTCGGCGAGCGCGCCGCCATCGAAGTCGAGGTAGTCGCGCGCCATGCCGGCGAGGCCCTTGCTCTTGCCGCCGCCCGCAGCCGAGCCGAACGCATCGGCGATCATCGTGCGCTCATGGGCGAGCAGCGCCTTCGCGACGGTCCAGCCGTTGTTCACCTTCGACACCACGTTGCGAACCGGCACGCGCACGTCGGTGAGGAAGGTCTCGCAGAACGGCGACGATCCGCTGATCAGCTTGATCGGCTTCACCGAGACGCCGGGCGTCTCCATGTCGAAGAGGATGAAGGAGATGCCTTCCTGCTTTTTCGCGTTCGGATCGGTGCGCACCAGACAGAACTGCCAATCCGCAAGGTCGGCGTAGGAAGTCCAGATCTTCTGGCCGTTCAGGATGTAGTGATCGCCGTCGAGCACCGCGCGCGTCTGCAACCCCGCGAGGTCGCTGCCGGCGCCCGGCTCGGAGTAGCCCTGACACCAGCGGATTTCGCCACGACAGATCTTCGGGAGGTGTTCCTTCTTCTGCGCTTCGTTGCCGAACATCAGCAGCGTCGGGCCGATCATCGTCAAGCCGAAACCGATCAGCGGGGCCGGCACCTTCGCGCGCGCCATCTCCTGGCGCAGCACCTTGGTTTCTTCGCGCGAGAGCCCGCCGCCGCCGTACTCGCGCGGCCACTCGGGCGCGGTGAAGCCGCGCTCCGCGCAGACGTCGAGCCAGCGCTTCCCGTCGGGGTTCGGATACTTCGCCTTGCGGCCGCCCCAGTTGCCTTCGAGATCGCCACCGGGCGCGCCGACGAGCGACTTCGGCGCGTGGGACGCGAGCCACGTGCGGACCTCGTCGCGGAAGGATTCGAGATCAGTCATCAGGATGCCTCCGGGCGCGGGTCGTGCGGTGCGAGGCGCAGTCTAACCGCGTCGGGACGCGGGCGACCAGCGGCGCGCGCGGGTGTGCCCGGGCGCGCCGCTGGTACTCGCGACGCGTGCGGATCTCCCCGGAAGACCTGCGGCGACGCGTCGAGCGGGCGGACCGCCAGCCCCTGACGCTGCGCCGCGCAACGCGCGAGCTCCGCGCGATGGGCCGATCGATCCGCAGCGAACGGAACCACGGACCTCGACGACCCGATCGCGCTGGCGCTGGCAATCGCTGAAGCGCTGCGCGGCGAAGGATTGCCGCACGCGCTCTACGGGGGATTGCTGCTCGCGGCCTACGGTGAGGCGCGCGAAACGCGCGATCGAGTCATCGCTCCGCGATCGCAAGGTCCACGTACTCACGGCCGAGGACTTCGTGGTCTGAAGTTCGTGTCGTCAGGCTACACGCCGATCGACTGCACTCCGACACGGCCGAAGGTGGCCGGGAAGTCCCAGCCGAGGTAGAAGGCGACGAGCCCCCCGGCGTTGAATCCGGCGAACGCGGTGTGCTCGCGAGCGGCGAGCGTTCGGTACTGCGCGTGCCCGCGCGGGTCCGATGCGATCGGGAACCAAGCCCGGCATGAGCCGCCAAGCGAGCGCTTCGACCGCAATCCGGACACGGCGAGCGTCCTCGCGACTCATCGCAAGACGGCTGCTAGGTTGCTCGCCCGTGAAAGTCCTACTCGCCAATCCGCGCGGTTTCTGCGCCGGCGTCGACCGCGCCATCGAGATCGTCGAGCTGTGCCTCGCCCGCTACGGCGCGCCGGTGTACGTGCGCCACGAGATCGTGCACAACCGCCACGTCGTCGAGGATCTACGCAGCAAGGGCGCGATCTTCGTCGACGATCCGGCCGACGTGCCCGAGGGCGCGCTTCTCGTCTTCAGCGCGCACGGCGTCTCGCCGGCGGTGCGCGATGCCGCTACGACGCGCAAGCTGCGCGTGCTCGACGCCACCTGCCCGCTCGTGACCAAGGTCCACGTCGAAGCGCTGCGCTTCGCGAAGGAAGACTACGAGATCGTGCTGGTCGGCCACGCCGGCCACGTCGAGGTGGAAGGCACGATGGGCCATGCGGCCGAGCGCATGCACCTCGTCGAGAACGTCGAAGACGTGCAGCGGCTCGCCCCTCGCGATCCCGAGCATCTCGCGGTCCTCACGCAGACGACGCTCTCGGTCGACGACACGCGAGAGATCATGGACGCGCTGAAGCGCCGCTTCCCGGCGATCCGGCTGCCGCGCAAGGACGACATCTGTTACGCCACGCAGAATCGCCAGAACGCGGTGAAGCAGCTGACGCGCGAGGCCGACGTGCTGATCGTGGTCGGTGCGCCGGAGTCGTCGAACAGCAACCGGCTGGTGGAACTCGGCGCGAAGTCCGGCGCGCGCGCATTCATGGTGCAGACCGCCGCGGAGATCGATCCGAGCTGGATCGCCGGAGCGCGTTGCGTGGCGGTGACGGCCGGCGCGTCGGCGCCCGAGGTGTTGGTGCAGGACGTCGTCAGGCGACTGCGCGAACTCGGCGGCGCGGGCACGATCGTCGATTCGCTGCCGGCGGTCGACGAAGGCGTCGTCTTCCAGGTGCCCGCCGAACTCCGCTCTGCGGATGCCTGAGGCGCCGCGCGGCGACGCCGAAGACGGCGACGATGACGCGGTCGCCGAACCCGACGACCCGGAGTCTGCCCCCGCGATTCCCGCCGCCGCCGTCGCGGGGCACGCCGCCGCGTTGCGACGCGCCGACCTGCGCGCGACCGATCGCGAGATCTGGCGCCTCGCCTGGCCGGTGATCCTGTCGCAAGTCCTCGCCAGCGCGGTGTCGCTGGTCGACATCGCGATGCTCGGGCGGCTCGGTTCCTCATCGCTCGCCGCGGTCGGCTACGTCACGCAGATCTTCTTGCTGTCGCAGGCGGTGCTGTTCGCGATCGGTGTCGCTGGCGTCGCGCTGATGTCGCGCGCGATCGGCGCCGGCGATCTGGTCCGCGCGCGCACGACACTCACGAGCTGTCTCGGCATCTCGATCACCGTCGCCGCGGTGCTCGCAGCCGCGGTTCTCGCAGCCCCGCGCGCGTTGCTCGGGCTGCTCAACGCGAAGCCCGAAGTGATCGAGATGGCGCTGCCGTATCTGCGCTTCTCGATGGCGTCGACGCTGCTCTTCGCGATCTCGATCACGCTCGAGTGCGGCTTCCGCGCGATGCGCGACACGCGCACGCCGCTTGCGGTTGCGGTCGTCGTGACGGCGGTGAAGACCACGGCCAACTACTTGTTGATCTTCGGTCCGTTCGGACTTCCGAAGCTCGGCCTCGCGGGCGCTGGCATCGCGACGCTGGTGGCGCAGACGGTCGCGGTGACGTTGCTCGCCGCCGCGACGCGATCGCATGATCTCGCCGCTCGCAAGTTCATGACCTCGCCGCTCGCCGATGGCTCGCTACGCGGGAGGGCGGGAGATCGTGTGTCGATCGCCGGTGCGACCGCAAGTTCGATGAACCTCGCCGCTCGCCTGCGGCTCGCTACGCGGGACGATGAGGGCGCGGAGATGCGTGCCGGTTCGACCGCGAGTACGATGAACCTCGCCGCTCGCCTGCGGCTCGCTACGCGGGATCGACTGCCATCGCGTGCGAGCTTCACCGAAGTGGGTCGCATCGCGGCGCCCGCGGTGCTCGAGCGCCTGGTGCTGAACCTCGCGCTGCTCGACTACTTCCGGATGCTCGGCGACTACGGCTCGGGCGCGATTGCGGCCTACACGGTCGGCGTGCGGATGATGTCGTTCTCGTGGATCCCGGGCATCGGCTTCGCTGCGGCCGCCGCGACGATGGTCGGCCATGAACTCGGCGCCGCCGATCCCCGCTCCGCGGTGCGCGCGGGCTGGCGCGCTGCCCGCTTCGCGGTGGCGGTCTCGATCCTGCTCGGCATCGTGTTCGCGTTCGGCCGCGGTCCGCTCGCGCGCGTCTTCACCAACGACGCGAGCGTGCTCGCCGAACTCGGTCCGTTCATGCTGACGCTCGCCCTCACGCAGCCGCTGCTCGGCCTGCACTTCACGCTCTCCGGCGCGCTGCGCGGCGCGGGCGACACGGTGTCGCCGCTGCTCGCCGCTGCGATCGGAAACTGGGCGTTCCGCGTTCCGCTCGCGTGGGCGTTCTCGCACGCGGGACTGCCGATCGTCTGGATGTGGGTCGCGCTGGTCTTCGATCACATTGCGCGTGTCGCGATCGTCGGTGCCGTCTTTGCGCGCGGGCGCTGGCATCGGACGCGAAGCGCGGCCCCGCGCCGCGGTCAGCAAGCGGACGGAACATTGATCGCGCCGAAGCGGTAGGCGCGGGCGGGGCGGTCG
>JANLTC010000077.1:0-6066 GCA_031362725.1 Deltaproteobacteria bacterium | reverse complement strand
ATCACGAAACACAGCCGCTCGCGAAAGCGCTCGCGCACCAGCTCGAAGAAGCGCTCGTTCAAGTAGAGACGACCCCAGGGATTGTTGTCGATCGTGGCGCGATAGAAGCGCCACATCGGCTCGAACCAGGCGTCCGGGATCTCGGCGCCGGTGCGGACCTCGATCGCGACGCCGGCTTCCTCGACCGCGCGCATCTCGCGCCGGACTTCTTTGCGGCGCTTGTGCCGCAGCGAGCCGAGATACGCGTCGAAGTCCGGCCACGCGCGGTTGATCCAGTGGTATTGCAGACCGAGACGCGGGAGCCAGCCGGCACCCTGCAGCACGGCCAACTCGTCGTCGCGGCAGAAGTTGACGTGCGCGCCCGAGAAGTCGTTGGCGAGCGTGATGTCGCGCAGCGCCGCTGCGAACTTGGCGATCCACGCGCCGCGATCTTGCTCGGGCGCTACCAGGAAGCGCGTGCCACCGGCCGGTGTGAACGGAACGCCCACGAGCAGCTTCGGGTAGTAACGGATGCCGGCGCGCTCGGCGGCGTCGGCCCAGCCGTGATCGAAGACGAACTCGCCTTCGCTGTTGCCCTTCAGATAGAGCGGACACGCAGCGACGATCCGGTCGCCGTCCCGCGCGACGAGCGGTCGCGGCAGCCAGCCGCTCGCGGGGCCGACTGCTTCGGACTCCTCGAGGGACGCGAGCCATTCCCATTCGAGAAACGGCGACTCGTCACCGACCAGCGCGTTCCACGACGCGCGTGGGAGCGCGCGGATCGAGTCGGCCAGCTCGAGGTTCGGCACGCGGGCAGTCTAGCCACGCTGTGGATCGGTGGGCTTCGCCGAGGATCGGTGAGCTCCGCGGCGCGGTGCGCGGGCGGGCAGGCGATCGCTACGGTTCCCGTTTCTGGATCGCGCGCGCGGTCGGAGGAACGCCATGGGGGAACGAACGGCAATCGTAGTCGGCGTCGGCGCCGAGGCCGGGCTCGGCGCGCGGCTGTGCATGCGCTTCGGGCGCGAGGGGTTGCATGTGCTGGTCGGGGGTCGCACCGCGGAGCGCATCGAAGGCGTCGCGGGCGCGATTCGCAGTGCGGGCGGCGCTGCGACGGCCGTCGTCACGGACACGACGCGCGAAGCCGACGTGGTGCGCCTCTTCGAACGCGCCGACGCGATTGGCGGAGGCGCACTCGACGTTGCGATCTTCAACGCCGGCAACAACGCGATGGTCAAGTTCATCGAGATGGAAGCTTCGTTCTTCGAGGACACCTGGCGCGTCGCTTGTCTTGGCGGCTTCCTGGTCGGTCGCGAGGCGGCGCGGCGCATGGCGAAGCAGCAGCGTGGCACGGTGCTCTTCACGGGCGCCAGTGCATCGCTGCGTGGCAAGCCGCCGTTCGCGGCGTTTGCGTCGGCGAAGGCGGGGCTGCGGGCGGTGGCGCAGTCGATGGCGCGCGAGTTCGGGCCGCAAGGTGTGCATGTCGCGCACGTCATCATCGACGGTGGCATCGCCGGCGAGCGGCTCCAGCGCTTCGCGGAGTTCGTCCGCGCGAAGGGCGAGGATGGCATGCTCGATCTCGACGCGATCGCGGAGACCTATTGGATGCTGCATCAGCAGCACCGCACGGCTTGGACGCACGAGCTGGATTTGCGCCCGTTCAAGGAGCCGTTTTGATGAACGTCGCCGCTCGCCGTTGGCTCGCTACGCGGGAAACGGGGACGGAGCTTCGAGGTTGCGCGGAGATTCAGTTGCGGGCGCAGGCCTCATGGATCTCGCCGCTCGCTGTTGGCTCGCTACGCGGGAATGGAGGGTGCGCGTCACGCGCTGCGCCGCCGCTATCCTGGTGAAATGGCCGAGCCGGACGGACCCAAAGGACCCGAAGCCCCGCGCGATGCGCCGGTGCGCGAGCGCGGGGTCAAGACGCAAACGCGTCCGAGCGTGCAGCGGCCGCCGCGTTTCAAGGTGCTGCTCTACAACGACGACTACACGCCGATGGAATTCGTGGTCACACTGCTGGAGCAGGTATTTGGCAAGAGCCCCGCTGCGGCAACCGAGTTGATGCTGATCATCCATCGCAGCGGGATGGCCGTCGCGGGGATCTTCGTGCTCGAGGTGGCGGAGACGAAGGTCGCGACCGTACACCGATTGGCCGAAGAGCGAGGCTACCCGTTGCGCGCAGGCGTCGAGAAGGAGTGATCCGTTGGCCGAGATCGGGCGCGAGTTGGAACTGACGATCCAGGCGGCCTTCCGCGAGGCGGTGAGCCGGCACCATTCCTACGTCACGGTCGAGCACCTGCTCTTTGCATTGCTGCACGACACGCGCGGTGCCGAAGTGCTTCGCAACGTCGGGGCCGATCTGCCGGCGCTGAAGCTCGCGATCGGGCGCTTCTTCGACCACGACGTCGAGAAGGTCGAAGACGCGAAGGCGCCCACACTCCAGACGCTCGCCTTCAACCGCGTGATGCGCCACACCATGCAGCACGCAGAGAGCGCAGAGAAACAGGAGATCGAAGCGGGCGATCTGCTCGCGGCGATCTTCCAGGAGCCCGACTCGCACGCCGTGGCTCTGCTCCGCGAGCAGGGCATCTCACGACTCGACGTGCTGAACTACATCTCGCACGGTGTCTCGAAGCTCGGCGCCGCGCCCGGCGAACCCGGTTACCGAAGTCCCGCCGCGCCGGCAGGCGGCGTCGATGCGGACGAGGCCGGCGTTCCCGCCGATCCGCTCGCCGCCTTCGCGAGCAACCTCTGCGAGCGCGCGGCGGCCGGCAAGCTCGATCCGCTGGTCGGGCGCGACGCCGAGATCGAACGCGCCATCCACATTCTCGCGCGGCGCCGCAAGAACAACCCGATCCTGGTCGGCGAGACCGGCGTCGGCAAGACCGCGATCGCCGAGGGCCTCGCGCAACGCATCACCGATGGCGACGTGCCCGATGACCTGCGCAACGCCGAGGTCTTCGCGCTCGATCTCGGTGCGCTGCTCGCCGGCACGCGCTATCGCGGCGACTTCGAAGCGCGCTTCAAGGCGCTGATCCACGCGGTGCAGATGCGCCCGAAGCCGATTTTATTTATCGACGAAATCCACACCATCCTCGGCGCCGGCGCGGCGTCGGGCGGCACGGTCGACGCGTCGAATCTGCTGAAGCCGCTGCTGCAATCCGGCGAGCTGCGCTGCATGGGCTCGACGACGTATCGCGAGTATCGCCACTTCGAGCGCGACCGCGCGCTGGCGCGGCGCTTCCAGCGCATCGACGTCACCGAGCCGTCGGTCGGCGACACCGTGAAGATCCTCGAAGGCCTGCGCGCCCGCTACGAAGAACACCACGGTGTGAAGTACACGAGCATCGCATTGAAGGGCGCCGCCGAGCTGGCCGCCAAGCACATCACCGATCGCTTCCTGCCCGACAAGGCGATCGACGTGATGGACGAGGCCGGCGCTGCGGTGAAGCTCCGCAAGGGCAAGGCGCGCGACGCCGACAAGCGCACCGTCGGTCTCGGCGAGATCGAGGCGACCGTCGCGCGAATGGCGCGGATTCCGCTGGCGCGCGCATCGACGAGCGACCGCGCGCGGCTCGAGCATCTCGAAGACGATCTCAAGAAGGTCGTGTTTGCGCAGGACGAGGCGGTCGCCGTGGTCGCGCGGGCGGTGCGTCGCGCGCACGCCGGTCTCTCCGGCGTGAATCGCCCGATCGGCTCATTCCTGTTCATGGGCCCGACGGGCGTCGGCAAAACCGAGTTGGCCAAGCAGCTCGCGAACTGCTTGAGCGTCCCGTTCCTGCGCTTCGACATGAGCGAGTACATGGAGAAGCACGCCGTCGCGCGGCTGATCGGCGCGCCGCCCGGCTACGTCGGCTACGACGAGGGCGGCCAGCTCGTCGAGCGCGTCCGCAAGCAACCGTATGCGGTGTTGCTGCTCGACGAGATCGAGAAAGCGCACCCGGATCTCTTCGACATCCTGTTGCAGGTGATGGATCACGCGACGCTCACCGACAACCAGGGCCGCGAAGCCGACTTCCGGCACGTGACGCTGATCATGACCTCGAACGTCGGCGCCCGGGACATGCAGGCCAACGCGATCGGCTTCGGCGATGCGCGGCGCGGCGACGGCAAGAAGGACGCCGAGAAGCTCTTCAGCCCCGAGTTCCGCAATCGCCTCGACGAGATCGTCACGTTCCGCACGCTCGACCGCGCGGTGATGGAACGCGTCGTCGAGAAGTTCATCGCGGAAGTCGAGGGCCAGCTGCGCGAGAAGAAGGTGACGCTGTTGCTGGCGCCCGCCGCGCGTGCCTGGCTCGCCGAGAAGGGCTACGACAAGAACTTCGGCGCGCGGCCGCTCGCGCGCGTGATCCAGCGCGAGGTGAAGGATCCCATCGCCGACGCGGTGCTCTTCGGTGCGCTCGCGAAGGGCGGCGTTGCCAAGGTCGATCTCGGCGAAGACGGCAAGCTGCGCTTCGAGTACGAAGCCGGAGCGGGCGCTGCGACGGGTTCGAGGCGGAATGCGGGCGAGCGCAGCGCGCCGGAATGAGCGAGCGCGTCGACGTCGCACCGGTGCGTGCGTACCTCCAGGATCTGCAAGATCGCATCTGCGCAGCGCTCGAAGCCGAAGATGGCAGCGCGCGCTTTCGCGAAGAGCGCTTCGAATCGCCGACCGGCGGGCTTGCACGCCCCCGCGTGCTCGAAGGCGGCGCGCGGATCGAGAAGAGCGCCGTGCACTTCTCGCACACGGTCGGCAACGCGTTGCCGGCCGCGGCGACCGAGCGCCGGCCCGAACTCGCCGGCCGCGCCTATGAAGCGGCCTCGGTCTCTCTGATCGTCCATCCGCGCAATCCGTACGTGCCGACGTCGCACATGAACGTGCGTTGCTTCGTCGCGCACGGCGACACGCCCGTGTGGTGGTTCGGCGGTGGCTTCGATCTGACGCCGTTCTACGGATTCGAGGAAGACGCCGTGCACTGGCACCGCTGCGCGCGCGACGCCTGCGCGCCGCTCGGTGCCGATGCGTACCCCAGGCTGAAACGGTGGTGCGACGAATACTTCCATCTGCCGCATCGCAACGAGCCGCGCGGCATCGGCGGACTCTTCTTCGACGACCTCGACCAGGACGGTTTCGAGCGCTGCTTCGCATTCCAGCGCAGCGTCGGGGATCACTACCTGCTGGCGTACATCCCGATCGTGCAGCGCCGCAAGGCGATGCCGTACGGCGACCGCGAGCGCGAGTTCCAACTCTACCGGCGCGGCCGCTACGCCGAGTTCAACCTGCTGCACGACCGCGGTACGCGCTTCGGCTTGCAGTCGGGCGGACGCGTCGAGTCGATCCTCGCGTCGATGCCGCCGCTGGTGGCGTGGCGCTACGACTGGTCGCCCGAGCCGGGAACGCCCGAGGCGCGGCTCTACAGCGAATTCCTGCGTCCACGAGATTGGCTCGGCGAAGTTCGCTGAGCGCGCGTCGGGCTGCGCGCGATGGCCTGTCGGAGCAGGGGGGTGCAGCTAGACTGCGCCCGCCCTTGGGGCGGAGGTGATTCATGGCGGCGGAATCGGGTGGTTCGCGGGTGGTCGCAGCGATCGTGGTCGGCGTAGCGTTGGTCATCGGTGCCTGGATCGTCGGCACCGCGATGGATCGCCAGTCGGAACAGCTCGGCGCCGTAGTGGGCGCGGTCGGCAGGCTCGCGGATGCAACGGGCGCGGGCGCCGGCGGGCGACCGATGCCGTCCCGCGCCGAGGGCCCGCAACTCCCGGATCCGAGCAAGCGCTACACGGTCGACACGGGGAGCGCGCCGATCCGCGGCAGCAAGGATGCGCCGATCACGATCGTCGCGTTCAGCGATTTCCAGTGCCCGTTCTGCGCCCGCGTGAATCCGACGCTCGCGCAGATCTCCCAGGTCTACCCCGACAAGGTGAAGCTCGCGTTCAAGCACCTGCCGCTGCGCATCCATCCCGACGCGCCGGGTGCGTCCGCGGCAGCCGAGGCGGCGCACAACCAGGGCAAGTTCTGGGAGATGTACGACAAGATCTTTGCGAACCAGCGGGAGATCAAGCCGGACAAGCTCCGCGAGTACGCCAAGGAACTCGGGCTCGATCTCGCAAAAT
>JANLTC010000074.1:0-12217 GCA_031362725.1 Deltaproteobacteria bacterium | reverse complement strand
CTGTTCACCCTTGATCGCGGTGCCATCCGGACTGATCGCGGTGCGACGCATGTTCAGGTCGGCTGCGCGACGCTGCAGCACTTTTCGGCGATGTTCCGGAAGGCAACGACGAAGCCAGTACCGAAGGGGGCCAGTGCGCCGCCTAGAGCGCTGCGCTCGCCGCGTGTGAGGGACACCTCCGGCCCGACGTCGCCGGTGTCTCGCGCATCCTCACGCTGGTCTTCACTGACCTCGCGGACTCGACCGCACTGAAGACGCAGCAAGGGGACCAGCGCGTCGGCGAGCTGATCGCGCGGCATCGCGCGCTCGTGAGTACGCTCGCGGCGGCTTCGGCGGGCCGCGTGATCGACTGGGCCGGCGACGGCTGCTTCCTGACCTTCGAGACGCCGAGCGCTGCGGTCGCGTTCGCGCTGCGCTTGCAGCAGGCGCACGGCGACGAGCCGGATCTCCCCGGCGTCCGCACCGGCATCCACATGGGTGAGGTGAGCGAACGCTCCGGGCCCGGCGGCGACGGCGCGCCGCCGCGCATCGAGGGACTCGCCGTCGATTTGGCGGCGCGCATCTGCGGCCTCGCGCGACCCGCGCAGGTGTTGATGTCGTCCGCGGTGGCCGACAGCGCGCGGCAACGACTCGATGTGCAAGGGTTCCCTCGGCCGATCGCGTGGCGCAGCTACGGCGGCTATTCGCTGAAGGGTTTCGACAACGTGCTCGAGATCGCCGAAGCCGGTCTCGAGGGTGTGGCCCCCTTTGCAGCACCGGTGGCGAGCGAGAAGGCTACGGCGGCGCGGCCGGCGGAATCGCCTGCGCAGCGGAGCAAGCTGCTGCGCGCGGGCGTCGTGGCCGTGATCCTCGGCGTCGCCATCGCGGGAGCGTTCTGGTGGATGAAGGCGCGACGGCCCGACGCGGCGGCACCGCCTACGCGGAAGTCGGTCGCCGTGCTGCCCTTCGTCAACATGAGCTCGGACAAGGAGAACGAGTACTTCAGCGACGGCATCACCGAAGACCTGATCACCGCACTCGCGAAAGTGTCGGGCCTGCACGTCGCGGCGCGCACCTCGTCGTTCGCCTTCAAGGGCAAGAACGAGGACATCAAGGAGATCGGCGAGCAGCTGCACGTGGGCGCGGTGCTCGAAGGCAGCGTCGCGAAGGCGGGCAACCAGGTGCGCATCACTGCACAGCTCATCGACGTCGAGGACGGCTACCACTTGTGGTCGGAGAGCTATGACCGCGAGCTGAAGGATGTCTTCGCGATCCGCAGCGAGGTCGCACGGACGGTGGCGAATGCGCTGCAAGTCACGCTCGCGGCCGGAGAGCGGGAGGGTCTCGAGCGCAAGCCGACGGAAGATCTCGAGGCGTATCAGCTCTATCTGAAGGCGCGCTACGCCACCGCGTCGCTCACCAGCGCCGGGATCAGGGACGCGATCGGCTATCTGCGAGAGGTGGTGGCGCGCGACCCGAACTACGCACTCGCCCATCTCGGCACGGCCTACTACTACGTGAACATCACCGACGGCTTCATGCCGGCGAACGAGAGCCTGCCGCGCGCCCGCGACGCGGCCGAGACGGCGTTGCGGCTCGATCCGTCGCTCGCGGAAGCGCACACCTGGCTGGGGATCGTCCACTGGTGGTACGACCGCGACACCGAGACCGCCCGGCGCGAGTTCCAGACTGCGTTGGCGATGCAACCCAACCTCCCCTCGGCCCGCGAGTGGTACGGCTTGTTCCTGCTCGCCAGCGGCCACACCGAGGAGGGTCTCGCCGAGTCGCGGCGCGCGGTCGCACTCGATCCGCTCTCGCCGGAGGCCAATACGTGGCTGGGCGCCAACCTGTATTTTGCGCGCCGCTACGAGGAGGCCATCGAGGTGCTGCGCGCTACGTCGCTCCGCAACCCGGACCTTTCCTACACCCGTTTGTGGCTCAGCCGGGCATACGCGCGCACGGGCCAATTCGAGCAGGCGATCGCCGTGCTGAGTCCCCTCGAGATGGAGGACCTTGGCGGCGCGGAGGGCGAGTCGGCGCTCGGGCGTGCCCATGCCGACGCGGGGAACACGGAGGAAGCGACCCGGGTGCTGAACCATCTGCGCGAACGGATGCGCGAGGACTACGTCTCGGCCTCATTCATCGCGACGGTGCAGGTCGGACTCCACGACACGGACGGCGCGCTCGCTTCGCTGGCGCAGGCCGCGACCGAGCATTCGTACTACGTGCCCTGGTGGAAGGTCGATCCGGATCTCGACCCGTTGCGCTCCGATCCGCGCTTCACCGCGTTGTTGAAGACTGTGGGGCTCGACTGACGTCTGCCGACCAGACCTCCGAGCGCATGGTGGCGATCTGCGCGTCGGGCGCAAGCGCGAGCCCGGCAGCCGCGCGATTCCTGCTGCCAACACAGGACTACGTGTGGTGGGCCCAGGCCGCGAGGTCCGGAGCCGCGAGCTCGCGAACGCGGGCTTCGTAGCGGACCTGGTCGCCTTCCTCGAAGAGCGCCTGCCACTGGCCGCTGGTACCGCGATGAAAGAATCGCTGGTTGTCGAGCCAGAGCGACTCGGTGACGGCGGGCGCCAGCCGGTCGGCGTTGCGGCGCATCTCCTCGAAGGTGGCCGCACGTGAGAGCTGGGGCCAGCGCTCCTCGGGCACTGCGATCGAGAGGCGCGCGGCGAGCGCTCGCATCTGCCCTTCGAGGTCCGCCTCGAGGTCCGCGTAGTGCAGCATCAGCACGTTCGCCCGATTGCGAAAGGCCCAGAAGCTCGCGAGGTGGTGCAGCACCGCGAGCACCGAGTTGGGCGTTTCGGTCGCCGGCGCCGGGTTCATCACGAAGGCCCAGAAGCGCTCGCGTTCGCTCTCAGGTACCGGGGGCGGTCCGTTCGCGATCATCTCGGCGATGTCGTCGTTGCCGACGCTGGCAGCACGCGCGCTGAACAGCGCTGTCGCGTCTGTGTTTGCCATGTGGTTGTCCCACGACAGCGCCACGTCGCGCGGGTCGCGTCCAACGCAGAGGTAGGTCACGCGTTCGTCGAAGGGAAGCCCGTCGAACGGGGTATGGGTCTTGATGAAGCGCCGATGTTGCTGGGCCTCGAGCTCGGCGAGGACGTCCGCGTGGGGGCGGGTCAGCATGTCGATCCAGGGCGAGACGCTCGTGAGCGGCTTCTCGAGATCAGGGGTCTGGAACACGAGCAGCGCGCAGATCCGCTGCATCCAGGTCGTGCCGCACTTGGGCGGCGTGCTGATCACGATGTCGCCGGGGCGAAACGCGAAGCCGTCCCAACGCGCGCTGTCGTAGACGAAGGTCTTGTAGTGGACCCGAGCCATTCCTGTCATGCGCCTCTCCGGGGGTGTGGCGGAAACGAGCACGGTATCGATCTTGGACCCCGTCGGCGAGATTGCGCAGCTGGAAGGGAGTCGAATAAGAACAAAAGAAGGCCGCTCGTTCGGGCGACAGCTTGCCGCGGATCGAGCGTTCCACCATGCCGCGTGCGGCAAATGCCAACACCGCGCTGGAGCACCCGCAACGCCGCGACTCCCGGCATCGAGATGTCCGGCGGACTCGTCGCGGCGATCCAGCAACGCGCCTGATTTCGCCGATCGGCTGCGCGCCGCAGCCGAGGCCAGGACTCCGCAGGCTCCGCGGGCGCACCGCAGGGATACGCAGAACTCATTTCCGCGAATGTGTGTCGTGCCAACTGCCTGCGGAGCAGCAGTGCCAAGCGCACCCAACCGGGAGGCCTGCTCGACCGATTCGAAGACTCTCGGCCCAACGCACGAGGCGAAGGATCTCGAGCAGCGCGCTCGGCAGGAGCGACCCGATCGAGAATCGCATCATCGCCGCCAAGAGCTGTTGCGCGAATCGGCGCAACGCGGGCGGCGCACGCCAACACCAGCGGGGTGACGCTCGAGCGGCGGCGCGGCAACGACTGCTCTGCGGTACGGCCGCATTGGACTGCTCTTGCCCGAATCGGACATCGGGATGGCGCTGCTCGGAGCGCTTGCGGAAACGGCGAAGACGGAGCCGGGCGCCGGCCAGGCGCTGGCGCGCGGCAGCGCCTCGGCACGACACGCGCCGCTCCGCTGATCTCGGGAAGACGGGCGATCCGGAGCGCGCGCGGCTCCGCTGTCGGAAAATCCTTGCAGTTCCCGTCGCCACGATGAGAGAATCACGCTGGCTCTGGGAAGGGTCTCGCGGTCGCAAGGACCGCGTGTGGTTTCTTTCGCTGTCCTCGCTGCATCGCCCCGCTGCAACACGCCGCCGCTGCAATCCCTTCCTGGCGTCGTCACAAGACGCCGCGCCGGTCGTTTGCCGGGACGCGTCGCAGGAGGGGCGATGAGCGAACGCAGGCGACCCGACCCGGCACTGTCGACCATTCGCAGACGGCTCGGCACCGAAACGTTCGCCGCGCTCGCGGTTCTCTTCTTGATGGCCCCGGTGTGCGGCCCGCCGCCTCCCCCGCCGAGCTGCGATCCCGGCGGACCCGCTACGACCGGCGATCAGGTCCACGACGTCTGCACCTACGTCGAGTGCGTAAACCACAACCTCGCGGCCGGCACCCACACGATCGCCGACACCGTCACGTGCCTGCCGAAGAACTGTTGCATCACGCTGACGATGAGCGACACCAGCGCGCAGAGGGGCTGCTTCGCGCCCGAGGAAGACGACAACCCCGACATCTCGCGTTGCCAGCTCCCCCGCGTGTTGCTCACCTGCCCGGGTCCGCCCCTCTTCATGCCGTCGTACCTGCTCTGCCCGACCGACAGCGAGAGCGAAGGTCATCTCGGCAGCAACCGTGTCGAGATCGGACAAGCCGTGGACGAAGCCGGCAACATGCGGATGGCCGACATCCCGATCGAACCGGGTCCGCACACGCCGCTCGATCCGAATGCCGTGATGAGCAACGTGAACCCGAGCGGCAGCGGGACAAAGGGCTGCAACGATTCGTCGATCGGCTGCCATGAGGTGCAGCCGCCGCTCGCCTCTGCGCCGACCGAACAACTCTCGCAGCCGATCGACTCGTTCGCGAACGCCAACTGCATCATCGACACCGATTGCTGCGGCCATTCGGCGATCGAAGGGCCCGCGCCGAGCGACTGCAACAACCGTGCGGTGAACGCGCAGACGCTCGAGCAGGTCTGCAGCTGCATCGGGAACGCGATCGACAGCGACACCGGCCACCCGCTCGACACCGCCCAGGGTCGCATCGTGCGCAGCTTGTGCGACGCGCTGAAGACGTACCAGAGCGACCGCGGCGCGTGCACGGCGGCCAACTGCCCGCCCGCGACCGGACCGGAGTGCCTCGAGCCCGGCGCCTCCTGCGATCCCGCAACCGGCGCGATCACGGGCGTGCTGGCCGGCTACAAATGCGAGGCGGTCGGCGAGGCCGGGTACCAGTGCATCGCGGAGTGCCCGTGCCGCAGTTACGACTGGAGCGGCGGCGGCAAATTCCTGGTGAACAGCGCCGTCTCGATGGTGCGGCTCGATCTCGCGGGGCTGGCGGCGAGCAGCGCGGCGGACACGTTCGACGCGTCGCACGGCATCACCGGGGAGCTCAGCGCCTTCGAGTACGCATCCCACACGCTGATCCACGCGACGTCGTTCTCGTCGTTCACGATGACCACGACCGGCGCCGACTTCTCGGCAACCGGCAAGGCCAGCGGCACCGTGAACGGAAGCTTCGCCCACCTCGAGTTCGCCATCGACCAGACGGGGACCGCGACGACCCTCGAGATTCGCGACGCCGACACATCCACGTTCCTCGCCGGCGGCACCGGCGAGGCTGGCCGCTACGGCTTCACACTGACGGTGTCGCCGCCGTGAGGGAGATCGCCATGCTGCGCTTGCTGCGAGCCAAGGCATCGTTGTTCTGCGGAATTGCGCTACTCGCGATCGCGCCCGCCGCTTCGGCGCTGCCGATCGTCTACTACAGCATGACCGCGCTGGGCGGCGGGCTATTCCAATACTCACTCGTCGTGAACAACAGTGGCGGCGCTGAGGCACTCGCCGGTCTCAACGTGTTGCACGGCCACAGTGCATTCAGCCTCGACGGCAGCTCTACGATCGGCGCGCCGTCCGGCTGGTCTTCGTTCGCCCCGCTTCCGCCTTTCGTGGACGACCTCAACTACTTCTCACTGACACCTGGCGGCGACATCGCGGTAAACGCCTCACGCGGTGGCTTCTCGTTTGTCAGCACCACGGATCCCGACACGCTCTCCGGTGATGACTTCCACGTCGAGGGAATCGGCGCCACAACGGCCAGCCAGATCGACCTCGGCATCGCACAGTCCGTACCGGAGCCGTCGGTGGCAGTGCTACTGGCCCTCGGTTTGATCGGCTTCGGCTGGCGACGCGATCGAGGCCAGTAGTCACGCCGGCAGCGCTGCGACAAGCCGGGCTCGACCGGAGTCCCGCCTAAGCGTGCAGCGTCTGGCCACGCGGACCGCGAGCGCGCGAACGCCCGCCCCTTTCCTCGATCGCGATCCACCCCGCTGACGAAATCCTGCAATCCAAACCCGTGCTCGAAGCCGAGAGCGTTGCGAGCACCGGGTCGATCCGATACCGCTGTGTGTAGTCGCACACCGGGCTCGTGATAGATTGCGGGCTCTCATCTCGGAAGGAAGTGACGATGACGACAAAGATCACGCGGTGGACCCTCGGCTTCTTGCTGATGACCGGCGCGGCCGTCGCCTGTGGCCAAGGAGGCGCAACAGCCGAAGCCGGGAAATCGACGAGCGACCGGAGCAAGGCGGAAGCAGAACTGCGCGCCACCGATCTGGCGTGGTCGGCCGCCGCCAGCCGGAAGGACGTCGACGCGACTGTCGCTTTCATGGCCAACGATGGCGAGACGCTGGCCCCGAACGAACCCGCCGCGAAGGACAAGGCCGCCGTCAGGACCGGCTGGGTCAACCTGCTCGGCCTGCCCGGTCTGGCGATCGACTGGAGGCCACTGCGCGTCCAGGTCGCAGCGAGCGGCGAGTTGGGCTTCACGAGTGGCATCTACACGCTGACCTCGAACGACGCCAACGGAAAACCCGTGACGGACCGCGGCAAGTATCTGGAAGTGTGGACGAAGGTCGATGGCCAGTGGAGGTGTCTCTCGGATGCGTATAGCTCGGACATTCCACTGCCGTAGAGGAAGGAGACGGCGGCCCTTCGGGAACTTCGGCCGCGAGAGCGAACGGGCTCTCGACTGCGAGTCGATCGAGGGGGATCGCGATGGCATCCGGCGGACGCCGCATCGACGCGACCCACCTCGTCCCCCCGTTCCGACTGGCGCTTTGGCTCGGGCAGAGCGGGATCCGCGCTCGAGTTGCACCACCGGAGGCCGATGAGGAGGCTCGCGCAGGCGCGAGACGATGCAGTCTGGCAGGGGCGGGAAGCGGCGATTAGGCTGCGCTCCGGTTGAAGCGAGCAGACGGCGGGTTCCGAGATGGGCCAGCCAGGGGAGTGAAAGATGGATCTCGAGGTCGTTCGCGAAGTTTGGGAGATGCAGGGCGCAGTCCAGGCGGGGGCCGCCGACGCGCGCGCCCAGGTGCATCGCGCCGTCGGGTGCGTCGCCGCGGCGAGTCGCGCGCTCCTCGGCGAGGCTGGTTCGCACCTCGAATGGCTCGCCGACGCGCGCGCCTTCGCGACGCCCGTGGTCGCTGGCAAGTTCCGCATCGCGTTTGCGCCCTCGAACTTGACGCTGTTGCTGACCGACGCCGCTGGCAAGCCGGGCGAGACGCTCGCGCTCGCCGGCAAGACCAGTGACGACGCCGCAAAGTGGGTTGCGGAGCAAGCGCGCAAGCACGGAGCCGAGGTCGCCGCGCCGGCCGGTGCGCCGCTGACGTTCGCCGCTTCGGGGGCGCTCGAAGATCTCACCCGTTCGTTCGGCAATGCGTATCGCGCGCTGCTCTGCGTGGCGGGGATGACGAAATCCGATCAGCCCGTGCGCGTCGCGCCCGACGTGCTGCACTTGACGGGCGGCGTCGCGTTCGGCGACGGCAACAGCGTCGGTCTCGGCTACTGCGACGGCGATGCCGAGATCGATGTGCCCTACTTCTACGCCAAGCCGTGTCCGCTGCCGAAGCACGGCGGCGCGGACTCGCTGCCCGAACTCGAAGGCGGCGGCGAGTGGAAGATCGACGGTGCGTGGTTCGGCGGCGTGCTGCACCGCGCCGAATGGATCTGGTACGACGCCGAGCAGCTCCAGGCCGGCTGTGTCGTCTCGTTCCTCGACTCGGCCGTCGACGCGTCGCGCGAACTCTTCCGGGGCTGAACGCAATCTCAGGGCGCGACGAGAAAGAGCTCCCGGAGCGTCCCGATTACCTCCGGGACTTCCCCGAGGAGTTCGAGCAGCACCCGGGCGCCGCGTCGCGCGATCTCGCCCGCCGTGAACGCGAGAAGGCCGACCGTGCGGCCGCCGAGGCGGTGCCCAGCGCGGAGCGCAAACCGGCGCCGGACTCGGCGCTCGCGCGCATCGAAGCGATGAAGCAGCGCTTGCGGGAGTTGGCGGGGGAATAGCCGCGGTAGAGCTCGCGGCTCAACCTCTTCCGCGCAGCAGCTCCTGCACCGCGCCATACATCGCGAACGGGATGACATCGAGGCGCGGCGCTTCGCGCATGCTTCCGTGACCGCGCTGCGCGAGTTCCCGACAGAGTGCGAGGCCCGCGCGATCGGCGCCGATCTTCAGCACGGTGAGATGCGCGAAGCGCGTTGCCAGCGGTGCGGGGTCCGCGCCGGCGGTGTACTTGCCGTCGGTGACGAGCACCGTCGAGACGGGACGGCCGCGGCTGCCACGCGTCGCGCGCTGCGCCATCTCGAGTGCGCGCGCGAGACCGGCCTCGAGGTTCGTGTAGGGGCGGCCAGGAACGTCGAGCAGGCGCTCGATCAGCGCTTCGGCGTGGACGTGCTCGTCCGCGTGCTTCAGCACGTGGGCGACGTCGTCGAAGCCGACCACGGCCACCGCGTCGTCCGCGAACTGCAGCAGCACGACGGCCACCGCGACGCCCATCAGCGCGAGCTTTTCGCCCTGCATCGAGAGACTCGTGTCGAGGCACAGCACGACCGACTGGGCGCGACGCCGCGCGAAGTCGACGACGACGTCGCCCGGCAACAGCGCGGTGCGCTGCGCGCCGCGCGCAAAGGCGAGCGGCGCGCCCTCGAGCGTCTCCTCGATCGCGACTTCGATGCGCGTCGCGTCGGCTGGCGTCTCGGTCCACGGCGACTGACCGCTGCGCGTCGGACGCGCGACGGCGCCCAGCACCTTGCGCGCGCGGCGTACGATCGCGGCGGCACTCGTGGCGCGCAGGCGGCGCACGGCGCTTTCGTGTTTCGTGCCGCGCGCGAGCGGCATGCCGAAGTCGAAATAGCGCGTGGCGATGTCCCAGTCGGTCGCACCCCGCAGGTCGGGAAGCAGCGGGTCATCGTAGAAAGCGACGCGACGCTTCTCGCTGTTGGTGTCGATCCGGTCGCCCGGATCGCGGCGTTCGGTCTTCGCAGCCGGCGACGCCGGGGGCGCGGCTACGGACGGGCTTTTTTTGGCACTTCGTCGATGCGCGTTGCCGCCGCCCTGGCGAGTTCGGCGACGACGCCGGTTGCCGGGGCGACGTCGGATTCGTCGCCGAAGTCGCGCGCGATCTCGATGCGCGTCGGGAGCGCGATCTCGGTGGCTTCTTCGATTGCAGCGGCGAGCGCGCTGCCATCGTCGTGGAACGCTGCGGCGATCTCCGCGATCGCGATCGCGGCGCGCACCGAGGCGCCGCGGCGGATGCGCGGGTCATCGCGCGTCGCGCGGGCGATCGCGACGGCGGCGGCGGCCAGGGAACGCCGTTCGGCGTCGCCGAGCTTGCCCGCGGCGAGGAGCGCGAGCACGATCTCCGTCTCTTCCGCTTCGGACTGGTAGTCGAGGGCGACGAGTTCGAAGCGGTCGAGCAACGCCTCGGAGAGATGCGAGGTGGCGACGAAGTCGCTCGGGTTCTGCGTGGCGATCACGCGGAACCCGTCGCGCGCGCGGATCGTGCCGAGGCGGGGCACGACGACGAGTCGCTCGTCGATCGCCGGCAGCAGCACGTTCTGGACGCCCTCGGGCAAGCGGTTGATCTCGTTGACGAGCAGCAGTCCGCCGGCGGTCATCGCTTCGACGAGCGGGCCGGGCAGGAACGCCTCGGGCCCGTAGCCGCCCTGCAGCACCGTCGGCGGGTCGAACCAGCCGCTGAGCTTCTGCTCGCTGTAGCGCCCGTCTCCATCGACGCGAAACAGCGGCAGCGCGAGGCGCTCGGCGATCGCCAGCGCGAGGTGCGTCTTGCCTACGCCGACGGGGCCTTCGAGCAGCACGTTGCGACCGGCGCGTAGGCAGGCTTCGACACGGCGTCGTGCATCGTCGCGGCCGACGAGCAGCGTCGTCGTGTTCACTTCACGACCGGAACAAGTTGACGCTCCGAACAAGTTGACGCCGGGCTCCGGATGAGGCTGGCGCGGTAGTCGTCGATGGTTTCCTGATGGATCGGGTAGATCGGCGTGGGGAGGGCGTCGAGCGCGAAGAACCCGACTTCGGTGACTTCGTCTCCGTCGGGGCGGGGCGTGCCTTCCCAGTCGCGCGCCAGGAAGGCGATCGTGAACGTCTGCACCTGGTCGCCGTTCGGGTAGACCACGCTGTACTTGGGATCCGTGTAGACGCCGAAGAGTTCGGCGCTCAGGATGCGCACGCCGACTTCCTCTTCGGTTTCGCGGATCGCCGCGGCGAGGGCGGACTCGCCAACGTCGACGCAGCCGTGGGGCAGCGCCCAGGAGCCGAAGAGTTTCTGCCGTTCGAGCAGCAGGCGCCCCTCGCCGTCGAAGACCAGCGTTCGCACGCCGGGCACGAGGATCTTCATGTTGCCGATCTTCGCGCGCAGGGAACGGATGTAGTCGAGCACTACTTGCCGAGTTCGGGCCAGTACGCGCGCAGGATCTTGCCGTCGCGCTTGATCAGCGTGTAGACGGGCGACTTGTGGATCGCGAAGTAGACCGGTGCGTTGGTCGCGTACTGATAGTCCTTGCGGATGATCTTGCGCGACACGGAGTTCACCCAGACCGTGCCACCGTGCTCGGTGTGGTGGCGCTGCGCAATTTCCCGCGCGCTGTAGCCGGACGTGAAGAAGATCTCGTTGCCGTCATCGGCGTAGGTCGTGTCGATGCTCTCGAGCTCCGGGCCTTCGCCGGTCCCGTTCTCGGAGAAGGGCCCATCCTTGTCGTGCGGAGTCGTCTGGTAACGCGGCATCGGTTGATCCTTTTCGGTCGCTCTGCCCTTACTAGGCAAGGAGGGCCGCTGGAGCATCTGCTCCAACGGCCCCTTCGATCTGGGAAGTCGATCCTAGTGCTCGTCGAGTACGTCTCGATCCAGCGAAAAGTCGTTGCCCTTGTAAAGGATCGAGATCTCCGGGCGGTCCTTGAAGGGGATCGTGTAGTGGGTGATCTCTCTCATCTTGAGCACGTTGGAGAGCGCCTCGTCCAGCTCCCACATGCGACGCTCCATCTCCGGATCGAGCCACTCGTCTTCGCTGAGCGACTCCACGAGTTCGACGAGCTCCTTGTAGACGCCCGACGACTCGTTCTCCAGATAGACGTTCATCCACCACCAGTAGACGCAGCGGACCTTGTCGATCCAGAGCCGATCTTCCGGGGCCCATTTGAGCTTGGTGTCGTGCAGGAAGTTGTGGAAGTGCTTGGTCTCGTCGATCAGGTCCAGTTCCTTGGCGATGTCGTGGTACTCGGTGCCCGGGAACGGGTAGCCGAGCGACATCTTGAGACCGTTCGGCATCAACTTGGAGTTGAGCTTCAGCGTGTCGCGCATTTCCTCCATTGATTCGCCCGGGTTCGCCAGGATGTTGAACGCGAACGAGCGGAGCCCGATCTCGTGGCACCACTTGAAGACCTGCTCGGTCTTCTTGTTCGAGAAGTCGCGCTTCAGCACGCGCCGCTTGATGCGCGTCGTGGCCGTCTCGACGCCGAAGCGGACCAGGTCGCAGCCGGAGTCCTTCATGACCTCGAGCATCTCGCGATCCACGTCGAGCACCGTCGTGTTGCACACGAAGGGCGTCCCGATCTCCTTCTTGTAGCGGCCCAGGAACTCCTTCATGTACGGCTGATTCATCGTGAAGGTGTCGTCGTTGAACGAGAACGCCTTCACGTTGTCGTGCTTGTCACTGGCCATCGTCTTCGGCCTGCTCGGGGCGAAAGAGATCAAGCGATCTGCCGGGCAACGCACCGGGCTGG